>CACNXI010000007.1 GCA_902624345.1 uncultured Pelagibacteraceae bacterium | reverse complement strand
CCTCCAAAAAATTGTATTTATGTCATCAATTTTATGAGTTTCAAGTAATTCAATTTCCTCTGGACTTATCTCACCACATTCACCTGTTATCCCAAAAGAACCATCATTAAGATATCTTCCTGCTCTACCAGCGATTTGAGCAATTTCGGATAATCTAAGTCTCCTTATTTTTTTACCATCAAACTTTTTAATACTTGAAAAAAAAACATTATTTAAATCCATGTTTATTCCCATACCAATTGCATCGGTTGCAACAAGGTAGTCAACATCACCAGACTGATACAGACTTACTTGGGAATTTCTTGTTTTAGGACTTAAAGAACCCATCACAATTGCAGCTCCACCCTTTTGACGTCTTATTAATTCTGCAATTGCATAAACTTCTTCGGCTGAAAATGCTATAATTACACTTTTTCTCTCTATTCGGGATATTTTTTTGTGACCAGAGTAAGTTAATTTAGATAGTCTTTTTCTATCGATATACTCGATATCTCCGTCTAATTTATCAATAATATTTTTCATTGAGTTTGATCCCATGAACATGGTTAATTTTTCACCTCTTAAATTCAATAATCTGTCAGTGAAAATATGACCTCTTTCATGGTCAGAACACATTTGAATTTCGTCTATTCCGACGAATTCTAAATCTTTTTCAACAGGCATAGACTCTACGGTGCAAAAATAATATTTAGCGTTTGAAGGTATTATTTTTTCTTCACCTGTGATTAATGCAACTTTACTCGGATCGGTTTTTTTAACAACTTTGTCATAAACTTCCCTTGCTAAAAGCCTCAAGGGAAAACCCATCATTCCAGAGCTAAAAGATAACATTGTCTCAATAGCTAGAAAGGTTTTTCCAGTATTTGTAGGTCCAAGAACAGCAGTTATTTTATGTTTTGTCATTTCTACTTTTGGTGTGTTAAATTTTTTTACTACTATATATTGTTATCGCTAAAGAACAAAAATAGTCTAAAACAAGTCCGAATCATTAAGGCAAAAGTTCTCATTTTTATTTTTTTCCAATATTAACATATTTGATCAAATTATGCAGCTTTATATTTATTTACACAAGTATTTGCTAATATCAAATTTGGATCAATAAAAATTTTTGATTTTTTAGCTTTTTTAAAAGATTTGAATGCAAAAATCGCTATAGGTAACTCTGTGCATCCTAAAATTATTTTTTTACAATTTATTTTTATCAAATAATCAATTGCAGGCTTTATTATTTTTTCTGCCTTTCTTACATTTCCCATTTTAACAAATTTGATTGCTTTATTTACATTCTTTTTTTGTATTTTATAAGGTGGCGATAAAAGCTTAAACCTTTTATTGAAATACTTATGATAGATCTTTGTGTTTAAGGTAGCTTCTGTTGCAAGTATTCCAATTTGAGAATTAATCTTACAGTTTTTTTTTGTATGATTATAAACTTCCTCTGGCATACTTAAAATAGGTATCTTAACTTTTTTCCTTAAATCATCATACCAAAAGTGCGCTGTATTACACGGCATTACAATAAACTTACATTTATTTTTTTCTAATAATTTGCAACCTTTAACTAATTCTTTTAGAACGTTGTAGTATTTTTTTAAATTTTCAGGTCTCTTAGGTGTATCTGATTTGTTGTATAATAAAAATTTTGGGTATTGTTGATCTTGTTTTCCTCTATGCAAAATAGCTATCTTATTACAAATATCTAAACCAGCCTGTGTTCCCATCCCTCCCAAAATCCCAATCATATTTTTTTTATTACCTTCCAAACACCTGTAGCAGATGCAATAATATTTTTTTTTATATATAAATTACAATTCACAAATAACATTGACTTTGTTCTCTTTAATATATTTACTTTACCTAATATTTCATCCCCTAGTCTGGATGGCGCAATGAATTTTACATCTAATGAAACCGTTACACATGATTGATTATTGCTAGCTCTATATACAGCAGTTCCAGCACCTGCATCAATTAAAGAACAAATAAAACCTCCATGGGTAATGTCTCTTCTATTTAAATGAATTTTTTGTATTGTGCTTTTAAATTCAAATTCAGTCTCGGATAAATCTCTAAAAAAAAGACCACCATTGTGTTTCATAAAACCAGAAACTTTGCTGATTTGTTCAAAATTGTTTTCCATTTTTTATAAAAATATTGTTAATAAAATTAAAACTATTAACACTATAGTAAAAAAATATACAACACTTGATTGTAGAGAGACTTTCATAATTTGGTGCGCCTGCTAGGAGTCGAACCCAGAACCTCCTGGTCCGTAGCCAAGCGCTCTATCCAGTTGAGCTACAGGCGCTGAATTATAAAAAAAAATCATATATAATAATGTAATTTTTAAATAAATAATTATTCTATATTAATGTCAAAAAATTCTAAAGACATTGTTTTCGTTGCTGCTAAAAGATCAGCCATAGGAAGATATAAAGGTATTTATAAAGATCTGCAGGCTCATAACCTAGGCTCGTTGGTAATTAAAAGTTTAATTGAAAAGACTAAGTTAAAAGTAGATGAAATTGACGAGGTAATATTAGGACAAGTTTTGACAGGATCATGTGGACAAAATCCAGCAAGGCAAGCAGCTATAAATTCTGGAATTCCAAAAGAAAAGACCGCAATAATTATAAACCAAGTATGTGGATCTGGACTACGATCAATTGTAAATGGATATCAATCAATACTAACAAGTTCTGCAAACTTTATAATTGCTGGTGGTCAAGAAAGTATGACTAATTCAATTCATGATCAAATGATGAAAGATGGTTTGACGGATGCTTTTAATAATTATCATATGGGTGTTACAGCTGAAAATGTTGCTGTAAAATATAATATATCAAGACAAGAACAAGATGAATTTGCACTTGAGTCTCAACATAAAGCAAATATAGCAATAAAAAAAAAAAAATTTGATAACGAAATTATTAACAATGATATTGACGAACATCCAAGAACTGGAATTACAATTAAAGACCTATCAAAACTAAATTCTGTTTTTAAGGAAAAAGGAACTGTCACTCCTGGAAATTCATCTGGTATCAATGATGGAGCAGCTGCAGTGGTATTAACAACAAGAGAGTTAGCTGAAAAAAATAATTTAGAAATATTGGGAAAGATTATATCCTGGGCAACCTGTGGTGTTGATCCATCCATGATGGGGTTAGGACCAATCCCCTCATCAAACAAAGCTCTAGAAATAGCGAAATGGAATGTAAAAGATTTAGACTTAATTGAAATTAACGAAGCCTTTGCCGCTCAAAGTATTGCTGTAATTAAAGAATTAAAAGTTCCTAAAGAAAAAGTAAATGTGAATGGTGGAGCAATAGCTCTCGGTCATCCTATAGGTGCCTCAGGAGCAAGAATTGTTGTTACGCTTTTAAATGAATTAAAAAAAATAAGTGGAAAAAAAGGTTTGGCAACACTATGCATCGGAGGAGGTATGGGAATCTCGATGTGTATAGAAAAAGATTAATATTTGAGTGTTTTATAATATTTATTTAGAATAATATTTTGTATCCAAATTTTTGCATCTAAATTTTTATAATTAGGCTTTTTCTTTATAAAATTAATCAATATTTTTAACATATGCTAATTAACCCATTTTAGGATGACGAAAAAAAGATATAAATATGTTAAAATATTGATCTTTAAAAATATAGATGAAAAAAGATATTCTAGTACCTGATATAGGAGATTTTGAAAACGTAGAAATTATTGAAGTCCTTGTTAAAGAGGGTCAAAAAATTCAAAACAACGACTCTATTGTTACACTTGAAAGTGATAAATCAAGTGTGGAGGTCCCAAGCACGGAAGAAGGTGAGGTCTCAAAAATTTTAGTAAAAGTGGGTGATAAAGTATCGAAGGGAGATAAGCTAATAGAAATTCAATCTGCTTCTGAAAAAAAACAAGAACCTGAGAAAAAAGAAGTCAAAAATTTAGATATTCCTAAAGATACTGAAAAAATAATTGTAGACGCAGAAAAATCTCAAAGAGCAGAACAAGAAAAACCTGTTGAAACACAAACTATTAGCCAAGAGAAAAAGAAACCAATCAGAAATATTGAAATAACATCTGATGGCAATGATTTAGATCCAACTGAAACTAAAGAGTGGCTAGAGTCTTTATCTGCAGTTCTCCAAAACGACGGTAAAGAAAGAGCTCAATATTTAATAAAACAATTAATTGAACATTCTTATAAAGAAGGCTCAGATTTAGTCTTATCTCGAAATACACCTTACATAAATACCATTCCTCCTGAAGAGGATAAAAAATCTCCAGGGGACCAAAACATTGAAAGAAAAATAAGATCTTTAATTAGATGGAATGCAGCTGCTATGGTTGTAAGAGCAAATAAAAAAAACCCCGATCTTGGAGGTCACATAGGAACCTTTGCATCAGCTGCAACATTATATGACGTTGGCATGAATCATTTTTGGAGAGCAAAAAATAATAAGTTTGGTGGAGATTTAATATATTTCCAAGGTCATAGTGCTCCTGGAATTTATGCAAGATCTTTTTTAGAGGGAAGATTAACTGAGAAACAACTGGACTCGTTTAGACAGGAGGTTTTACCAGGTGGTTTATCCTCTTATCCTCACCCTTGGCTTATGCCAAACTACTGGCAGTTTCCAACTGTATCAATGGGTCTTGGTCCAATGTTAGCAATTTACCAAGCAAGATTTATGAAATATTTAATTAATAGAGGTTTGATTAAAGATGAGAATAGAAAAGTTTGGGCCTTTTTAGGAGATGGGGAAATGGATGAACCGGAGTCTTTAGGTGCAATTGGATTAGCCTCTAGAGAAAAATTAGATAACCTAATATTTGTAGTTAACTGCAATCTTCAAAGATTAGATGGACCTGTAAGAGGTAATGGAAAGATAATTCAAGAACTTGAGGGAATTTTTAGAGGAGCTGGTTGGAACGTGTTAAAGGTGATATGGGGATCTTACTGGGACCAATTATTAGCAAAAGATAAAACAGGTTTATTGGTAAAAAGAATGAATGAAGCTGTTGATGGTGAGTATCAAGCATTTAAGGCGAAGGGCGGCGCATATGTAAGAGACAAATTTTTTGGAAAATACAAAGAATTAAAAGAAATGGTCTCAAGCTTAACCGATAGAGATATATGGAAGCTCAATCGAGGAGGCCATGATCCACATAAAGTGTATTCAGCTTACCATAGAGCGGTAGAAAATAAAGGTAGTCCAACAGTGATAATTGCCAAAACTATCAAAGGTTATGGAATGGGTAAATCTGGAGAAAGTATTAATACCACCCATCAACAAAAGAAATTGGATGTAGACGATTTACTTTATTACAGAGATCGATTTGATGTTCCTCTAACTGACGAGCAAGTAAAAAATATTGAGTACTACAGACCAAAAGAAGACTCACAAGAAATAAAATATTTAAAAGAGAGAAGATTACAACTTGGTGGCTTCATTCCCGAGAGATCATCTTTTGCCAAACCAATTAAAGTTCCTCCAAAAGATATCTTCGATGTGATGAAACAATCAACAGGCACTAAAGAAATGTCGACGACTATGGCTCTAGTTAGAATGTTAACAAACCTCTTAAGAGATAAAAATGTTTCACCCAAATTAGTTCCTATAATTCCTGACGAGGCCAGAACATTTGGCATGGAGGGTTTTTTTCAAAAAATTGGTATTTACGCGCATGAAGGTCAAAAGTATGAGCCTGTGGATTCGAAACTACTTTCATCTTACAGGGAAGATAAATCAGGACAGGTGTTAGAGGAGGGAATAACGGAGGCTGGTTCCATGTCATCTTGGATAGCAGCAGGAACATCATACACTAATCACGATATAGAAATGATTCCAATATATTTGTTCTACTCAATGTTTGGTTTTCAAAGAGTCGGTGATTTCGCCTGGGCTGCAGGAGATAGTCAGGCAAGAGGATTTCTTATTGGCGCTACATCTGGGAGAACAACTTTGGCTGGAGAAGGATTACAACATCAAGATGGACATAGCCATCTACTTGCTTCCACAATACCAAATTGTGTTTCCTATGACCCAACCTTTGCTTATGAGTTAGCTGTAATATTCAGAGAGGGTTTAAGAAGAATGTATGAAAAAAAGGAAAATATTTTTTATTATATTACAACTATGAATGAAAATTATCCGCATCCAGCGATACCAAAAGATAAAAATATTGAAGAAGCAATCTTAAAAGGAATGTATAAAATTAAACAAATTTCAAAAAACAAAAAAACAAAAATTCAACTATTAGGATCTGGAACTATTTTAAGAGAAATGATGCAGGCAGCAGATATATTGGATAAAGATTTTAAAATTGATTGTGATGTATGGAGTGTCACAAGTTTTAATGAATTAAGAAAAGATGGCATGGAAGTGGAGAGATATAATCTCTTAAATCCAAATGAAAAACCAAAAAAAACATATGTTGAGAATTGCTTAAAAGATGCTGAAGGCCCTATACTAGCAGCATCAGATTATATGAGAATTACATCAGATCAAATAAGACCGTTTACTAACAAAAGTTTTTATTCACTAGGAACAGATGGATATGGGAGAAGTGACAGTAGAGAAAAACTTAGAAATTTCTTTGAAGTGGATAAAAAATATATTGTTACTTATGCTTTAAGTGTTTTAGCAAAAGAACAATTAATCCCCTCAAAATATGCAGAACAAGCGATAAAGAAGTATAACATTGATAAAAATAAACCTATACCAACAAAATTATGATTAATAGAATACTCGCCACTCCAAAAGTAAGAAAGTTTGCAAGAGAATTAGGGGCTGATATTTCAAATCTTAAAGGGTCTGAAAGGAACGGCAGGATAACAGAGGAAGATGTTAAAAATTTTATAAAAGGTTCTAAAAAGAATACGCTATTAAAAGAAACACAAAAACCAGAGCCAAAAATTAACTTAATTGATCATTCTGAATTTGGTGAAATAGAAGTTGTTGAAATGCCACGAGTAAAAAGGCTCGCAGCACCGCTGTTATCAGAGTCGTGGAGAACTATCCCGCACGTCACCCATCATGATGAGGCTGATGTGACTGAACTTGAAAACTTCCGTAAAAATTTAAAGGATGGTTACACAGGTGAGCAAAAGAAAATTACCCCACTTGCTTTTATAATTAAGGCATTAGTGAAGAGCATGATGAAATATCCAATCTTCAATTCATCTATAAAAGACGAGGAAAATTATCAAGTAATATTAAAAAAATATTTTCATATCGGTATTGCAGTAGATACTCCACATGGTCTCATGGTTCCTAAAATAAGAGATGCCGATAAATTTAAGATATCTGACTTATCGCAAAAACTAAAAGAAGTAAGTGATAAATGCAGAAATCTAAAAATTGATAAAAAAGAATTTCAAGGTGGCTCAATAACTATCACTAGTCTTGGAGGAATAGGTGGAACATTTTTTACACCCATAATAAACCCTCCTGAGGTAGCTATATTAGGAATAGGAAAAATATTTCAAAAAGATAAAAGCGAGAAACTTATTCTTCCACTTTCATTATCCTATGACCACAGAATTATTAACGGAGCAGATGCTGCTAGGTTTTGTAATGAAATTAAAGAAAACTTAGGTAAAAATTTCGCTTACAACCTCTCAATATAATTAATTAAATGTCAAAGAGACTATCACTTATAAGCGCGTTTGTTTGTTGTTTGATCTGGGGTACTACGTTTATTGCACAAGACACAGGGATGGATGAAATAGGGCCATTCACATTTAATGGTGTGAGATTTTTTGTTGGTTTCCTTGCTCTTATTCCATTTTTTTTTGTAATTGAAAAAAATAAATTTTTTAATGAATTTAATAAAGATAGAAAAAATTTTCTATATCTCTCAATCTCTATAGGTATATTTTTATTCTTAGCCTCTGCATTACAACAAGTTGCGCTTCTTTATACTGATGTAGCTAATGCAGCTTTTTTTACAATTTTTTATGTACCTTTAGTACCATTTGTTCTTTATATCCTTTATCGAAAAAAAGTTCATTGGAGTGTTTGGCCGTCTGTTTTGTTGTGTGTAGTAGGAGGATATCTGCTAACAAATTTTTACGACGCATCAGTAAGAAAAGGAGACATACTAGTATTGATATGCGCTTTGTTTTGGAGTTTACACATTATTTTTATCGGTCAACTGGTAGAAAAATTTGATTTACCAGTCACAGTTGGTCTTATTCAAACTTTAATAGTATCAATTTTATCAATTTTTATTGGATTAGTTTACGAGACTTTTACAATTTCAAATATTTTATCTGAAACATATGAAATTCTTTATGCAGGCGTATTATCTGGTGGATTTGCCTTTGTTTTACAAATTTATGCGCAAAAAAACATTAGTCCCGCACCAGCAGCAATAATTTATTCATTAGAGGGTGTTTTTGCAACAATAGCAGCTTGGATTATACTAAATCAAATTTTAAACATAGATAATATTTTAGGATGTTTATTTATTCTTGCTGGAGTTTTGCTTTCACAATTGATGCCAGAATTTAAACGATTAAGTATAGATAAACCAAAATAAGACTAATCCTAAGCAAACCCTATAAATTACAAAAAAATTCATACTAAATTTTTTAACAAAAATTAAAAAATATTTAATTGTGATATATGAGAAAATAAAAGAACAGATGACCGCAAGCAAAACAATAAAATTTACTTCAATATTTGAAAAAGTTAATTCTTTTAAGTTTAAAAAACTTGCACCGGCGATTGCTGGTACAGAGAGAAAAAATGAAATTTTGGCAGAATCGTATCGATCAAAGTTGAGTAATCTACCAGCAGTAATAACAATTCCAGCTCTACTTACTCCTGGAATTAATGCAAGCACTTGAAAAATGCCAATAGCAAGTATTGCCCTTAAATTTAAATCTGTATCAATTTTTTTTCTTACAGAAAATTTATCAGCAATATATAAAAAGATTGCAAAAATTACTGTAGTCCACGCTATTATTTCAATGCTTCTAAAATAATTAATTAAGCCGGTTTTGAATACAAAGAAACCAACTATAATTAGAGGCAGAGATCCAAAAATTAATAATTTAAGTAATTTTTGATCTTTGAATAATTTTAAAAAATCATCTCTAAAATAAAATAGTATTGCTAATAGTGATCCTAGATGAAGAGAAACATCAGTCAAAAGAGACTTTATCTCAAAATTTTGTACTTCAGACATTAAGTATAAGTGAGCAGAGGAACTCACGGGAATAAATTCAGATATCCCTTGTATTGCTGATAAAATTAAAATTTCGATGAATTCCGCCATTATTAATTATTTAACTAAACTAATTAGGGGTAAATTAAAGCAATAACATGAATGCATATGAGGTATGCAAAACAGGAAAAAACTAGCAAAAACAGTAAATTTTTTAAAATATAGGTAATAATAACTGTCCTATTTTTCGTTTAATTCAACAGTCTAATAATATATAAGCCACCACACTATGTCTGAAAAAATGCTCAGATTTGTGGAAATAGGTCAACAGAACCCACCTAAAAGGAAAACCGATTCCAGAAAAGAAGATTTTAATGAGATATATAAAGAGTTCATTCATGAAGGTGCGAAAGAACAATCAAGCAGATGCTCTCAATGCGGTGTTCCTTTTTGCCAAGTTCACTGTCCTTTAAGTAACAATATTCCAGATTGGTTAAAACTTACAGCGGAGGGAAGATTAGAAGAGGCTTACAATTTATCTCAAAGCACAAATAATATGCCAGAAGTCTGCGGAAGAATTTGTCCGCAAGATAGATTGTGTGAAGGTAATTGTGTTATCGAACAATCTGGTCATGGAACGGTAACGATAGGATCTGTTGAGAAATTTATAACCGACAATGCTTGGGACAAGGGTTGGGTAAAGCCAATCAAAGTTGAGAGGGAATTAACTCAAAGTATAGGAATCATTGGATCTGGACCTGCGGGTATGGCTTGTGCCGAGCAGCTCAGAAAAAAGGGTTACCAAATAACTATTTACGATAGATATGATAGAGCTGGTGGATTATTAATATACGGAATACCGAATTTTAAATTGGAAAAACATGTTGTCGAAAGAAGAACAAAGCTTTTACAGGATGGTGGAATTAAATTCATTTTAAATTTTGAAGTTGGAAAAGATGCTTCATTAAGTGAATTAAAAGAAAAACACGATGCTGTTCTGATTTCTACTGGAGTTTATAAACCAAGAGAAATTGAAATCGAAGGTAGTGATTTAAACAATATTTATCCTGCGATGGAATTCTTGACTGCATCAAATAAAAAAGGTTTAGGAGATAAAGTTGAAAACTTTGACAATGGATCTCTGGATGCAAAAGATAAAGACGTTATTGTAATCGGGGGTGGTGATACTGCAATGGACTGTGTAAGAACCGCCGTAAGACAGAAAGCTAAATCGGTAAAATGTTTATATAGAAGAGATAAAGAAAACATGCCAGGTTCATCAAGAGAAGTTGCAAACGCTGAGGAAGAGGGCGTTGAATTTGTTTGGTTATCGAGTCCGAAAAAGTTTTTAGGTAAAAACAAAATAGAAAAAGTTTCAGTAGATAAAATTAAACTTGGAGATCCCGATGAAAGTGGAAGAAGAAAACCTATTATTCAAGAAAATTCCGATTTCGAACTGAAAGCTGACATGGTTATCAAATCTTTAGGCTTCGACCCAGAGGATCTACCAGTATTATTTGGCGAAAGCAAATTACAAGTTTCAAGATGGGGAACAATTAAAATTGATTTTGATACTATGGAGACAAGTGTAAAGGGTGTATTTGCAGCTGGCGATATAGTCCGTGGAGCTTCATTGGTTGTTTGGGCTATAAAAGATGGAAGAGATGTTGCAGAAAGTATTCATAAATATTTGAAAGATTTAAAGGACTCAAAGAGAAAGGTAGCCTAATCGTGAGTAAAAAAAAGATAAATCTAAAGTTAGAAAAATTAAGAAGAAAAGAAAACTTAGAATTATTAAAATCAAATCATATTTATAGCGAAAATATGGAACATGATGCTTGTGGAGTTGGTTTGGTATCATCTACAGATGGAAAAAAATCAAGACAAGTTGTTGAATACGGAATTGAAGCATTAAAAGCTGTTTGGCATCGAGGAGCAATTGATGCTGATGGAAAAACAGGTGATGGTGCTGGTATCCATATAGAAATTCCTTCAGATTTTTTTATCGAAAAAATTGAAGCTACAGGTCATAAACATGATAACTCAGAAGTTTGTGTGGGAATGTTGTTTCTTCCAAGAAATAATTATGGCGCCCAAGAGGCTTGCAGAACTATTGTTGAAAGTGAGTTAACAAAAAGTAATTTTAACATCTATGGATGGAGACAGGTACCTGTAAACCCTTCTGTTCTAGGAGAAAAGGCAGATTTAAATAGACCAGAAATTACACAAGTCTTGTTTAAACATAATGATAAAAATGAAAAGGGTAAGTCACTAGAGATAAAACTTTATGAAGCTAGAAGAAAGATTGAAAAAAAAATACTTCAAGAAAACCTTAATGAATTTTACATATGTTCCTTTAGCTCTAAATCAATCATTTACAAGGGAATGTTCCTTGCAGAGTCCTTGTCTGATTTTTATTTAGATCTTAAAGATCCAAGATTTGTATCAAGATATGCAATTTTTCATCAGAGATTTTCGACCAATACCGCACCAAGCTGGGATCTAGCACAACCATTCAGAGCTCTAGCACATAATGGAGAAATAAATACCCTAAAAGGTAACGTAAATTGGATGAAGGTTCATGAGGAAGAAATGTTCAGCCCAGTTTTTGAGGATATGGAGAACTTAAAACCAGTTATCCCAAGCGGAAATTCAGACTCAGCATCATTAGATAATGTTTTTGAATTACTTAATATTTCTGGCCAACCCGCCCCTTTAGCAAAATTAATGTTAATACCTGACGCTTGGTCTAAGAAAAGTAAAGTGCTACCAGCTGAACATCAAAAATTATTTAACTTTCTTAATAGCACAATGGAACCATGGGATGGTCCTGCAGCTATTGCTGCCACAGATAATGAATGGGTGATAGTTGCTACAGACAGAAATGGTCTTAGACCTATGAGATACACAATCACAAAAGATAATTTACTTTTTGCTGGATCAGAAACTGGAATGATTGAACTTAATGAAAAAAAGATAGTTTCAAAAGGAAGACTAGGTCCTGGTGAAATCTTAGGTGTAAGAATAGAAAAGGGGAAGATATTTAAAAATAAAGAGATAAAAAACTACTTAGCAAAAGAGTACAAACATTTTAATAACCAGATTATTGATTTAGATAAAAAATTCCCGATCAAAAATGAGACAAATTTATTTAAAGGTGATCAATTAAGAAAACTTCAACATTGTTTTGGATACAGTCTAGAGGACCTTGAATTGATACTTCACCCAATGGCAGAGGATGCAAAAGAGGCGACTGGATCAATGGGTGATGATACACCTCTAGCAGTTTTGTCTAACAAATATAGACCCTTGTATCATTTTTTTAGACAGAACTTTAGCCAGGTAACAAACCCGCCAATCGACTCACTAAGAGAAAATAAGGTTATGAGTTTAAAAACAAGGTTTGGAAATCTTGGAAATATTTTAGATTTTAATAACCTTACTGAAGAAAATATTTATGTACTAAACAGTCCAATTCTATCAAACAAACAGTTTGAAAAATTTGTTTCTTTTTTTGACAAAAATAATCAAGTTTTAGATTGTACCTTTACTAATGAAGAAAATATAGAATCTTCACTCGAAAGATTAAAAAAAGAGGCTGAAGTTTTAGTAAGACAAGGGGTAACGCAACTAATTTTAAGCGATAAAGAAGTTTCTAAGGATAAGTACCCAATTCCTATGCTTCTATGTATTGGTGCTGTTCATACGCATCTAATCAAATTAAAGTTAAGAGGCTATGTTTCAATTAATGCTCAAACGGGTGAAGCGCTAGATACCCACTCTTTTGCAACTCTTATAGGAGTTGGAGCTACTACAGTTAATCCTTATTTAGCATTAGACAGTCTTTACCAGAGATTTGAAAAAAAATTATTTGGAAAGTTTATTTATGATGATTGTGTAGAAAGATATGTAAAATCCGTAAACTTAGGCCTTTTAAAAATAATGTCAAAAATGGGTATTTCTGTAATTAGTTCTTACAGAGGAGGATGTAATTTTGAAACTGTAGGATTAAGCAGAACAATTGTTAATGATTTTTTTCCTGGCGTTACCTCTAAAATTTCAGGTATCGGACTTACAGGGATTGAAAAAAAAATAAGAGGTATTCATGAGGAGGCTTTTAGATCTGATACAAACGTATTGCCAATAGGAGGAATTTACCGATATAGAAAAAACGGTGAGACACACCAATACCAAGGTAAACTGATACATTTGCTTCAATCGGCAGTTACAAACAAATCTTATGAGTTATATAAAAAATACTCTAAAGGAATATATGATTTACCTCCTATTAATTTAAGGGACTTAATTGATTTCAAGAAAAAAAATACAATCAGCATCGATGAAGTGGAACCAGTTGAGAATATTTTAAAACGTTTTGGAAGTGGAAGTATGTCCCATGGAGCACTATCAAAAGAAGCACACGAAACACTAGCTATTGGAATGAATAGAATTAAAGGAGCATCTTGCAGCGGAGAAGGTGGTGAAGATGAAAAAAGATTTCAAATTCAGTCTAATGGAGATAGTGCTAATTCAAGAGTGAAACAAATAGCATCTGCGAGATTTGGAGTTACAATTAATTATTTAAATAACTGCAACGAGATAGAAATTAAAATTGCACAAGGCGCTAAACCGGGAGAAGGTGGACAGTTACCTGGATTTAAGGTCACAAAGGAAATTGCTAGATTAAGACATTCTACTCCTGGGGTGACTTTAATATCGCCCCCTCCTCATCATGATATTTACTCAATTGAGGATTTGGCCCAATTGATTTATGATTTAAAACAGATAAATCCTAAAGCACGTGTTGGTGTAAAACTTGTTGCATCTTCTGGTATTGGTACTATTGCAGCAGGAGTTGCAAAGGCAAAAGCTGATATAATTTTAATTTCCGGGCATAATGGTGGAACAGGAGCTACTCCTCAAACTAGCGTTAAATACGTTGGTATACCTTGGGAAATGGGATTGACCGAGGCAAACCAAGTTTTAACTCTAAACAATTTAAGACATACAGTTACATTGAGGACAGATGGTGGAATTAAAACTGGTAGGGATGTTGTCATTGCAGCCATGATGGGAGCGGAAGAATTTGGTGTAGCAACAACTGCTTTAGTAGCTATGGGATGTATTATGGTAAGGCAATGTCATTCAAACACTTGTCCAGTAGGAGTTTGTACACAGGATGAAAAATTGAGAGAAAAGTTTAACGGAACTCCTGATAAGGTGGTTAACCTGTTCACTTTTATAGCTCAAGAGGTGAGAGAAATTCTGTCTGAGCTTGGATTTAAATCTTTAAACGAAATAATTGGAAGAACAGATCTCTTAAGGCAGGTGAGCAAAGGATCACCAAATTTAGATGATTTAGATCTGAATCCTCTTTTTGTACAAGCTGATCCTGGTAAAAACAAAAGATATTGTGAAAAACAAATAATAAATTTTGTACCAGACACTTTAGACCAGAAAATTTGGCCTGAGATAAATAAAAAAATTGATAACAACGAAAAAATTGAAAAATCCTATCAGATTGAAAACACTCATAGAGCTGTAGGCACACGTATTTCTTATGAATTATATAAGAAATATAATAACGCAAAATTAAACGATGACTACTTAACTTTGAATTTTGAAGGATCTGCGGGACAATCTTTTGGTGCATTCGGTATTAAAGGACTAAAATTAGTTTTAAGTGGAGATGCCAATGATTATGTTGGGAAGGGATTATCAGGAGGCAAGATAGTCATTAAACTTAGCAAAGAAAGTAATTTGATTTCAAAAGACAACACAATTATTGGTAACACAGTTTTATACGGAGCAACTTCAGGAAAATTATTTGCAGCTGGACAAGCAGGTGAAAGATTTGCTGTTAGAAATTCTGGGGCTACGGCTGTAGTTGAAGGATGTGACTCAAATGGTTGTGAATATATGACTGGGGGAAATATTGTAATTTTAGGAAATACTGGAGATAATTTTGCTGCCGGTATGACAGGTGGTATGGCTTTTATTTATGATAAAGAAAAAGAATTCGAAAAAAGAGTAAATCCTGAAAGTGTAATTTGGCAAGGTGTTGAAACAAAATTTTGGCAGGAATTTCTAAAAAAATTAGTTGAAGAACATTCTAATGAGACAAATTCAAACGTTTCAAAAAAAATACTAGAAAACTTTGATACAGAGATTAATAATTTTATTCAAGTCTGTCCAAAAGAAATGATCGACAAACTTGAAAATCCTATTACAAATAAAATCTCTAATTTCGCAAGTTAATAAAAAATGAAATTATTTTGTTTTGGTTTTGGACAGGTAGCTCAATCTTTTGTGGACCATCTATTAAATTTTAATGTTGATTTAAGATTAACAACCACATCAAGAAAAAATTCTTCTGAGCTTTCTTTTAAAAATTTAAAATATTTTAATTATGAATTTAATGAAAATGATTTTGATAAAGATTTGATCAATCCATTACAAGAGTCCGATCATATTTTGATATCTGTTCCCCCAATAAATGGGAAGGATATGTTCATAGAAAGATTAGTAAAAAATAATTTAAAATTACAAAACCTTAAATGGCTAACTTATTTATCCTCAACAAGTGTTTATGGTAATCACGATGGAGCCTGGGTAAATGAAGACAGCACAACAAATCCACAAACGCTTGCAGGAAAAAACAGACTAAATGTTGAGAAAGATTGGTTGTCTATTGGAACAAAAAATTCATTGCCAGTTCAAATTTTTAGACTTTCCGGGATTTATTCTGATAGATACAATGCAATTACCAGACTTAGAAATGATCAAAAATTTGTTGTTGAAAAAAAAAATCACTTTTTTTCAAGGATACACGTTAAAGATATAGCTCAAACATTATATCTGTCACTGAATAAGTCTTTAAATAATGATATTTACAATTTGTCGGATGATAAGCCAGCATCAAATATTGAGGTCGTTAAATATGCATGTAATTTGATTAATTTTGAATTACCAAAAATTATTAGTTTTGATGAATTAGAGGAAGGTATGCTGAAAGATTTCTATAAAGATTCTAAAAAAGTTTCAAATAAAAAGATTAAAGATATATTTAAATTAAAATTAATTTACCCAACCTACGAAGAAGGTTTGAAGGTTAATGTATAATCTCGTCTATTAAATTTGCGAGTTTATTTAGATCTCCTTTACGAGACAAGCTATGATCGCCTCCCTTTATAATCTGTATTTTCTTTTTTGCTTTAGGAAAAATACTAAAGATTTTTTTTGATAGTTTTAAAGGAACAACGTCATCTTTTTTCCCATGAATTAAATAAATAGGGATTTTTAAGTTTATCTTTTTATTAAGTACTTTATTTTTTCTACCATCTTTCAGAAAAGCTAATTTGATTTTATATTCATAGCCATTGCTTTTAAGCATGTAGAATTTCTTTTTTAAAAACATTTTTTTTTCATTATTTTTCAGTTTTTGCCAAATTAATCTATCCAAGAATTCAGGAGCAGAACCTATTCCAATAAATCCAATTATTTGTTTCTTAAAATCTTGAAATTGCAAAAGCCCAAGCCAAGCACCCAAACTTGAGCCAACTATTAAAAATTTTTCTTTTTTAATTATTTTGCGAATTACAAATTTAACGTTGTTCCTCCATTTAGAAATAGTTCCATTTTCAAATTTCCCATACGACTTACCATGACCAGAATATTCAAGAGAAAGAAAGTTAACTTTGTTTTTCTTGCAATATCTTTTTAAAAAAAGGGGTTTTTTCCCCTCCATATCAGATTTTAAACCGTGCAAAAACACAACAGTAAGTTTAGAATTTAACTTACTATTCAAAATTCGTAATTTTTTATCATTTTTAAAATAGATATAATTGAATTTAGTCATTTTGAAATTTTAAATATGATATTATAAGTTAATCAAATGTCATCTAAATTAAAAGTTTTACAAGTAATACCAAAACTTGGTTATGGTGGAGCTGAAATAGGTTGTTACGATCTTGCCCATTATTTAAAAGAACAAAAATCTAGCTCCTTCATTGCTACTAGTGGAGGAGAACTATTAAAATATATAGATAAAAAAAAAGTAAAACTATTTAGACTTCCGGTTCAGAGCAAAAATCCTTTGCTGATATTAATAAATATATTTGTACTTACTTTTATTGTTCTGTTTTATAAAATAAACATACTTCATGTTAGAAGCAGAGCGCCGGCATGGTCTTGTTATTATGTGTCTAAAATAACTAGATGTAAATTAGTAACAACATTCCATGGGACATATAATTTTAATAATTCAATAAAAAAAAAATACAATGCAATTATGCTTAAGTCAGATTGCGTAATTGCGGGCTCAAACTTTATCTTTTCCCATATCAAAGAAAAATATCCAGAGCACATATCAAGAATTAAAAAGTTTTTAGTTATTTTTAGAGGGATCAATACTGAGTATTATGATCCTGATAACATCAAAGAAGCAGATAGAATTAAATTTTTGAAAAAACTAAATATTGATACCAATAAAAAAATTATTTTAATGCCAGGAAGACTTACAGAGTGGAAGGGTCAAGAAATTTTTATTGAGGCCCTTAATGATCTTAAAACAAAATATGGATATAAAAATTTTATAGCTATACTTCTAGGCTCTGATCAAGGAAGAAAAATCTACAAAAAAAAACTTATTAGATTGATTGAAAGATTTAGGTTAAATAATGAAGTAATTTTTCTTGAACATGCACCTTCAATGCCTGTTGCTTATAGCGTTTCTAACGTTATTGTTTCTGCATCGATTGAGCCCGAGGCTTTTGGTAGAATATCAGTTGAGGCACAGTCAATGAAAAAACCAATAGTTGCAAGTGATATTGGCGGATCGAGGGAAACAATAGTAGATAATAAAACTGGTTTATTGTTTAGATCTAGTGATCACCATTCTTTAAGTGAAAAACTAGATTTTATTTTTAGATTGGACGATACTTCACTTAATGTGATGGGAAATAATGGTAGAAAAAACGTACAAAAAAAATTTAATGTTGAAAAAATGTGTTTTTCAACTTATTCAGAATATAAAAAATTGATTAATGCCTAATATAACTTTACCCGATGGAAAAAAATTAGCTTTTAAAGAAAAAGTTTCAGGATTTAAAGTTGCTGAGAAAATTAGCAAATCTCTAGCCAAAGAAGCTTTAGTAATAAGTGTCGATGGAAAATTAAAAGATTTAAGTTATGAAATAGAAAAGGATTGTGAAGTAAAAGTTTTAACGTCAAAAGATAAAGATGGGCTTGATACTATCAGACATGATACAGCACATATTTTAGCAATGGCAGTCCAAGAGCTATTTCCCGGCACACAAGTTACTATTGGACCAACTATTGAGGACGGCTTTTATTATGACTTTTCAAGAAAAGAACCTTTTACTGAAGCAGATTTAAAAAAGATTGAGACAAAGATGTCAGAAATTGTTGATAGAGATGAACCAACTTATAGAGAAGTTTGGGATAGGGATAAAGCAATTTCACATTTCAAAAAAATTGGAGAGAATTACAAGTCTGAAATTATTCAAGATATCCCTAAAACTGAGGAAATTTCTGTATACTTTCATGGAAAATGGCATGACCTTTGTCGAGGTCCGCATTTATCATCTACTGGTAAGATTGGTAAAAATTTTAAATTAACCAAAGTTGCAGGTGCATATTGGAGAGGTGACTCAAAAAATGAAATGCTGCAAAGAATCTATGGAACTTCCTGGGCATCAAAAAAAGATTTAGATAATTACATTAAAAGATTAGAGGAAGCTGAAAAAAGGGATCACAGAAAACTTGGTAAAGAAATGGACTTATTCCATTTTAGAGAAGAAAGCCCAGGGGCAGTATTTTGGCACCAAAGAGGATGGACACTATTTCAAAAACTTATTGACTACATGAGAAAAAAACAAAATGAAGCCGGTTATAAAGAAATTAACACACCAGAAGTTTTAGATAGATCTTTGTGGGAAAAATCTGGCCACTGGGAAAAATTTGGTGCGCATATGTACACATCTGAAACTCCAGATGAAAAAATATTTGCCATAAAACCTATGAATTGTCCGGGATGTGTCCAAGTATTTAACCAAGGTTTAAAGAGTTATCGAGACCTACCTTATAAAATGTCTGAATTCGGAAAAGTACATAGGTATGAACCATCAGGAGCATTGCATGGCTTGTTAAGAGTAAGAGCATTTACACAAGATGATGCACATATCTTTTGTACTGAAGATCAGATTACAGAAGAGTCTCTATCAGTTACAAATCTTATCTTAAATATTTATAAAGATCTTGGATTTGAAAATGTAATTTTAAAATATTCTGATAGACCAGACCTTCGAGTTGGAGAAGATGAGGTTTGGGACAAAGCAGAAAAGGCTCTTTTGGAAGCAGTTAAAGCTACAAAACTAGAATACAGTATCAATAAAGGGGAAGGTGCATTTTATGGTCCAAAAATTGAGTTTGTTTTAAGAGATGCAATTGGAAGAGATTGGCAGTGTGGAACTCTTCAAGTTGACTTAAATTTACCAGGAAGACTAGGTGCATCTTTTGTAGATAAAGATGGATTAAAAAAAGTTCCAGTAATGTTGCATCGAGCTTTATTTGGTTCTCTTGAAAGATTTATTGGAATATTAATTGAAAATTATTCTGGAAAACTTCCATTTTGGATTAGCCCATCACAAATCATGGTAATACCAGTTTCTGAAGACTTTTATGATTATTCTATTGAAGTTAATAAAAAGCTAATAGCATCTGGCTTAAATTCCGAAGTTGACTTGAAGAATCACAATTTAAATTACAAAATAAGGGAACATTCGTTATCAAAGGTTCCAATTCTATTAATTTGTGGAAAAAAAGAAGTTGACAGTAATAGTGTAACTATTAGACAATTGGATTCTACAAAACAAGAAAACATGGAACTAAAAAAATTTATTAATCACTATCAAGCTTTAAACAAAGCTCCATCATTATAAGTGGCAGATTTCAAACAAAACTATTTCCAGAGAAGAACTAAGGATAGAGGACCTCGTTCAAATAACAGAATTATGTCTCAAGAAGTTCAGGTAATTTCCAGTGATGGAAAAAATTTAGGGGTATTAAATACACAAGAGGCAATAAACATAGCAAAAAATGAAGGATTAGATTTAATCGAGATTGCTCAAAACGCCAAACCACCAGTTTGTAAAATCATGGATATGGGTAAATATAAATATGACGCTCAAAAAAAAGCCAACAAAGCAAAGAAGAAACAAAAAAAAATTGAGCTTAAAGAGATAAAACTTAGACCAGTAACAGAAATACATGACTACTCATTTAAAATAAAAAATGCCCAAAAATTTTTGTCAAAAGGAGACAAAGTAAAATTTACTATTAAATTTAAAGGAAGAGAGTTGCAACACTCAAATCTTGGACACGAATTGATGGATAAAATTAAGGCTGATATGGAAAAACTTGGAAAAGTAGAGTTACAGCCTAAATTTGATGGTAAACAGATGATTATGGTCATTCAACCAATCTAATTATTCTTGTAAAATTATAATTATATTTGTATAACCCCCATGCTATGCCAAAGTTAAAAACAAAAAGTTCAGCAAAAAAAAGATTTAAAATTTCTGCAAGAGGAAAGGTAATAATGCCTCAAGCTGGAAAAAGGCATGGCATGATCAAAAGAACGAATTCACAAATTAGAAAACAACGAGGAACAACTGTAATGTCTAAACAGGATGGCAAAATTGTAAAATCATATATGCCGTATAGTTTGAGAGGGTAAAATGCCGAGAGTAAAAAGAGGAGTTACAAGTAGAGCTAAACATAAAAAAGTTCTTAAAACTGTAAAAGGTCAGTGGGGCAGAAGAAAGAACACGATTAGAGTTGCAAGACAAGCAATGGAAAAATCGATGCAGTACGCTTATAGGGATAGAAGAAATAAGAAAAGAGAATTTAAGTCTTTATGGATCCAAAGAATTAATGCAGGAGTAAGGGGCGAAGGGCTTACTTATTCAAAATTCATACATGCTTTAAGTAAATCTGGTATTAAGTTAGATAGAAAAATTCTAGCTGAAATTGCCTATGATAACCCTGAAGCGTTTAAAACAATTGTTAAAAAAGCTCAAGCAGCACTTAATTAATCTTCCCTATTGTTTTTCTTAGTTTAAGAAATAATCTGTAAAAATGTCTGATTTTGAAAAAAAATTTCTCGAGTTTAAGAACAGATTAAACGGAACTCAGGATTCAAAAGAAATTGAATCTATAAGAACAGATATTTTCAGTAAAAATGGATTTATTAATTCTCAGTTTAAAAAACTTGGCTCTTTATCTGAGGATGAAAAAAAAACTTTTGCATCCAATATAAATAAAGCAAAACAAGAATTGCTTGAAATATTTAGGGCAAAAGCAACAGAAGTTTCAGATAAAGATCTTAATGAAAAAATAAAAAAAGAAAAAATTGACGTTACTTTACCTGAGAATGAATTTAAAATTGGAAAGATTCACCCTGTGTCCCAAGTAATTGATGAAATATCATGTATTTTTTCAGAAATCGGATTTAGTGTGGAAGAGGGACCTGACGTTGAAAATGATTATAATAATTTTACTGCTTTAAATACTCCTGAAGATCATCCAGCAAAAGATATGCACGACACATTTTATTTGGATGAGAACATGAAAACTTTGCTTAGGACGCACACTTCTCCTGTTCAAGTCCGCACAATGTTAAAGGGAAAACCTCCTTTTAAAATAATTGCACCTGGAAGAACGTACCGAAGTGACAGTGATCAAACTCACACACCAATGTTCCATCAATTAGAAGGTCTACACATAGATAAAAATATTAATATGGGTCATTTAAAAGGGTGTTTAAACTATTTTATAAAAGAATTTTTTGAAGTAGATAAAATTAAGATGAGGTTTAGACCCAGTCACTTCCCATTTACAGAGCCTTCGGCTGAGGTAGATATTGGTTATAGAATCGAAAAAAATAAAATTATTATCGGCGAAGGAGATAAATGGCTAGAGATTCTTGGATGTGGGATGGTTCATCCAAATGTTTTAAAAAACTGTAAGGTTGACCCAATAATTTATCAAGGTTTTGCTTTTGGTATTGGTATTGATAGACTGGCAATGCTTAAGTACGGAATTAATGATTTAAGATCTTTTTTTGAATGTGATTATAGATGGTTAAATTATTATGGTTTTGATCCTTTAGATGTTCCAACAAACTATAGAGGCTTAAGCAAATGAAATTCACTAAAGACTGGCTTGATGTTCACTTAAAAACAAATAAAAGTGAGTCTCAAATTATCCAAAAATTAAATAATATTGGTTTAGAGGTAGAAAAGGTAGAGTCAGTCAAAAATGAACTTAGTGAATTTATTGTAGCGAAAATAGTAAAAGCAAACAAACATCCCAATGCTGACCGCCTAAAGTTATGTGATGTAGATGTTGGAAAAAAAGAAATTCTTAAAGTTGTGTGTGGCGCTCCTAATGCAAGAGATGGACTTTTGACAATTTACGCGCCGCCGGGTTCAGTAATTCCAAAAAATGGGATGAAATTAGAAGTATCAAAGATCAGAGGAGAAACCTCTTACGGGATGCTTTGTTCTGAATCAGAGTTGAAACTTTCTAATGAGAGTGAAGGAATAGTAGATCTAAATGAAAAATATAAAACAAAAATTGGAAAATCATTTTTTGATGAAAAAAAAGGAAAAAATGTTATTGAATTATCAATTACCCCAAATAGACCAGACTGCCTAGGTGTGAGAGGAATAGCGAGAGACTTGTCAGCCTCTAACTTTGGAAAACTTAAAGAACAAAGAAAAAGCAAAGTTCAAAAGAATATTAAACATAATTTAAAGATAAAGATTGAAAAAAATAAAAATCAGGCATGCTCAATTTTTGGAAGCTGTATCATTAAAAATATTAAAAATACTGAAAGTCCAGGATGGTTAAAAAATAGAATTTTAGCACTTGGCTTAAGGCCTATTTCCGCTGTTGTTGATATAACAAATTATGTAATGTTTGATTTAAACCGACCCCTTCATGCATACGATTTAGATAAAATAAAGAATAAAATTACCATTAGAAATTCAAAAAAAGGAGAAAACTTTAAAGCCCTAGATAATAAAAACTATATACTTGATAGAGACATGTGTGTGATATCGGATGATGAAGGTGTGCTTGGTTTGGGCGGAATAATTGGAGGTGAAAGGTCAGGAACAGAAGAACATACAAAAAATATATTATTAGAGTCTGCATATTTTGATCCTACAATAATTAGAAAAACTGCTAAAAAATTAGATTTGAATAGTGATGCAAAGTTCCGTTTTGAAAGAGGGGTAGATCCTCAGTCTGTAAATGCTGGGCTGGATTCTGCCGTCGAACTAATTTTAGAAATTTGCGGAGGGGAAGTTTCTAAATTTGACATACAGCAGATAAAAAAATTTAAAAATCTTGTGATAAAATTTAACCCAAAAATGGTATCAAAGACAGTTGGAACTAACATAAACACTAATGAGATAAAAAAGATCTTATCAAACTTAGGCTTTACTATTAAAACCAAAGGTAAATTTCTTAATGTTAAGGTTCCAAGTTGGAGACCAGATATCTTTGGTGAGATTGATCTAGTAGAAGAAGTTATTAGAATTATTGGATTTGAAAAAATCAAGTCAATTGAACCTGAGAAAAAGCGAACTAAACCAACACTTAACTTCTTTCAGAAACATTTTCATTTAGCTCAAAGGTCAGTAGCCTCAAAAGGATATCTTGAAACAATTACATGGTCTTTTACCGACGAAAAAATTAATAATAAATTTAAAGAAAAGTTAGAAAGTGTAAAGATTATAAATCCAATAAGTTCAGATTTAAGTGTATTAAGAAATTCTTTATATCCAAATCTAATTTTCTATTTAGAAAAAAATTTAAACAGAGGAT
>CACNXI010000006.1 GCA_902624345.1 uncultured Pelagibacteraceae bacterium | reverse complement strand
CGGTTCTTTAATATTTTTTAAAAGAAAAAATTTAAAAAAAACATCTATATTTGAAAAAATATTAACCGTTATTACCGGTTATTTATTAATTCCAATATTATTATCAATACCTTATTATTTGATATTAAATAATTTGAGTTTATTTGATGCATATTTTGAGTCAGTTTCTGGTTTTACTTCCACTGGCTTTACGGTATTTGAAAACATAAAACATTTAAACCAAAGTTTAATTTTATGGAGATCATCTACACAATGGATTGGTGGATTATATTTTTTGATTTCGTTAATTTTACTAATAGATATTTTTGATACGAATTTAAAAAAATCTCTTACAAATTTCATTTCATTTAGCAGTAGCGAAACTTTAAAACAATCTTTTAAAATCAGCTTTATTTATCTTATATTAACAGTGATGATATTTATTTTACTATCAATGTCTGGAATTAGAATATTTGACTCGTTTAATCTATCTTTAACATTAATTTCATCAGGTGGTTTTTTACCAGACAATAATCTTAGTTTGATCATTGATGGAAAATTTCAACAAATATTTCTTTCAATATCAATGCTTTTATCTTTTTTCAGTCTTTTTTTGTTCTACAACTTGTTTTTTTTCAAAAAAAAGAACATTAATTTTTTATTTGAGGATCTCTATCTTCTATTTTACCTTTTGTTTTTAGTTGCACTTTTCTTTATTTTTTTTAACATCAACAATAATTTTTCATTACTTTTTTTATCAATTTGTAGCTCTATATCTAATATCGGATTTTCTTTAGACGTTCCCCAAAATCTATCTTTTATTTTCTTAATTTTAATAATAATAGGTGGATCTTTTTTTTCCACTAGTTCCGGTCTAAGATTTTCAAAACTTTTTTTGCTTTTTAAGTTTTCTATGAATGAACTCGTATCTCATGCAAAGCCAAAAAATGTTTATTCTAATAGACTTCCTTTTTTTAACATCAATTTAGAGACTGAGGATTTTTACAAATATTTTTTGTCTGTTGTAATATTTGTTATTTCATTAAGTATTTTGTCTTTATTTCTAACGATTTCAGGAATAAGTAGCGAAATATCTTTTAAACTGTCAATTTTAACTCTCATGAATACTGTTAATTCCTCTTTAACCAACTTAGAAAATTTCAATTTTTATGAACTAAGTGTTTTTTCAAAGTTTTCTTTAATTCTTTTTATGATGATCGGTAGAGTTGAATTATTATCTATTTTAATTATCTTGAAAAAATTCTTTTTTAAAAGTTAATTACGTATTATATATTAACTATTTTGCGCCCTTAGCTCAGCTGGATAGAGCAACGGTTTTCTAAACCGTGGGTCGGAGGTTCGAATCCTTCAGGGCGCGCCAATATTCTACCTGTGGTTGATAATAGATTTAATTAAGTTGATTAATTAAGTCAATTTGCACACCAAAGACAGTTGATCAATTTTTGTTTAAGTGCTTAAATTAATTAATTCAAAAAATAATTTTGAATTAATTTGTTAACAAATAAATAACTAAGAGGAAATATATGTTTAAACATTTAAAACAATTGACTTCTTTATTTGCTATGATTGCTGTTCTGTTTGCTTTTACAACAGAAGCAATGGCTAAAAAGTCAAAAACTCTAAAAAACACTCAAAAGAAGGGTTTTGTTAGATGTGGTGTTTCTCAAGGTCTTCCTGGATTTTCAAATGCTGATGCATCTGGAAATTGGACAGGTATCGACGTTGATGTATGTAGAGCAGTAGCAGCTGCTGTACTAGGTGATGCTAACAAAGTTAAGTTCACTCCACTAAGTGCGAAAGAAAGATTTACTGCACTTACTTCAGGTGAAATTGATGTTTTAGCAAGAAATACTACTTGGACACTTTCTAGAGACGCTGACATTGGTCTTACTTTCGTAGGTGTAAACTTTTACGATGGTCAAGGTTTCATGGTGAGAAAAAGCTCTGGAATTACATCAGTAGATCAGTTTAAAAATGGTATCTCAGCTTGTACAAACATTGGTACAACAACTGAGTTAAATATGAGAGACTTCTTTAATTCAAGAGGAATTTCTTATGAGCCAGTAGCATTCGAAAAAGCAGACGAGGTCGTAGCTGCTTACGATGCAGGTAGATGTGATACTTACACAACTGATAAATCAGGATTAGCTGCTCAAAGAACTAAAATGAAGAATCCAGACGAACACATTGTTCTTCCAGAAACTATTTCTAAAGAGCCTTTAGGACCAGTTGTAAGACAAGGTGATGCTGTTTGGGAAGATATCGTTAGATGGTCATTAAATACTATGATCGAAGCAGAAGAATACGGTATTACTTCAGCTAACGCAGATTCAATGAAAACTTCTGATAACCCACAAATCAAAAGACTTGTTGGTGCAGAAGGTGAAATGGGTGCTGCTTTTGGTTTAGATAATGAGTGGAACCTAAGAATTATTAAGCAAGTTGGTAACTACGGTGAAAGCTACAAGAGAAATATAGCTGACACAGGTATTTTACCAGATAGAGGTCCAAATCAATTATGGACAAAAGGCGGAATTTTATACGTTCCACCAGCAAGATAATTCATCTTAAAATACTCAAAAAGGGCTAGATTTATCTAGCCCTTTTTTTTATTATACGCTTAAATGAATAATAAAATTAAAAGAATTCTCCCCCAACTTTTAACCATCCTATTCGTAGTTTTAGTTTTTGGTTTTTTTACAATTAATGCACAAGTCAATATGGATAATAGAGGTATTGATTTTGGTTTTGGTTTTTTATCACAAGAAGCTTCTTTTGATATGCAATTCACTTTGTTGGATTATGATGGTCAAGACTCTTATCTTTGGGCCTATGTAGTAGCTTTACTAAATACACTTTTAGTATCTGTTTTAGGTATAATATTTTGTACTATTTTAGGTGTTATTATTGGTATTGCTAGATTATCACAAAATTTTTTAATTAAGAATTCTGCAGCTTGGTATGTAGAGTTCTTTAGAAATATACCCTTATTATTACAAATATTCTTTTGGTATTATGCAGCATTAAGAGCATTACCTCTTCCTGAAAATGCTCAGCCTTGGTTCGGAGTAACTTATATGACTATTAAAGGTTACTACATTCCTTCAATGATTTGGGAAAATTTAAACGTGTTTATGTCATGCTTGATAGCCGCAATAGTTACTATTATTTTTATCAGAATTTATGCAAAAAAAATTCAAGAAAAAGAGGGTAAACAATTACCAGTTTTATATATATCGCTAGCTTTAATTACTATTTTACCATTATTATCATTTTTAATTGGGGGAGTAACCCTTGATTTTGAAATGCCAGTTTTAAAACAATTAGCACAAACATCATTTATTTTTGAGGGTGGAATTGCATTACCACCTGAATTGATAGCTTTAGTTTTAGCACTTTCACTTTATACATCAACTTTCGTGGCTGAATGTGTAAGAGCTGGAATTCAAGGTATAAGTAAGGGTCAAAAAGAAGCTGCTGCTTCGGTTGGTCTAACACCTAATCAAATTTTGAAATTAGTTATAATGCCACAAGCATTAAGAATTATTATTCCACCAACAACAAATCAATATTTAAATTTAACAAAAAATTCATCTTTAGCAGCTGCTATAGCATATCCAGATTTAGTTTTAGTTTTTGCAGGAACAGCTTTGATGCAAACAGGTAAAGCGATAGAAATTGTTGGTATTACGATGTTAACTTATTTATCAATTAGTTTAGCAATCGCTGCATTAATGAATTGGTACAATAAACGAATAGAAATTAAGGAAAAATAAAAATGAATTTGAGTTTAAATAGAATTAAAAGCCAAAACCAAATGACTAATATTTACATTGGAAGCGCTTTATTAATCTTAAGTATTCTTGATGTGTTTTTAAATTCCTTTTTTAGAATTAATATTAGTGGTTCTTTACCAGGAAATTTGAGTATTTTTTTCCCTTTAATTCTTGGTTTTTTAGGTTTGTCTTATTTAAGAACAGAATACAGTGGATATAAATTTTTAGACTCTCTTAATAAGAATATTAATACAACTAACTTCAATGCATTTCTTACACTTTTTATAACTTTTGCTATTTTAAAAGCTTTTCCTCCAGCATTAAGTTGGATGGTATTAGATGCTAATATTTCTGGTGACACAAAAGAGGCATGTACAGGCACAGGCGCTTGTTGGACTTACATAAAAGTTTGGTTTAAGAGATTTATGTATGGAATGTACCCTAATGAACTCCATTGGAGAATTAATTCTGCATTTTTATTAGTTATAGGACTCGGTTTTGTTGGTTACTTTTTTAAAGAAAATTTAAAAAAATACTTAGCTTTATATTATGTAGTGATCTATCCAATAATTGCTTTCTTAATAATCTATTATTTGATTTCAGGTGGAGCATTTGGTTTAGTTTGGGTAGAAACTGGAGCCTGGGGCGGTTTATCTTTAACGTTTATTGTCTCATTTTTTTGTTTAATTTTCTGTTTTCCTCTTGGAATGATCTTGGCATTAGGAAGAAGATCTAATCTACCAGCAATAAGATATATTTCAGTTGGTTATATCGAATTTTGGAGAGGAGTTCCGTTAATAACAGTATTATTTATGTCATCAGTAATGTTTCCAATGTTTTTACCTCAAGATTTCTTCATGGATAAATTAGTTAGAGTGATTATAGCTATAACTTTGTTTGAAGCCGCATATTGTGCTGAAGTTATTAGGGGAGGTTTACAAGCTCTACCTAGAGGTCAATATGATGCAGCGAAATCTTTAGGAATGGGATATTGGAAAATGCATATTTTTGTAATATTGCCACAAGCTTTGAAATTGGTAATTCCTGGAATTGCAAATACATTTTTGGCATTAGTCAAAGACACACCATTAATATTTGTTGTTGGCTTAGCTGAAATTGCAGGAATGCTTGCCTTAGCTAAAACAAATCCAAAATGGCTTGGTTTTGCTATGGAAGGATATATTTTTGCAGCAATAATTTTCTGGATAATTTGCTATGCAATGAGCAAATATAGTTATAACCTTGAGGAAAAATATAAAACTGAAAGATAATGTCTAGTTCTATAATAAATATTGAAAACGTTAATAAATGGTTTGGTGATTTCCAAGTTTTAAAAGATATTAACTTAGAAGTACAACCAAAACAAAAGATTGTAGTCTGCGGTCCATCAGGCTCTGGTAAATCAACTTTAATAAGATGTATTAATAGATTAGAAGAGCACCAAGAAGGTAAAATAATTGTTGATGGAACAGAACTTAGTGAAAACACAAAAAATATTGAGCAAATTAGAGCTGAAGTTGGTATGGTTTTTCAACAATTTAATTTGTTTCCCCACTTATCTATTTTAGATAACTGCACTTTAGCGCCTATTTGGGTAAAAAAGATGCCAAAAAAGCAAGCAGAAGAACTTGCAATGCAACAATTGGAACAAGTTCAAATAGCTGACCAAGCACATAAGTTTCCAGGTCAATTATCTGGGGGTCAACAACAAAGATCAGCTATTGCTAGAGCTTTATGTATGCAGCCTAAGATAATGTTATTTGACGAACCAACTTCTGCGCTTGATCCTGAGATGATTAAAGAGGTTTTAGATGCAATGGTTAACCTTGCTAAAGGCGGTATGACGATGATCGTTGTAACTCATGAAATGGGATTTGCAAAAGAAGTAGCTGATGAGGTTATTTTTATGGACGAAGGTATGATAGTTGAAAAAAATACTACGAAAGAATTTTTTGCTAACCCAAAAAGCGACAGAACAAAACTTTTCTTAAGTCAAATATTATAAAATTTGCATGTCAGACATGCGAAAAATGTTGTATTTTCGTATATTTCTTAAAAGCAATTTAGAGCTTTTCTAATATTGTCAAGCCTCAAAATCACTTAAAAAAAATTTTTTTTCCGCTTGCATAAACTCTTAGGATAGAGTTCAATCTTGGTTTTTAAGAGGGGTCTTAATGGAAGATAATTTTAATAAACACTTAGGTAACAAACTTAAGTTAAGAAGACTAGCACTAGGTCTTACACAAACAAAAGTAGCAAAAGCAATCAACGTAACATTCCAACAAATTCAAAAATATGAAAAAGGCACAAATGGAGTAAGTTCTATAAGATTACTTCAATTGTCGAACTATTTAAAAGTTCCAATAAATTATTTTTTTGAAGATTTTTCAGAATACCTAATAAACGCTGATAAAATTAAAGAAGGTCACATGAACGTGAACTATAATTTTTTAGTTAAGGTATATTCTGAACTAACTAACGATCAAAAAATAAAATTTAGCAAAAATTTACAATCACTTAACGTTGGAATTCAAAAGACTGGTTAATTTGGCTCCTCGGGCAGGACTCGAACCTGCGACCAATTGATTAACAGTCAACTGCTCTACCAACTGAGCTACCGAGGAATGTAAAAATCAAAACTTACTTTTTTTTTACTTGAAAACAACTCTTTTTTTTGGAGGTAACGCCCGGAATCGAACCGGGATACAAGGATTTGCAATCCTCTGCGTAACCATTCCGCCACGTTACCGATAAATCTGATTATAGAACAATTTATAAGATGTTTATATATGAAATATTCTATCAAATTCAATCAGAATTTGTTTATTGTTAAATACGTTTATTGAATTATAAACTATAAACACCAATGAGTTCAGAAAAATATACACATTCTAAAGTAGAAAATAAGATTTACTCTTATTGGGAAAAAAAAGGTCTCTTTAAACCCAAAAAAAATAAAAAAAAATATTCTATTGTAATTCCACCTCCAAATGTCACTGGAAGTCTCCATATGGGTCATGCATTAAACAATACAATTCAGGATTTACTTATAAGATTTCATAGAATGAATAATTTTGAAACTTTATGGCAACCGGGAACTGACCATGCTGGAATTGCAACGCAAGCTCTAGTCGAAAGAAAGCTTGAAAGTGAAAATATTGATAAACAATCAATTGGTAGGGAGGCTTTTATTAAAAAAGTTTGGGATTGGAAAAAGGAGTATGGCGATATCATCATCAATCAGCTTAAAAAACTGGGATGTTCATGTGATTGGTCAAGGAACGCCTTCACAATGGATAAAAACCTATCTGCATCAGTTATTAAAGTTTTTATAGATCTTTATAACAAAGGTCTTATTTATAAATCTAAAAAACTTGTTAATTGGGATACAGTATTAAAAACAGCTATATCTGATCTTGAAGTCGATCAAAGAGAAGTAAATTCAAAACTTTATTATATAAATTATCAAATTGAAAATAGTTCAGAATTTATAACTATTGCAACAACAAGACCAGAAACAATGCTAGGAGACACTGCAGTTGCTGTTAATCCTAAAGATGAAAGGTACACTAATTTAGTAGGTAAAAATATAGTTTTGCCAATAACAGGGAGAAAAATAAAAATTATTCAAGATGATTATGCTGATCCAGAGCAAGGTTCTGGTGCAGTTAAAATTACTCCAGCACATGATTTTAATGACTATGATGTGGGTAAAAGAAATAAATTAGAAATTATAAATATTTTCACAGAGGACGGGAAGATAAACGAAAATGCACCTAGTGATTATGTTGGTTTAGATAGATTTGAAGCAAGAAAAAAAATCTTAAATGACCTTGGTGACAAACTTATTAAAGAAGAAAACATTAAAAATAAAGTTCCTTACGGTGATAGATCTAACTCTGTAATTGAACCATATCTTACAGAGCAATGGTTTGCAGATGCAAAAAAATTATCAATAAAAGCAAAGAAGATTGTAAAGAATAAAAAAACAAAATTTTTTCCTCCTAATTGGTCAAAGACCTATTTCCAATGGATGAATAATATTGAACCTTGGTGTATATCAAGACAACTTTGGTGGGGTCATCAAATACCAGCTTGGTATGGACCTGATAAAAAAATCTTTGTAGCATCAAATTATAGTGAAGCAAAAAAACTAGCCAAAAAAAAATATAAGAAAGATGTAGAATTAGTAAGAGATGAAGATGTCTTAGATACATGGTTCTCATCAGGATTATGGGCTTTTGCAACTCTTGGGTGGCCTAATAAAAATGAATATTTAAAAAAGTTTTATCCTACATCTGTTTTAGTAACTGGTTTTGATATTATCTTTTTTTGGGTTGCTAGAATGATGATGTTTGGAATGGAGTTTTTAAACAAACAACCATTTAAAGAAATTTATGTACACGCCTTGGTAAGAGATGAAAAAGGACAAAAAATGTCTAAGTCAAAAGGCAATGTAATTGATCCTTTAATATTGATTGATAAATATAGTGCAGATGCATTAAGATTTACTTTGCTATCAATGGCATCACCAGGAAGAGATGTAAAACTATCTGAAGATAGAGTTAAAGGTTATAGAAATTTTTTAAATAAGCTTTGGAATGCAAACAACTTTTTGGCAATGAATAAGTGTGATTTTTCAAAGTCTAAAAAGGAGCCAAAAGCAAAATTAAACATAAATAAATGGATTATTTCAGAGTTAAACACGGTAAGTAAACTTATTGAAAAGAATATAAATGACTATAGATTTGATGAAGCAGCAAGAAACATTTACCAATTTGTTTGGCATTCATATTGCGATTGGTATGTAGAGCTATCTAAAACTATCTTGAATTCCAAAGAAAAATCATCAATTTCAGAGGTAAAACAGACCCTAAGTTATGTTTTTAAACAAATTTTAATTCTTTTACATCCATTCATTCCGTTTATTACAGAGGAATTGTGGTTAAAAAATAAGCTAGATAAACCAAAAAATTATTTAATGTTTGCTAATTGGTCGAATAAAAAAGCAAATAAAGATAAACAAATTAAGGAAGTAGAGAATATAATTAATTTGATTAGCCAACTTAGGGCATTTAAAAATGAATTAAATGTAAGTCCGGGATCTTTTGTAGATATGTCTATTTCGACCCTATCTAAAAATGATCAGTCGTTTATCAAAAAAAATCAAACTGTTTTGAAAAAACTTGGTAGGATAAATAGCTTCCTAGATACTGATAAAGATAAGGCATCAGCAAACTTAGTCATCAAAGGGGATATTTTTAAGATATATTTTGATCAATCAATAGATCTCTCTTTGATCAAAGAAAACCTTCTAAAAAGGCAGCAAAAATACCAAAGTGAGTTGGATGGGATATCGAAAAGACTTTCTAACAAAAGTTTTGTAGAAAGAGCGCCAAAAAATATTGTTGATCAGGAAAAAAATAACTATAGTAATTTAAAAAAAGATATTGATAAAATATCAATCACTATAAAAGGTTTGTAATGAAGAAATTTAATAAGAAGAAATTACCTAGTAGGCATACATCTTTAGGACCTGATAAGGCTCCACAAAGATCTTTTTATTATGCAATGGATTTGACCGAAAAAGATGTAGCAAAGCCTTTTGTAGGTGTTGTTTCAACATGGAACGAGGCAGCTCCTTGTAATATTGCTTTAATGAGACAGGCTCAATCGGTTAAAAAAGGAGTTCATCAAGCAGGAGGCACACCAAGAGAATTTTGTACGATTACGGTTACAGATGGAATAGCAATGGGTCATGAAGGAATGAAATCTTCATTGATTTCACGAGATGTAATTGCAGACTCGACAGAATTAACTGTTAGAGGACATTGTTATGACGCTTTAGTTGGTGTTGCAGGATGTGATAAATCTTTACCAGGCTTAATGATGGCAATGGTAAGATTAAATGTACCAAGTGTCTTTATTTATGGTGGTTCAATATTACCCGGTAGATTTAACGGAAAAGATGTAACAGTTGTTGATGTATTTGAAGGAGTTGGAAAATTTTCTTCAGGAAAAATGTCAGCACATGCATTGAGAAAACTAGAACTTAAGGCTTGCCCAAGTGCTGGCGCGTGTGGCGGACAATTTACAGCAAATACTATGGCATGTGTGTCTGAAGCTATTGGGTTAGCATTACCGTATTCAGCTGGAACACCAGCGCCATATACACAAAGAGATTCTTATGCTTTAAAAAGTGGTAAGGCAGTAATGAATTTGTTAGCAAAAAATATAAGACCAAGAGACATTGTTACAAAAAAATCTTTAGAAAACGCTGCAACAATTGTTGCTGCAACAGGTGGATCAACTAATGCAGCTTTACATTTACCTGCACTTGCAAATGAAGCAGGAATTAAATTTGATTTAATGGATGTTGCAAGAATATTTAAGAAAACACCTTATCTTGCAGACTTAAAACCTGGTGGAAAATATGTTGCAAAAGATATGTGGAAAGCAGGTGGAGTTCCAATGCTTTTAAAAACTTTATTAGATGGTGGTTATATACACGGTGATTGTATGACGGTTACAGGTAAAACAATGAGACAAAATTTAAAAAACGTTAAGTTTAATAAAAATCAAAAAGTTATGAGAACTCATAACCAGCCATTATCTCCTGATGGAGGTGTTGTTGGTTTAAAAGGAAATTTAGCACCTGATGGAGCAATTGTTAAAGTTGCTGGATTAAAGAAATTGCAATTCACAGGTAAAGCAAGATGTTTCGATACTGAAGAAGCTGCTTATAAGGCAGTTAAAAATAAAAAATATAAAGATGGTGACATTATAATTATAAGATACGAAGGACCAAAAGGTGGGCCAGGCATGAGAGAAATGCTTCAAACAACTGGAGCAATTTACGGACAAGGTAAAGGTGAAAAAGTTGCACTTATAACTGATGGAAGATTTTCAGGTGCAACGAGAGGATTTTGTATAGGCCATGTTGGACCTGAAGCATCAGTTGGAGGACCAATAGCCTTACTTAAAAATGGAGACATCATAGATTTAGATGCTAAGAAGGGAACAATTAATGTTCGTTTATCTAGAAAAGAATTAGCGAAAAGAAGAAAGAAATGGAAACCAAAGAAAATAAATTTTGGTAATGGAACACTTTGGAAGTATGCTCAAACAGTTGGTCCAGCTTATCTAGGTGCACCAACGCACCCTGGAGCAAAAGAAGAGGTTAGAACATACGCTGATATTTAATGAAAATTAGACCAGTTATTCTATGCGGAGGAGCAGGTACTAGACTGTGGCCTAAAAAATCTAAACATCAAGCAAAACAGTTCATAGATTTTGGCGGTTGGACTTTAATAAACAAAACATTTGAAAGAGTTAAAAGTAAAATTTTCGACTATCCAATTATTAGCACTAATTCAAAATATCTTAAGGATGTAAAAAAGGCCTTAAAGAAAATTAAAATTAAGAAATATAAGATTATTTTAGAACCAGCAAAAAAGAATACTGCTCCTGCAATTTTAGCATCAGCACTGATTAAAGATGTACCGTATAATCAGCCTTTAATGTATTTTGCTGCAGATCATTTAATTGAAAAGCCAAATAAACTAATTACAGCTATTAATAAAAATAAGTCAAATTTAGACGAAAAAAACGTATTTATTTTTGGAATAAAACCAACGAGCCCTTCTAGTGAGTATGGATATTTCATTACCAAGAAAAAAAAGAACATTAATAAAGTCACTAGATTTATTGAAAAACCAAAAGTATCGAGGGCAAAGCAAGTAATTAAACAAAAGGGATATTGGAATTCTGGAATGTTTTTTTTGAGAAAAGACTCAATTATTAATAATTTTAAGAAATATCAGCCTAATATTTTTCGTAACTGCAACAAAGCTGTAATAAAAGCTAAATATAAAGGCAATGTGTATTATTTAAACAAACAATCCTTTTCTAAAGCTACAGCAAAATCGTTTGATTACGCGATACTGGAGAAAACTAAAAATATTAATGCGATCAAGCTTGATATTCCATGGTCAGATTTAGGTAGCTGGAAAGAAATCTGTAAAATGTATGGAAAGAATATAAATAAATACTTTAAAAAGAAAAATGTATTTTATAGACCATGGGGCAGGTATACAAACTTATTTAGTGGTAAGGAATTTTTAATAAAAGAATTGTATGTAAAACCTAAAGGTATTTTAAGTCTTCAAAAACATTTTCATAGATCTGAACATTGGGTTGTAACACAAGGAAAACCCAAAATTACTTTAAACAAAAAATATTTTATTAAAAAGCCAGGTGAAACAATTTTTATACCTTTAGGAGCCATACATAGAATAGCTAATCCTTATAATGAACCAGTAAAAATTATCGAGGCACAAATTGGGTCGATATTAAAAGAAACTGATATTGTAAGATTTGAAGATGTTTATGGAAGAGTTAAGAATTAATCTAAGAGAGACTCTACGTAATCCCAATTAATAAGTTTTTCAACAAAGTTGTTCAAGTACTCTGGTCTTCTATTTCTATAATCAACATAATATGAATGCTCCCAAACATCACAACCTAATATTGGTTTCATATTTTCAATTAACGGATTTGCAGCATTTGCCGTTTTAGTAACAACTAATTTTCCATTACTAATTGATAACCAACACCATCCAGAACCAAATTGTGTAGTACCAGCTTGAATAAAATCTTTTTTGAATTGATCAACGCTTCCTAAATCACTAATAATTCTTTTTTCTAACTTAGATGGTATTTTTCCACCACCCTTTGGTTTCATACACTTCCAAAATAGATTATGATTCCAATGTTGACTTGCGTTATTAAAAATACCTGCTTTTGATTTATCTTTAGAACTTTCCATAATTATATCCTCTAAAGATTTATTAGCCATATCTGTATCCTTAATAAAATTGTTTAGATTTGTTATATATGTTTGGTGGTGTTTCCCATGATGCAAATCAAGAGTTTCCTCAGACATTATTGGTGATAATGCGTTATTTTTGTAATCTAATTTTGGTAAAGCAAAAGACATAAATTTATTTAAGTATTTATAACAACAAAAGTCAAATTAAAAATTGTCCGGCCGTGTATAACTCATACACGACCGAATTAATAGTTTTAAAACCAATTGTTTGGTATTATTAGATAATGTATTGCAAGTACTATACCTACTGAAACAGTTAAGCCGAATACCATTTTTAGGAAATCTTTTCCAATTAATGGAAAGACGTAACCTAGCTTATATTCTTTGTTCATAGTAGCTATAGCAAGTTCTCTTCCACATAATAAACCAACAAAGACCCATGTTGTCGACATTGGAAGGTCGTTAAGTTCTTTAAAGTAAAATAAGACTGCAGCATATATAACGTTAATTATTGTTGCTGACCGAGCGTATCTAGTACCAGTTTTTTCTAAAACTACTGTTTGAATTCGTCCTCCTTGAATATAAAAGATGTAAAATAACAATATCGTGAAATAAGCCATCACAACAATTAATAACTCAATACTTAATTGTCTTGGCAAATACACAGCTATATTAGCTACATCATGTGATAACCAGACCCACCATAACCAGCCTGATGTTACCCACACAGAATTTCTCCAAAAAGAAATCCAAAAATCACCTTTTACTTCGTCAAATTTTTCGTTAATAAACTTGGAAACCACTATCCAACAAACATAAGCAACCATTGCAGCTAATCCATAACCCACAACACTTTTCATGAGCATTTTCTCCAAAACTACTGTCGAAGCAAAAGCTGAAAGCACTAAAAAAGTTGTTGATACCGGAATACCTACTCTTGTAAGAACTAAAAGTATTGCTGGTGCAACAGCATGATACCATTGAATTTCCTGATAAGGAATTCGAGTTAGCCTTCCGTAAGATATGTCTCCATTGTAGCTATACCAACCCCATGCTAAAGCAAGTATCATTACAAAAGATGCTGCAGAAGCTAAAACATACCATTTAAACCATTTCTGTTTAGATGCTATGAAAGTTCCTAATGTTTGAATTGAGTCGTTTCCTATTACACTATATCCAGCAAGGCCAAAGCCAATTACTGTATAAATCAAAGTCATTTCCATTTTTTCTCCCTTTATATTATTGTTTTCGGTTCCATCGATTCATGACTTAGGTATTGTTTAAACTATGAAATTTTTTATTGCACACGGTAAATTCATTAATTTAAGAATCAATACGGGGATTGTTCTTAAATAAACTATCTATAATAGATGTCTAGAAAATCTTTAAAATACAACTGAATAAATGCCAACTAAAAATAGTGGTATTTGTAAGCCAAAATTTGTCATTATAGCTTTGTCTTTTGCTAAAAATCCAGCAACTGTCCAGCCAACTACTCCCAATCCATGAAAATATATATTAAGTGGATATATATTTAGATTAGTTAAAAGAATACCAACCAAAACTAGAAATGTGCTTATCCATTTAAGGTATTTTTTTACAAACATATTTTCCTCCTTAATTTGCAATATATAGATTTTTTGATTATTTCTTAATATTTACTTACACTTTTTGCACAGACCAAAAAATTCAAGATTATATTTTTTGTATTTCATGCCGATTTTATCTGCAAAACTACTTAAGTATTTTGATATTTTTGAATTATCAATTTCTGTTACTTCCTCACAGCTTTCGCAGATTGAAAATGCTGCAGCTTTTGAAACTTTACAGTTTGAATTTTGACAGGCAACGAAAGCATTTTTGCTTTCAATTTTATGTATTTTTCCCATATCCACTAATTTATCTAAAGCTCTGTAGACCTGAGGAGGGGCGTTAATACCTTTCTTCTTAACATTCGATAATATTGAGTATGCTTTTAATGGCTCTGTAGATTTTTCAATAATATCTAAAACAATTTTTTGATTTTTTGTTAAGTTTTGCTGTCTTTGCATAATTTATTTTACCATTTACCCATTAGTTTTTCAATTTGATCGATTGTTTTATTTTTAGTAGTGAAAGTATAAATAAGAATAAAGAAGCAGCAATTATAGATGGTCCTGAGGCTGTATTAAATTCTAAAGATGTAAACAGTCCTATAACAACAGATAACAAGCCACCGATTACTGAAAAAAGAATCATTTGTTTCGGACTATTTGAAATATTTCTTGCCATTGCCGCCGGTATGATAAGCATTCCAGTTATTAATAATAATCCTACCATTTTGATTGAAATAGCAATTATTGCGGCCATTAAAATTGTAAATATTGCTTTGGCTTTATCTGGATCTAATCCTTCGGCTTCAGCTAGTTCATAGTTTACAGTAGATGCAAATAAAGATTTCCAAATAAATCTAAGAACTAATAATATTATAGCTCCACCTATCCATATAATAATTATATCATTAACATTAACTGCCAGGATATCTCCAAATAAAAGCCCCATTACATCAAATCTAATGAAAGATAAAAAACCAATTACAACAAGTCCAACAGCTAATGACGAATGCGCCAAAAGACCTAGTAAAGCATCACCTGGCAGATTAGTCCTTTTTTGAAGGTTAATTAAAATTAGAGCTATTAAAGCTGAGATAATAAAGACGGATAACACAATGTTAAACTCTAAAGAGTAAGCAAGTGTTACACCAAGTAAAGCAGAATGAGCTAATGTATCACCAAAATAGGATAATCTCCTCCATACTACAAAACATCCCAAAGGACCGGTTACCAAAGCAACTCCAATTCCAGCAAATAAAGCTCTTATAAAAAAATCATCTAGCATTTAATTCTTTTTAATCTTTCCTTCACTGGTGTGAATGTGATCGTGTTTATGTTCATAAATAGATAGTGTCTGCGATGCCTGCTCACCAAACAAAGCTTTGTACTCTCTGTTTTTTGCAACATCAATTGGAGATCCGGAGCAACAAACATGACCATTTAAACAAACAACATGATCGGTAGCACTCATTACAGTATGTAGATCGTGCGAGATTAATAAGATACCGCAGTTTAAATTTTCTGAAATTTTTTTGATTAATTCGTATAAAGCAATCTCGCCAGTGAAATCAACTCCTTGTACAGGTTCATCTAAGACTAATAACTCAGGTTTTTTTGATATTGCTCTTGCAAGTAAGACTCTTTGAAATTCACCTCCAGATAAATCTCCTAAATTTTTATCTTTCAAATGGATTACTCCTGTTAACGACAATGCTTCACTAATAGTGCTATCATCAAGGTTATCTGTTAGTACCATAAAGTCTTTAACTCTAAGAGGTAATGTCCAATCTATTGAAATCTTTTGTGGAACGTATCCAATCTTATTTGTGTATTTTTCAACTTCACCATCAATTTTTTTATAAATTCCTAAAGCAATCTTTGCAGTAGTACTTTTACCAGATCCATTTGGCCCAATTAGAGTTACAATTTTACCTTTTTCAACTTGTAAGGATACTCCCTGAACTAACCATTTATCGTTTAAGCGAAAACCTGCGCTTTTTAGTTTTACTAAAATTTTATTTTCTATACCCATTTTATCTCTTGACACTATAATGTTATATTATTACATAGTGTTATATTATAACAATATAAATATTATGCAAAAATATAAAAAACTACCTTTAATTATCACATTATCATTTTTAACTTTATTTTCTCAAGCATACGCTGAAATCAAAGTTGTAGCATCAATAAAACCCATTCATTCACTTGCGAGCTATTTAATGGATGGAGTAAAAAAACCTGATTTAATTGTTGATGGTTACGCATCACCCCACGGTTTTGCTATGAAGCCATCTCATGCAAAAATGCTTCAGGAAGCAGATCTTATTTTTTGGGTAGGTGAGGATATTGAAAGTTTTTTAGTTAAACCCCTTGGTTCTATTGCAAAAAAAGCTGAAAAAATTGAATTAATGGAAATCAGAGGCATAAATAAATTAAAATTTAGAGAAAGAAATATTTTTGAAGGTCATGATGATCATGGACATAAAGAAGACGATCATGATGATCATGCTAAAAAAGAAGACGGTCATGACGATCACGATCATGACAAAGACGAACATAAAGAAGACGAACATAAAGAAGACGGACATGATGATCACGGTCATGAAGGTCATGCACATGGTGAGTTTGATCCACACATATGGTTAGATCCTTTAAACGCTAAAAAAATCTTAAAAGAAATGGCTAAACATTTAATAGAAAACGACCAAGCAAATGAGTCGATTTATAAAGAGAATTTGAAAAAGGCGAACAAAGATTTAGACAAATTAGTCAAACAAGTTAAGTCTGAATTAAATAAAGATTTTAAATCAATAGTGTTTCATGACGCTTACCAGTATTTTGAAAAAAGATTTAAAGTAAATGTTTTAGGAGCATTTACCGTAAACACAGATGTTCTACCTGGAGCAGAACAATTATCTGAAATAAGAGAAATAATTGAGCACGAAAAAGTTACATGTGTATTTTCAGAACCACAGTTCAATCCAGATATTATTAATGCAGTAGCAAAAGACACAAATATTAAAACAGGCGTACTAGATCCTTTAGGCGCTACTTTAAATCCAGGAAAAGGTTTATATTTTGATTTAATCAGTAATATGGCTAAATCTTTTAAAGGTTGCTAGCTAATTTAATTCTATTTCAATTGGAGTATGATCGGAAGGTTTCTCTCTTCCTCGAGGGTCTTTATTGATATTTATTTTTTTTACATTATCTATAATTGAACTTGAAACTAAAAAATGATCTATTCTCATACCATTATTTTTTTGCCAAGCACCTCTCATATAATCCCAAAATGTATATCCCTCTTTTGTTTCATTAAAATGTCTGTAAACATCACTAAAACCTAGGCTTAACATCTCTCTAAATTTTTTTCTTATTTCTAGTCTATACAAAGCATCATCCTCGAAACTTTTTGGATTATAAACATCTTCTGCTGCAGGGATAACATTAAAATCTCCAGCTAAGATTATATTTTTGTTTGTCTTTGATAAAGATTTTAACTTTTTAATTAAATCATCAAGCCAATTTTTTTTATAATCATATTTAGGCGTATCAACTGGGTTTCCGTTAGGCGTATATATATTAATTAATTGGATCTTTTTTTTCTTGTGTTCAACCTCTGCAGAAATAATTCTAGATTGTTTTAATTTATCTTTAATTATATCGGTTTTGACATTATCTAATTTTTTCTTGGAAATTATAGCAACACCGTTGTAACTTTTTTGACCATGGACATGGCTTTCGTAATCAAGGGACGAAAATACATCAAAAGGAAAATTAACTTCTTCAGTCTTAATTTCTTGCATTAATAGTATATCTGGTTTGTACTTTACCAAATAACTTTTTATATTATCAATTCTGGCTCTTACTGAATTAACATTCCATGAGGAAATTAACATTAAAGAGAAAAAGACACACCGCAACCACAAGATGACTTGCTTTGCGGGTTGTTAATCTTAAATTGTTGGCCAATAAGTTCTTTAGCAAAATCTACTTCCGATCCTTGTAACATGTCAGCTGAAGTTTTGTCGATTAAAATATTGTTAAAGACTAAATCATCTTCATTCTTAACCTTATCGAATGAAAAATCGTATTGAAAACCCGAACAACCACCACCTTTAATTGCGATTCTAAAAAAAGAACCTTTTTCCTTTTTATCAAGGAGATAATTGATTTGTTTTATAGCATTATCTGTAAATATAATTTCTTTATTCATAATAAAACTGAGCTATTACTAATATAATAATATATTTTCTTTTTTAAAGTATGAATAATTTCAAAAAATTAGGTGTTTTTAAAAGTAAAGGAAGATTTTTCAAAGATAAAACAAGTAAATATAGAAGCCCATTTCAAAGAGATAGAGATAGAATTATACATAGCGCTTCATTTAGAAGGTTAAAGCACAAAACCCAAGTTTTTGTAAATACTGATGGTGACCATTATAGAACAAGAATGACTCACTCCTTAGAGGTAGCTCAAATAGCAAGATCAATATCTAAATACTTAAATCTTAATGATGATTTGGCTGAAACATTAAGTTTAGCACATGATCTAGGCCATACCCCTTTTGGTCATGCAGGAGAAGAAGTTTTAAATGATTGTATGAGTAACCATGGAGGTTTTGATCATAACTTACAAACCCTAAGAATAGTAATGTTTATAGAAAAAAAATATATTGATTTTAATGGTTTAAATTTATCTTTTGAAACTTTAGATGGTCTAATAAAACATAATGGACCGATCAAAGACTTATCTAAATTAGAAAATATTATTGGAATTAAATCGTTAAAAAATAAGTTTAAATTAAATAAATTTTCATGTTTAGAATCACAGATTTCAAATATCGCAGATGACATTGCTTACAATAATCACGACATACAAGACGGTCTAAAAGCAGGCTTATTCACATTAGAAGAATTATTGGAAATCAATTTCTTTAAAGATATATATAAAAAATACAAAAATAAAAAAAAGATAGAATTACAAATTTTGATACATCAAATAATCAGAGACTCTATAGACCTTATGGTGAAAGACATAATAAATAACACTATTCAGAATATAAAAAAAAATAAGATTCAAAAGCTCAATAATGTATTTGATAATAAGCAAAAGACAGTCGAATTTTCGGGTAAACTTAAAGATATTGATTTCGATATAAGAAGTTTCTTAAGAAAAAATATGTATGACCATAAAGATGTTCAAAAAAGAAATGATGAAGGAAAAAAAATCGTAAATTTTTTATTTAAAAAGCTACACAGTAATACTAATAATAATTTTTCAATACAAAATTTTGATCAGAATAAATCTAGATCAGTTGCAGATTTTATATCGGGAATGACAGATCGTTATGCAATAAATTTATATGAAGAATTAAAATAGATGAATATATTTGATTATTATCACAGCTCTTTATTAAAAGGTCTTAAAGAATTTGAAAAAAAAGGAGCACTCAAAATCCCAGAAAAAACTAATAGTATTAGTGTGGAGGTTCCACCTGATAAGTTTGATGCCGATATTTCAACAAACGTTTGTATGGTTTTGTCAGGTATTAATAAAAGTAAACCAAAAGATATATATGAAAATTATGTATCAAAACTTTTAAGTAAAGACGACAATTTAGAAAACTTTGAAATTGTGAATCCTGGTTTTGTAAATTTAAAATTTAAAAAGAAATTTTGGAACTCTTTTTTAGAAAAAATTGTCCAATTAAAAAAATATGGATCAAATAAGAATGAAAAAACTAGAAAATATTTAGTTGAATTCGTATCAGCTAATCCAACCGGACCATTACATGTAGGCCACTGTAGAGGAGCTGTATTTGGTGATGTCCTTTCAAATCTACTCAAATTTAATAATCATAATGTTACAAAAGAATATTACATAAATGATCACGGTAACCAGATAACAAACTTTACTCATTCGGTTTTTTACAGAATTTTAGAATTAAAACACAAAAAAAAATTTCCTGATGATGAAAATCTTTATCCTGGCGAATATATTAAAGAAATTGCACAAAATATTATATCAAATTCTAAAATTGATAAGTTTGATGAGTTGAAACCAATATTTGAGGAATTACAGAAACTTTGTATTGAAAATTCACTTTTAATCATAAAGTCTAATTTAAAGAAGATAGGTATTGTTCATGATACTTTTGTAAGTGAAAAAAGTATAATCGGAAATAAAGAAGTTGAAAAAGCTTTAAAAAAACTAAAAGAACAAGATTTAGTTTTTGAAGGAAAAATTGAGGCACCACAAGGAGAGAAGAAAAAAATTTCTGAAACTAGAAATCAATTATTATTTAGATCAACAGAGTTTGGTGATGATAAGGATAGAGCTTTAAAAAAAAGTGATGATAGTTGGACATACTTCGCTGGAGATCTTGCATACCATAACAATAAGATCAGTAGAAATTTTGATATACTCATAAATATTCTTGGAGCTGATCATGCCGGTTACATTAAAAGAATAAGTTCTGTTGTAGATGCTTTATCAAAAAATAAGCAAAAAATTGAATGTAAAGTAACTCAATTAGTGAAACTAATTAAAGATAATAAACCATTTAAAATGTCAAAGAGGAAAGGTGATTACATTACTCTTGAAGATTTAATAAATGAAGTGGGAAAAGATGCGGCTAGATTTATTATGTTAAGTAGAGTGAGTGATGTTGAATTAGAATTTGACTTTGAAAAGGTCAAACTTAAATCTAAAGACAATCCTTTGTATTATGTTCAATATTCTTATGCTAGAATTTGTTCAATTTTTTCAAATTCAAAAACACCAATTAATAACGATTATAAAAATTTAGATAAAAATTTTGAATTTAACGATGAAGAAATTAAGATTATAAGAAAACTTTCAGAATGGCCAAAATGTGTAGAAACTTCTATAAACAAATTAGAACCACACCGACTGACCACATACTTGTATCAATTAGCATCTGTTTTTCATTCATATTGGAATATGGGAAGAGATAGTGAGGATTTCAGATTTTTAGATCAGGATAAGAAAATTGATACGAATAAGGCAGTTTTGTTAAATTGTATTCTATTAGTGATAAAAAATGGTATGGAAATTATCGGAGTTGATACACCGGAAAATATGTAATGATAAAAGAATTAAGATATGTGCTAATTATATTTTTTATCTTAATATTTTTTTTCCTAACAATTAAATATTATTTATCGGATGAACATAAGAAAAAATATTATAGAACTGTCAACGAAATCAATAATAACTTAAGTATAGATGATCAAAATATACCTATACTAAAAAATGACACTCAAGATATAATTACTTACGTCGATGATAAAAACGAAAAGACGAAACCTTTTTCATTTTGGAAACTTTTAAATGAATAATCTTAAATCAAGAAGAGCTTTTATAGTTGGATTAAGCTCAACTAAAATAACAAATAAAGAAAAAATTTTTTTGAGAAAATATAAACCTTGGGGTGTGATTTTATTTGCAAGAAATATCAAATCAGTTGATCAGACTAAAAAACTAACCAATGATATAAAAAAAATTTTTAAAGATCCAAAATATCCAATTTTAATAGATGAAGAGGGTGGCATGGTAACTAGGATTAGATCTATAATTGACAATAGCCATTTTCCTGCAAAATACTTTGGTGATAATTATAAAAAAGACAAAACAAAATCTTTGCTTTATCTAAGAAGTTACATCAAACAAATTAGTCATTTGTTAAGATATATGGGAATCAGCATTAACACGGTGCCTGTTTTGGATATTCCTAGACCATTTACATCAAAGGTTATTGGTACTAGAGCAATTTCGAAAGACATAAATGTAATTAATAAAATTGGTAAAAAAACAATAGAACATTTTAAAGAAGCGCGTATTGCAACTGTAATAAAACATATTCCTGGTCATGGATTAGCAAAATTAGACAGCCACTTAAAATTACCTATTGTAGATAAGACCTATGAATATTTAATGAAAAATGATTTCAAAACTTTTAAAAATAAAAAATCATTATTTGCCATGACAGCACATATTTTATTTAAGAAAATTGATTCAAATAATCCTGTAACACATTCATCCAAGATTATTGGCATTATTAAAAAAAAAATAAAGTTTAAGAATTTAATAATTAGTGATGATATTTCGATGAAAGCATTAAAATTTAATATTAGTTTAAATACTATTAAAGCATTTACTGCAGGTTGTGATTTAGTTCTTCATTGTAACGGAAAAATCAAAGAAATGACCAAAGTTGCTGAAAATTCAAAAAAATTAAATAAATTTATAATCGAAAAGACTTTAAAATATTATAGATTGGTAGGTAATGATTAATCAAAGTAATGCATTTAACGTAGACTTAAATCAGTTTAGCGGTCCACTTGATTTGTTGTTAGATTTAGCTAAATCTCAAAAAGTAAAAATTGAAGATTTATCGATAACAAAACTAGCAGATCAATTTCTTGAATATATTTCAAAAGCAGAAAAATTAAATTTAGATATTGCCTCAGAATATCTAGTTATGGCTACATGGTTAGCTTATTTAAAATCAAAACTTTTATTACCACAAACAGAGGAAGATGAATTTAAAGTTGATGAAGTAGCAGAAAAATTAAAACTACAATTAAAAAAGTTAGAATTAATCAGACTACTTTCAGATCAAATGCTTAAGAAAAAAAGATTAGGAAGAGACATATTTATGAGAGGTATTAAAGGTAAAATCAAATCCATATATAGCGAAAAATATTCAGTAAATTTATATGACTTACTTAAATCTTATTCGACTATTTATATGCAGAAGGATTTCCAAAAAATTAATATCCCTAAACTTCCAGTTTTTACTACAGAAGATGGAATAAACAGAATTAAAAGATTTCTTAATAACTTAAGTGATTGGAAAAATATAAATGCACTATATCCAGAGAATTTTATGAAATCTAAAGATCAGAAAAAAACTGGCATAGCCGGTCTTTTTTCTGGTTCTTTAGAGCTAGTTAAAGAAGGAAATCTACAGATTAAACAAGACAAAATGTTTGATGACATATTTATTAAAAAATCATGAAAAATGAAAAAAAAAATAACAATATAATTAATTTTCCAAATACTTTAACAAATGGAGAAAGAGAAGTAGAGGCAATTTTGTTTGCAGCTTCAGAACCACTTGAAATTGAAAGTATTGAAGCAAGATTAAATAAAAAGGTTGATGTAAAAAAAATTCTAAAAAAACTAGAGAAAATTTATGAAAACCGTGGTTTTAATCTAGTTTGTATATCTAATAAATGGTCTTTTAGAACTTCATCAAATTTGTCTTCATTAATGACTCAACAAAAAAAAGTTGAAAAAAAATTATCCAAAGCATCTATAGAAACTTTATCTATTATTGTTTATCACCAACCAGTTACTAGAGCAGAGATTGAAGAAATACGTGGTGTTGCTTTTGGTGTGAATACTTTAGATATCTTAATGGAATTAAATTGGGTAAAACCAATGGGAAGAAAAGATGTGCCAGGTAAACCAATTCAATATGGTACAACAGATGAATTCTTAAGTCACTTCAATATAAAAAAATTATCCGATTTGCCTACAATAGAAGAGCTAAGTTCTGCAGGTCTAATCGACAGCTCAAATATTGATTCTGCGATTTTTGGAACAGGTAAATTTTATCAAGAGAAACAGGATGAAAAGAAAGAAAACATTTATACTGAAATAGACGATATGCTAAGTAGTACGTTAGATAAAGAAAACGATGATAAGTAAATTATTACTTTTAAATGATTAATAAACGAGCTATAAATAACTTATGAGTATAGGTTTTTGGCAAATTGCAATAGTTGTTATACTAGTAGTCTTACTATTCGGCAGAGGTAAAATCTCAAGTCTTATGGGTGATGTAGCAAAAGGTATTAAAAGTTTTAAAAAAGGTATGGCACAGGATCCAACTGAGGATCAGGCAAAAAACATCACTGAGAATAACGATCAGACTAATAATCAAGATCCAAATAATAAAGAATAATCAATGCCACAAATTGGCTGGTTTGAATTACTGTTAATAATTGGTCTAGCAGTAGTTATAATCGGTCCAAAAGATTTTCCAATCGTTTTAAAAAAAATTGGAAGTTGGTTCGGTTCAATCAAAAGATATATTAATGCTGTTCAATCAGAAGTTTCCAATCTTGAGGAAAATACTCTCGATTACGAGAATAAAGAAAACAAAGATAAAAAGAAAGATCTAAAGAAAGATGAGTCAAAATAAAGACGAGGGTTTTATTAGTCATTTGACTGAATTGAGAAAAAGATTAATTCAATCTTTTGTTTGCTTATTAGTTTTATTTGTAATTTGTTATATTTTTTCTGAAGAAATATATAATTTTCTTGTAGCTCCTTATGCTGAAGCCGTAAAGAATAGTGAAATTCAAAGAAGATTAATCTTTACTGCATTACAAGAAACTTTTTTAACCTACATTAAAGTATCTTTTTTTACTGCATTCTTTTTTACAAGTCCTTTTATATTAATTCAAATTTGGAAATTTATTGCTCCAGGTTTATATGAACATGAAAAATCTGCAATCATGCCTTATTTGGTTGTAACTCCAATCTTATTTCTTTTAGGTGGAATGTTGGTTTATTATTTAATTATGCCTTTAGCGATTAAATTTTTCTTATCATTTGAAAGTACTGGCATAACCACATCATTACCAATACAACTTGAAGCTAAAGTGAATGAATATCTTTCACTAGTTATGAAATTAATTTTTGCTTTTGGATTAAGTTTTCAATTACCTGTTGTGTTGTCATTATTAGCAAGAGTGGGTTTTGTAGACTCTGAGTTCCTTAAAACAAGAAGAAAGTATGTTGTAATTATTATTTTTACAGCTGCTGCAATACTTACTCCACCTGATCCAATCACAC
>CACNXI010000005.1 GCA_902624345.1 uncultured Pelagibacteraceae bacterium | reverse complement strand
TTTTCTTTTATTTAATTCAGTAATCATCGTCGGCCAAATCTCAGACTCAACAAAAAAAGCAGTTGAGGGTTTCCAAAAATTTAAAAAATTATTTACTATATGAATATTATCTAAAGGATAAAACTGATGAAAAGTTTTTTTAAATTTAAATTTTAAAAATATTTTCGAGGAACTTAATGTTGAGGTTGTAACTAAAATTTGTTTAATACTTTTTATTTTTTCAAATTCTTGAATTAATGGAATAATACTTAAAAGCTCACCTACGCTTGAACAGTGGAACCAAATTAATTTACCTTTTTTTCTTTTTTTTTTATTCATAGAAAATTTTTCTAAAAACCTTTTGGGATTTTCTTTTTTTTTAATTATTCTATAAATGATTATTAATGGAGATAATATGATAACGATATATACCAAAAAATTATAGATTATTCTCATCAATGTTTTTGGATTTGTTTTTCATAAAAATTTTTATAAATTTCAGAATTTTTTAATAGTTCATCGTGCTTGCCTTCCCCTGTTACTTTGCCATTATCAATAACATAAATCTTATTTGAATTTAAAATTGTTGATAGCCTGTGTGCGATAACTAAAGTTGTTCTCCCTTTAGTTAAGTAATTGATTGCATCCTGTATTTTCTGCTCAGTCTCTGCATCCAACGAAGACGTTGCCTCATCTAAAAGAATAATTTTGCTTTTTTTGAGAATTGCTCTAGCTATTGAAAGTCTTTGTTTTTCACCACCTGATAATCTAATCCCATTTTCTCCTATCAAAGTATTATATTTTTTAGGAAGCATTTCTATAAATTCTTCTGAACGAGATAGTTTTGCTGCTTCTTTAATTTGTTCATCAGTTGCATCTAAGTTTGCATATTTAATGTTGTTTAATACTGTGTCGTCAAAAAGCGTGGTCTCTTGACTAACAAGAGAAATATTGTCTCTAAGAGATGATAATCTTCTAGAGTAAATTGATTGATTATCAATTTTTATGTCACCACTTTGTGGTTCATAGAATCTTGGTATTAAATTAAGAATAGTAGATTTTCCTGCACCACTATGGCCAACAAGAGATGTCATTTTCCCCCCAGATATTGTTAAGTTTATATCATGAAGGACCACTCTATCCTCCTCATTGTAAGTGAAATTTATTTTATTAAATTCAATGTTCCCTTGATTTAGACTTATTTTATCCAATTTAGGATCTTCAGAAATTTTTCCTTTAAGATCAATTATTGGTAATATTCTTCTTGCGCTAGCTAATCCTTGATTAATTGTAAGGTTGAGAGTTGCCAGTGATCTTACCGGTTGATACGCCAACATCATAGCTGCTAAAAATGAAAAAAAGTTTCCAATACCTAATTCATCTTTGACTATTAGATTACCTGAATAAAAAATTAGTATTGCAATCATAACACCAGTCAAAACTTCCATAATTGGAGACGATCTCGCATAGATTTCGTTTAATTTTTTTGATTTGCTCATAAGCACTTTTAAGGCTCCATCAGCTCTTGCCGTTTCATACGACTCCTTTTGAAATATTTTAATTAATTTATGATTTTTGAAAATTTCGATCAAATATGTATTTACTAAACCTGTCTGATCCATCGACTGAGTTGTGATTTTTGTAATTCTTTTACCTAACAGGTTTGCAAAAAAACTCGCTAGTGGTATCATTATAATTGCAATCAAAGATAGTTTCCAATTTTGATAAAACATTACAGACATAAGACCAATTAAAGTAAGTGTGTCTTTAAATAAATTTAATATTGCTACACTTACTAAACCAGTCATAAAATTTACATCATTTATTAAATTAGTTATAATTTTTCCTGAGTGTTTTTTTTCTATAAAATGAGTGTCAGCTTTTATTAATGCTTTCATCATGTCCATCTGTAAAGCTTTTCTTATTTCCTCAGAAATTCTTATCATTATTACTTTTGTGCCGTAGAGCGACAAACCTTTTGCACTAAATGCAAGAATAATTAAAAAAGGAATTATAAGAATTAAGGTTGTATCTTTATTTAAAAAAATTTTCTCAATTGCAGGGTCCAGTAAATAAGCGACAGACGAAGTGCTTCCAGCAAGAACTATAGCAAATATCAATGCTAAAAACATTTTGTTCAAATATTTTTTTGTGTAATCTTTATATAATCTTTTTAATATCTCAGAATTCGTCATTAGAAATAACCGCCTATTAAAATATTTATAAACACAATAAATCCTAAAAAGTTATTACTTTTGAATATCTTTAAGCATGTTTGAGGCTTTGATACATTCAAAGTTTTTACTTGAAAAGCTATAAGATGTAAAAAAATTAAGCTTGAAAATACAAAATAAAAAAGACTATAAGACATTAATATTCCTATTAAAAAAATAGACATATAAAAAATTAGATAACATGGGAATATAAATAGTTTTGGACTTTTTTTAAATTTAATTGATGTTGATTTTACTCCTATAATTTCATCATCTTTAATATCTTGAAACCCATATATAGTGTCGTAACCGAGTGTCCAAAATATGGCCCCAAAATAAAAAATTAAAGGATAGATGCTTAATTCGTTAGTTAAAGAAACCCACGCCATTACCAAACCATAATTAAAAGTGAGTCCTAAAAATAGTTGAGGCCAATAAGTAAATCTCTTCATTAAAGGATAAGAAAATGCAAAAGGCATTGAGGCTAATCCTAAAATTATCGTTTTTTGGTTAAATTGAATTAAAATTAAAAAAGCTACAGAACATAGAAAAAAAACATAAATTAAACCTAATTGAACTGAAATTTTTTTAGATGCAATCGGTCTATCTTTTGTCCTTTCTACCATAACATCAATTCTTCTATCCAAAATATCGTTGACTATACACCCTGCAGATCTCATAAGTACAGCGCCACAAAAAAATAAAAAAAAGTGTTTAAAGTAAATATAATTGTTATTTGAAAATTGATGCGCCAATGTCAGACCCCATAAACATGGCCAAAACAAAAGCATAAATCCGATCGGCTTCTTGAGCCTAATCAATTCCAAAAATAATTCAAAATTTTTCATGATAATTTTCTTGTAAATAACAAAGCATCGTTTCATAATCAAATTGATTCGTTATGGATATTGATTACACAGTCACAGCTCTAATGTTTCCTGCAATTCCATTAATAATGGGTGTTTACAGTAATAGGTTTCACACCTTGAGTAATTTAATTAGAAAAATTCATGATGAACATGTATTTGAAAAACACACTCCCCCTGAATGGAAGAATCAATTAATTAATCTAAATGATAGGATTGGGGTTTTAAAACTTACAATTATGTTTTCAGCATTTGGATTCTTGTTCAATATGCTAACAGTGTTTGCGCTTTATTTAGATAAAATACTAGTTGCAAGAATAATATTTGGATCTTGTTGTCTATCAATGATGGTGTCTATAGTTTTCTTTATTAGAGAAATTCAAATTTCAACAAAAGCTCTAAAATTACACATTTCAGATATGGATGTACAGTTTAAGGAGTAATAATAGCAGGTCCCAAAATTTTTCTTGCTTCTAAATCTTGATGTGCAACTGATGCATCTTTTAAAGTGTATTTCTTATATATTTCAACTTTTACCGCTCCTGATTTTACCATTTCGAAAAGTTTGTTTGATGCTTCGTCTAATTCTTCTCTTGTAGAAGTATAGTGTGCAATACTAGGTCGTGTTAAATATAATCCTTTTGGTGCTATAAGTTTTCCAACATCTACGGGATCTAATTTTCCAGATGCATTTCCGAATGAGACCATCGTCCCACGCATTTTTAAACACCCCAATGAGTCTACTAAAGTATTTTTTCCAACTCCATCATATACTACCGGTAAACCTTCGTTGTTAGTCAATTGTAAAACTTTATCTTTAAAATTTTCTTTATTGTAATTTATTACTTCATCACATCCGTATTTTTTTGCTAACTTAATTTTTTCGTCTGAGCCAACTGTTCCTATTACTTTGCAACCTAAACTTTTAGCCCATTGACAAAAAATTTGACCAACCCCACCAGCTGCAGCGTGGAATAAAACTGTTTGACCTTTTTTAACTGGATATGTTTTGTGTAAAAGATAGAAAGTTGTTAAACCTTTGGTCATTAAACAAGCCACAATCTCAAGGTCTATTCCATCTGGCACTTTAACTAAATTTTTTGTTGGATAAATTCTATGTGTGGAATATGAACCAAGAGGTGCAGCTGCGTAAGCCACTTTATCACCTTCTCTAAAATTTTTAACACCTGGCCCAACTTTTTCTATAATCCCCGCACCCTCAAGTCCGATTCCTGATGGAAGAGGAACAGGATATAGTCCCGATCTATGATATGTATCTATAAAGTTTAAACCTATAGCAGAATGCTTTATTAAAACTTCATTTTCTTTGGGTTGTGAGATAGAAAGCTTTTCATATTTTAAAACCTCAGGACCACCAGTTTTTGAAAAATTTACAGAATACATTTAATATTTTGCGAAAGTACCATTTTGATAATCGTTTATTGCTTCAATAATTTCAGCTTTAGTATTCATAACAAATGGACCCCCTCTAGCTATTGGTTCGCCAATTGGTTTACCTGCGATAAATAAAAATTCGCTATCTTTTTCAGTTTTGACTTGAAGGTTCTTGCCTTGTTTTAACAATATCAAATTTGAGTCATTTGTTTTTTCATGATTGGCTTTACCAACTTTAATTTGCCCTTTTAGCAAATAAATAAATGAATTATGTCCTTCTGGAACCTCGCAAGAGAATTCCTTTCCATTTTTTAATACAATGTGAAAATAAATTGGTTCAACATTATGGTTTTTTTCGGGACCTTCAACATCTTTGTACTTTCCAGCAATAACTTTAACTACTTTTTCATCATCACTATAAGTTCCAAGCTCTTTGTTTTTAATATAAATATATTCGGGTTTGTTTTTTTTTAATTTTGCGGGCATGTTAATCCACAATTGAAACCCAAGTAATTGACCATCAGACATGGCAGGCATTTCAGAATGTATTATTCCTCTTCCAGTTTTCATCCATTGCACATCTCCAGATGACATTATTCCTTTAGCGCCAGTGCTATCCTCATGTTCAAATTTTCCTTTAAGCATATAAGTAACTGTTTCAATACCTCTATGAGGATGAGGCGGAAATCCTGCAACATAATCATCTTTATTTTCTGAACCAAATTCATCCAACATTAAAAAAGGATCAATATAATCTGCCTCCGGTGTTCCTATACTTCTTTTTAGTTTTACACCCGCACCATCTGATGTTTCAATAGATTTAACAATTTTTTTGATTTCAATATTTGACATGGTTTTAGTTTAATTATGTTTCAAACTATTTCAAGTAGTCCTTTTAAATTTTTAATTTCTTTTTTTGGTTTATAATCAAGATTATCAAAATGAGAGTTGTTACGATTGACCCAGACAGCGTTGTAACCAAAATTACCACCACCTGATACATCCCAAGTATTAGCACTCAAAAAAACAACTTCTTTGGGTTGAATTTTATATTTATTAACCGGAAGATCGTAGACCCTTGAGTCAGGCTTGTAAATTTTCACTTCCTCAATTGAAAAAAGATCATCAAAGGCATCTAAATTGTTAGTGCTTACTAATTCATTTATTAAATCTGGAGTACCGTTTGAAAGTATCGCGAGCTTAAAATTTTTCTTTTTTAAATCTTTTAAAACTTCTTTTACCTCTGGATAAGGGGATAAAATTTTATAAAGATTCAATAATTCACTTCTCATTTTTGTATCTATGTTAAAAACTTTCATAGATTTATCCAAACTATCTTCAGTTATTTGCCAAAAGTCCTTATGTCTTTTCATTAAACTTCTCAACCAAGTGTATTCAAGTTGTGTAGTTCGCCAAAAATTTGCAAAGGTCTCCCACTTATCTCCTATTTTATGTTTGCATTTCTTTGCCGCTGAATTTACATCAAATAATGTTCCATAAGCATCAAATACTATTGCTTTAAAATCCATACTTTAATTTAATTTTTTATATTATACTATAATCTATGAATATTAGATTATATCATCCTAACAGTATAGTCGAAAATACAACTAAGTTACTTTCTAAGGAACATGGTCATTATGTAGCAAACGTAATGAGACTTAAATTAGGTTCTCGATTAAATTTTTTTAATAAAGATGGAGAGTGGGAAAGTGAAATAATTTTAATTCAAAAAGATAAGGTTGAAGTAAAATTTACAAAAAAAATAAAACAAGCAAGCAATGAATCTAAAATTGAACTTGCAATTTGTTTAGTCAAAAAAACTCCAATGGAAACAATTTTACAAAAATCTACTGAACTAGGTGTGAGTAAAATAATTCCAATTATTTCCGAGAGAACAGAAGTTAAAGACTTAAATTATGAAAGAGCAAGAAAAATAGTTATTGAGGCTACAGAACAATCCAATCAATTTAATCCTCCAGAAATTTCAGAAGTCAAAAAACTTAAAGACTTTTTAAAAAACTTAGATAGTTCCACTAAACTATTATTTGCCGATGTGAATTCCCAAACTATTTTAAAAAATGATAATATCAAAAAAGAAGAAGCTTTAAGTATTTTGATAGGACCTGAAGGTGATTTTTCACCAGCTGAACGCGAGTCGATTTTGAAAGTTCCTGATGTGAAATCTTTTACTATATCAAAGAATATTTTAAGGTCAGATACTGCCGTTATAACCGCTATTTCACTAGTGAATTTCATCTATTTCAATTCGTAATTGTCGCATTAATTGAATTTGTTAATTGAATTAAAAACTGTATAAAAACGAAATAAAAATGCTTAAAAAATTATTATACACTTTTGTTTTATTAATACCTTCTACCTTGTATGCTAATGAGCCAAAAGATTGGCAATTAGGATTTCAAAAGCCAGCCTCTCAATCTATGTACGAAATAGTCAAATTCCATGATTATATGTTATTACCAATTATTGTTGCAATTAGTGGATTTGTTTTATTTTTGATGGCCTATACATGTATTAGGTTTAGAGCTTCAAGAAATCCTAATCCATCTAAAAGAACGCACAATGTTGCTGTTGAAATACTTTGGACACTTATTCCATGTTTAATCTTAATTGTAATGGCAGTTCCATCTTTTAAAATTCTTTATTCACAAGATACAATCCCTAAAGCTGATGTAACGATTAAAGCCATAGGTTACCAGTGGTATTGGGGTTATGAATATCCAGATGAAAATATAATTTTCGACTCTTACATGGTCGAAGAAGAAGATTTAAAACCTGGTCAACCAAGACTACTGGCTGTTGACAATGAAGTTGTGGTACCAGTAAACAAAGTTGTTAAAGTTTTAATAACAGCAAACGACGTTTTGCATGCGTGGGCTTTACCATCTTTTGGAGTGAAAAGAGATGCAATGCCAGGAAGAGTAAATGAAACATGGTTTAAGGCGGATAGAGTGGGAACATACTACGGCCAGTGCTCAGAATTATGTGGTATCAAACATGCTTTTATGCCAATCACTGTTCGAGTTGTAACAGATGAGGAATACAAGACTTGGTTAGAAGAGGCCAAGATAAAATTCGCAAAAGAGGAGATAAACAATAATAAAAATAAATTATTAGCAAAAAATTAATATGACAACAATTGCTTCACAAGATCATTCACATCACCATCCAACAGGATGGAAGCGATGGGCTTATTCAACAAATCACAAAGATATAGGTACAATGTATTTAATCTTTGCGATCATAGCTGGAATAATCGGAACTGCATTTTCAGTTTTAATGAGAATGGAGTTGATGCATCCGGGCGATGGAATATTGGGTGGCAACTATCACTTATACAATGTTTTAGTAACTGGTCACGGTTTGATAATGATTTTCTTTATGGTAATGCCGGCAATGATTGGAGGCTTTGGTAATTGGTTTGTACCAATTATGATAGGGGCTCCTGATATGGCTTTTCCAAGAATGAACAATATATCTTTTTGGTTACTACCTGCTTCATTCATCTTATTACTTTCATCAATATTTGTAGATGGACCTCCAGGCGCACAAGGCGTAGGAGGTGGCTGGACAATTTATCCACCATTGTCGTCTAAAACTGGTCAACCAGGGCCTGCAATGGATTTAGCAATACTTAGTCTTCATATAGCGGGGGCTTCTTCAATACTTGGTGCAGTAAATTTTATAACTACGATATTAAATATGAGAACTCCAGGCATGACTTTGCATAAGATGCCGTTGTTTGCTTGGTCAATTCTTGTAACAGCGTTTTTATTACTATTATCTTTACCAGTTTTAGCTGGAGCTATTACAATGTTATTAACAGATAGAAATTTTGGAACAGCATTTTTTGATGCGCAAACTGGTGGAGATCCACTTTTATTTCAACATTTATTTTGGTTTTTTGGTCATCCAGAAGTATATATTCTAATTTTACCAGGTTTTGGAATGATAAGTCACATTGTTTCAACCTTTTCAAAAAAACCAGTCTTTGGATATTTAGGTATGGCTTATGCGATGGTCGCGATTGGTATTGTTGGTTTTGTAGTTTGGGCACATCACATGTATACGGTCGGATTGAACACAGACACTAAAGCATATTTTTTAGCTGCAACAATGATCATAGCTGTTCCAACGGGAATAAAAATTTTCTCTTGGATAGCAACTATGTGGGGTGGCTCTATATCTTTTAAAACTCCAATGATGTGGGCTCTTGGTTTTATCTTCTTATTTACAGTTGGGGGTGTTACTGGCGTAGTTCTGGCTAATGCTGGTGTTGATACAGCTTTACACGATACATATTATGTAGTAGCACACTTTCATTACGTATTGTCACTCGGAGCAGTTTTTGCAATTTTTGCCGGTTTTTATTACTGGTTTGGAAAAATGTCTGGTTATGAATATTCAGAATGGCTTGGACAACTACACTTTTGGCTAACATTTATAGGAGTAAATTTAATATTTTTTCCTCAGCACTTTTTAGGACTTGCTGGTATGCCAAGAAGATACGCTGACTATCCAGATGCATTTGCAGATTGGAATTATATTTCCTCAATTGGCTCATATATTTCAGTAGTAGGATTAGCCGTATTTTTAATTAATTTAGCGTACGCATTTATGAAGAAAAAGGCAGCAGCACAAAATCCATGGGGAGAAGGCGCCACAACTTTGGAATGGACAGTTCCATCACCACCAAACTTCCATACATTTGATGAGTTACCTAAGATTAATGAATTCGGAGAAGCAGAAAAAACAAGCACATAATTATTGATACTAGATGACAACTATTAACTTTAGAGCAAAAAACCCTTCATTACTTGACACATCAATTCTTATTGAATTGCTCAGGTTAATGAAACCTAGAGTTATGTCATTGGTAATATTCACTTGTGCAGTTGGTTTATTAACTGCTCCAGGCGAAGTAAGTTTTATTAAATCAATAATAAACATTTTCTTTGTAACTCTCGGCGCAGGTGCAGCAGGAGCACTCAATATGTGGTATGAGGCCGACCTAGATAAATTGATGAGTAGAACTTGCTTGAGACCTCTTCCAACAGGAAAGCTCAAAAAAAATCATGCTCTTATGTTTGGAATAGTCTTATCAATAGTTTCAGTTTTAGGTCTATATTTTTTTTCAAATTTATTATCTGCTTTAGTTTTACTTTTTACAATTAGCTTTTATTTATTTGTCTATACAATTTGGTTAAAAAGAAGAACACCACAAAATATAGTGATTGGTGGTGCAGCTGGTGCTTTACCACCTGTCATTGGTTGGACGATTGCAACTAATTCCTTAGGTTTGGAAGCACTATCATTCTTTTTAATTATATTTTTTTGGACACCTTCACACTTTTGGGCTTTAAGTTTATATAAAGTTGCTGATTATAAAAAAGCCAAAATACCTATGTTACCAGTGACTAATGGGATAGAAGAAACTAAAAAAAATATTTTTGTTTACTCACTTTTAATGCTACCGGTATTGGCGTTACCTTACATTATTGGTTTTGTAGGAGAGCTATTTCTTATAAGCACTTTTGGCCTTACAATTTATTATATTTTACTATGCTTTGCTTTATTAAAAACAAAAAAAGATTCATTTGATCTACAAAAAGCTAAACGAGTTTTCGGTTATTCTATTTTCTACTTATTTTTAATATTTGTTTTGTTTTTAGTTGATAAATTATAATAATGGAAATTGATAAAAAGATTAAAAAAAGAAATATTTTCACTGCAATAGGTCTTGTGGTTTTCATATTATTCCTATTCATCTTTACACTATACAACGTTGGAGTTTTGGAAAGGATCATATGATAAGTAAGAAAAACCTCACACCTTTAATCTTAGCTTCGATATTTTTTCTTATGCTAGGATTGTCATTCGCTGCAGTTCCATTATATGATCTATTTTGCCGTGTAACAGGATTTGGAGGCACTACTCAAATTTCAAAAGAAGCACCAAAAATAGTTATCGATGAACCAGTGAGGGTAAGATTTGATACAAATGTTCAAACTGATTTGTCTTGGAATTTTAAAGCCAAAAACTCTCTTTATGATGTAAAGCCAGGCAAAGTTTACAAGGTAGAATTTGAGGTTGAAAATTTTGGAAAAGACCCATCAAGTGGAGTAGCAAGTTATAATGTGTCTCCTTCAACTTTTGGACAATACTTTAATAAGCTTGGATGTTTTTGTTTTGAAAAACAAACACTAAAAAGCGGAGAAAAAATGAATTATATTTTAACTTTTTATTTAGATCCTGAAATGGTAAATGACCCTAAGACTAAAAACATTGAAGACATTACAATGTCGTACACATTTTTTTCATCAGACTATTACAAACAATCAAAAATTAATTAACAATGAGCTCTAAAGAACAAAAACATGATTACCACTTAGTTGATCCAAGTCCGTGGCCAATCTTTACATCTTTTGCTACTTTAATAACTGCAATAGGTTCAGTTTATTATTTCCATTCGAATGTTATGTGGGCTATGTTACTTGGTTTTGCTCTTTTAATTTATGGAGCGTATATGTGGTTCAGAGATGTTGTTAATGAAGCTGAACATCAAGGTCACCATACTCCAGTGGTTCAGATACATCACCGTTATGGAATGACATTGTTTATAGCATCTGAAGTAATGTTTTTTGTTGCTTGGTTTTGGGCTTACTTTGATGCTAGTTTGTATCCAAGTGCTTTTGTTGGTGGAGTTTGGCCGCCTAAAGATATTGAAGTTTTTAATCCATGGGATATTCCACTAATAAACACACTGGTTTTATTATTATCTGGAACAACTGTTACATGGGCTCATCACTCTTTATTAGAGGATGATAGAAAAGGTTTTATACAAGGTCTTTGGGCAACAGTTCTACTAGGTTTCTTTTTTACTCTTCTGCAAATATATGAGTATCAACATGCAAGTTTTGATTTTTCGGGACATATTTACGGTGCAACATTTTATATGGCCACAGGTTTTCATGGCTTTCATGTTGTAGTTGGAACTATCTTTTTAGCCGTTTGTTTATGGAGAGGAAAACTTGGTCATTTTAATAAGGATCATCATTTTGGATTTGAAGCTGCAGCATGGTACTGGCATTTTGTCGATGTAGTTTGGTTGTTTTTATTTGCAGCAATCTACGTTTGGGGAAGCTAATTTAATTGAGATATAAGTTTCTTTTCACAATATTTGTTTCTTTTTTTATTACAATTTTTCTTGCCCTTGGGTTTTGGCAGTTGTACAGACTTAATTGGAAAAATAGTCTTATTGAAGAAATAAATTCTTCTCTTATGAATGATCCAGTAAAATTTGAAGCACAAAAAATTAAAAACTTTCAAAAAATTGAATTCAAGGGAAAAATTGATAATGAAAATTTAATTTATTTATATGGACTCAGCGATAATGGAGAACCAGGTTTTAATATAATTAAAGAAATTGATATTAAGGGAGAAAACTTTTTAATTAATCAAGGATGGATACCAAGAGATTTGAAAGGTAATTCATTTGATCTAAAACAATCAGAATACTTTGGCATTACAAAGCTAAAATCAAGTAAAAATTATTTCAAACCTAATAACGATTTAATAAAAAATTATTGGTTTAAACTTGATGATATAGATTTAAAAAAACATACTGGCAAAACATTTTCACCTTTTATAATTTTTATTAAAAATGGAGAACAAACAAACTCTTTTCCAATACCAAAAAAAATTTCATCAGATCTGCCTAATAATCACCTCAAATACTCTTTAACATGGTTTTCAATAGCGATATCAATTCTTTTGATATATCTATATTTTAGAAAAAAGAATTATTAATGGAATACATAAGTACAAGAGGTGATAATAAGAAATTTTCCTTCAGTGAGGTGTTTCTCAAAGGTCTTGCTGATGACGGAGGCCTTTTTATACCCTTGAATATTAAAAAATTTGATGAGAGTAAAATGAACTCTCTAAAAAAATTAAATTATATAGATTTGGCTACTGAAATTATTTATTTATATACAGGTGATTTTTTAAGCAAAAAAGAATTAAACGAAATTGTAAAAAAATCATATTCTAATTTTAGAGAAGAGGATGTTGTCAAAATAGTTGAATTAAATCAATTAAAAATCTTGGAATTGTTTCATGGACCCACTCTAGCTTTTAAAGATATTGCAATGCAGTTAATTGGAAATATGTATGAGCATCTTTTAAAATCAAATAATAAAACTATAAATATAGTTGTTGCAACATCCGGAGATACAGGTGCAGCAGCCATTGATGCAATTAAAGGAAAATCTAATTTAAATATATTTGTCTTACACCCAAATAATAGAATTTCTTCTGTTCAAAGGAGAATTATGACTACTGTAGAAGAAAAAAACGTTTTCAATATCGCAATTGATGGAAACTTTGATAATTGTCAAAATATTGTAAAACAAATGTTTTCTGATCTTGAGTTCTCAAAATCTATAAATATGTCAGGAGTAAACTCAATAAATTGGGCCAGAATAATTGCTCAAGCAGTATATTATTTTTATGCGTATTTTAAATTAGGAAAAGATAATATTTCTTTTTCAGTTCCAACAGGAAATTTTGGAGATGTCTTTGCAGGGTATCTTGCAAAAAAAATGGGATTACCAATTGATAAATTAATAGTTGCAACAAATGAAAACGATATTTTACATAGAGCCATTACAAAAGGAGACTATATTTCAAAAGAAGTCAGAGAAACATTATCACCAAGTATGGATATCCAATTAGCCAGTAACTTTGAAAGATTAATTTATTATGTGAATAATTCTAATTCTGAAAAAACAGCAGAAATTATGAAAAAAATTAAGCTGAATTCATATCAAATTGAAAAGAACAATTTAAATACAATTCAAAAAGATTTTTTATCAGAAAGTTGTAATGAAAAAGAAACTCTAGGAATTATTAAGAAAAATTACGAGGAAAATGGTATGGTTTTAGATCCGCATACAGCCATTGGAGTAGGCGCTGCACAAAAATTATCTTTGAATGATTGTGTTGTTTTATCAACTGCACATCCATGTAAATTTCCAGATGCCACAAATAATGCGATTAATAAACACGAAAAATTACCTAAAGAACTTCAGCATGTGCTTAATAAAAATGAGAATTTTCAAGTATTAAAAAACAATGTAGATGAGGTAAAAAATTTTGTTAAAGGCAAAATTTTATAAATTTGCAGCTTCTCTGGCAATTAAATCTACCTCATTATTTAACTCATCAGTAGAGTGTGCTTTTACCCAATTCCAGCTTATCTCAAATTCATTTGATAGAAGATCTAATTCAGTCCAAAGATCTTTATTTTTAACCTTTCGTTTGTTTGCAGTTTTCCATCCATTTTTTTTCCAGTTATGGATCCACTCTGTTATTCCCGACTTAACATATTTTGAGTCTGTAAAAATCTGAACTTTACTTCCTTTGGGAATTTTTTTTAATGCCTCAATAGGGGCGATTAACTCCATTTGATTGTTTGTAGTATTTTTTTTACTTCCCTTAATTTGAGTTTTTTGTCCATTGTTAATAATTATTGCTGCCCATCCACCATTTCCTGGATTTTCTAAACAGGATCCATCAGTATAAATTTTAATCATTTAAGTATTCCTCAAATCTTTCTATTGAGTCATGGAACCTAAGTTTTTGAATATATTCCGAGGGATCCTTTTTTTTGATTAAAATATTTTTAGGAGTATTTAAGTAATCATAAGCTCTTGTAGCCAGATATCTTAAGGCAGATCCTTTACAAAGAATTTTCATACTCTTTTTCTCTTCTGCTTTAAGTTTTCTAATACTTTCATAACCCTTGAAAAGCTTAGATGCCTTATTCTTATTAAATTTAAATTTATTTTTTATTTTATTAAAACAAAGCGAATTTATACAAATTGCAAGTTCATAAGCTTGAAAATCACAAGCTGAAAAATAAAAATCAATAAAGCCCCCAAATTTTCCTTTATGAAAAAAAATATTGTCGATGAACAAGTCCCCATGAATTATGCTACTCGGTATATTTTTTGGCCAGTTCTTATAAATATCACGAAAACTGTCTTTCATTTCATTTTTTAGATTTTTAGGTAATTTAGAATTTTTTATATTTATTTTGTTTATAAGGCCATTAATTTTGAGAGGTGAAAAGCTGTTTTTTCTTTTTAGTTTAATCCCTTTAAATTTCTTATGCATTAAACCAATTTTTTTACCTATAACTGATAAATCATTTTCTGAAAGATTTTTTTTATCGTTACCCTCCAAGAAAGAAACTAGACAAGCTTTTTTTCTTTTACAATTAAATAAATATTTTCCAAATTTATTCTTAATCGGACGAGGGCATTTCACCCCTCTTCTTGAAAGAGCATCCATCAATTTCATAAAATAAGGTAAGTCCTTATGCTTAACTCTTCTTTCAAAAATTGTTAAAACGTATTTTTCTTTCTTTGTTTTGATAATGTAGTTTGTATTTTCTATTCCTTTTTTAATACCTTTGAAGCTTTTAATTTTTCCAAATTCAAAAATATTTTGGACATTAATAATGTCGGCCTGACCTAACTTTGTGAATACCGCCATTAATTAAGTTTTCCTGGAACTTTGAAAGTTACATTTTCTTTTACTATTTCAACTTCTTCAATTTGAACTGTGAAATTTTCTTTAATTTTTTCTATAAAATTTTGTACTAGAACTTCAGGAGCTGATGCACCTGAAGAAATACCAATACTTTTGCATTGAGAAATTTTCTCTAAAGGCACAGAACTTTCTGAGTGAATTAACTCTGAGAAACTACAACCAGCTTTATGAGCCACCTCTACTAATCTCTTAGAATTTGAAGAATTTCTACTTCCAATAACAAAAAACATATCACATTTGCTCGCAATTTTTTTTACAGCTGCTTGCCTATTAGTTGTTGCGTAACAAATATCTTCTTTATTTGGCTCTTTAATTTCTGGATATTTTTTTTTCAGAGCATTTATAATATCCTTAGTATCATCAACAGAAAGTGTCGTTTGGGTTACAAAGGCTAATTTTTTCTTAGATGCCAAGTTAATTTTCTCTACGTCATCAATAGTCTCAATTAAATCAATTTTACCTTCGGAAATTTGCCCCATGGTTCCTACTACTTCAGGATGATTTTTATGACCAATTAAAAAAATATGAAATCCAGCCTTGTTTAAATTTTCAGCTTCTCTATGGACTTTTGAAACCAAAGGGCAGGTTGCATCTATATATTCCATTTGTAAGTCTTGAGCCTCTTTAGGAACTTTTTTTGGAACTCCATGAGCAGAAAAAATTACTGGCCTAGTTTTATCTTTAATTTCACTAAGTTCTTCTACAAATACTGCACCAATTTTTTTTAAATTTTCAACCACATGTTTGTTGTGAACTATCTCGTGTCTAACATAAACTGGTGATCCATATTTATTGATACTTTTTTTCACTATTTCTATTGCCCTATCAACTCCAGCGCAAAATCCCCTGGGTGCAGCTAAATATATTTTTAAATCCTTATTTTTCATTTTTTTCTACAAGATATTCTAATAATATATGCGGAAAGGTTAAAGACGCCAAACCTATAAATATAACTTTTAAAATTGCATCATTAAAAACATTATAGTTTGCGAGGAAATAAAGGCTAACCAAGAATATTAATAAAGTAATTAATGTGAGTGGTAATGCTTTTTTGATAAATTTAAAAAATCCTACTTTGAAATTATTACTATCAATCTCATATATCAGAGATAGAGAATGTCTCACAGAGTGTAAAAAGCAAAAATAAATAGTAAAAGCTATCAATGGAGACAAAAAAACGTTAAGCAAAATAATATTTGTCCAGTCCGCCAGTAAGAAACCACCATTATTTGATTGTACGGTCAAAATAATATTAGCAATAAAACTAAAGAATATCATCAATATCAAAAAATTGTTTTCTAAAAAACTTAAATTTAAATTTAATATTTGAAAAATCTCAATAGTCTTTTCACCATGAAATAGAAGAGGTGCAGTAATTATTACGCTGCCTTTAAATAAATACAAAACGTCGTAAGTTATATTCTTTGTATTTTGTTCCATACAACTATCTTCTTTGCCGAAATGATATGACGCAACAAGTAAAAAAAATAGCAAAACAAATTCGGGAAATATAAGCCAAATAAAAATTACCAATAATGATATAGCAATATAGGCCAAATAAAAAAACGATTTATTTTGTATTTTATAAACCTCCATTAGTTTGTAACCCTTAAGATGATCGAGCGCACCATGAGAAACACCTATAATCGATATTAAAAAAAAACAGATAATTGCTTGGTACTGCAATTCTATTTGTTGATTTTCTAAAACTTTTGAAAATGAAATTAAAAAAATCACATTAAACAAAAGTAGAAAAAACGAGTATCTTTTATTAATTTTTAATAAATCCATTAATTAAATAAAGCTTTTATAAAAGGCCACTTCGGCATTTTTGAAATTATTGATAAGTCCTGGAAAACATTACTCTTGTTAGAGAGAAATTTTATACTTGTTTCTGAACTAGAATTAAACATTTTAAAAAAAATATTTGGCATTCTCTGAGCATTCTTTTTTAAAACTTTTAAAAATATCTTGTCAAGAATCTCATATTTTTTTCCAATATTAAAAGTTTTTAAACAATTTAAATTTTCAACAATATATTTACAATGCTCTTGAATATTTAAGAAAGTATAACCCGTACTTAACCTTGTCATTTTACCTGCGGTTCCGATATTAATTTTTTTTTTACTATTTGAATTATTAGGATAAAATAATGGTATCTGTCCTTTTTCTTTATAAATAACTTTATAATTTTTAATCTTTAGAACACTTTCTATATATTCTTTAATCTGAAAATCATAATCTTTTTCTGAGGGATCTGTCATATTTGATAACCAAGTTGTTTCAATTAAAGCTTTATTTTTTGAAAACGGAAGAGTGTAAAAAAAATGAACGCTATTTTTTTGGTCGCAATCAAAATCCATTAAATTAATTATAGTATCATCGAATATATCCCTGTCCGTTTCAATTTCATAACCTCCAAAATGTTGCCAAAGATCATTTTCATTTGAATTTATTTTAGGAACGCTATTAAATACGTATGAATTCTCTGTATTTACATCTTCCTTATTTCTGAAGAAATGAATATTTTTATTTGCTTTGAGTCTGTTCAAAGTTTTTTTGTAAAATAGACCACTATCGATGGATTGATACGGTAGACTTTCACATTCAATCTGTTTTGATTTATTTGGAATATTAATTGAAAAAGAATCCCAACTTTTAATTACACAATCTTCGAAATTATGTGGAAATGTTTTCCAAAAAGACCATGTTTTATCTCTTTGGTATTCGGTTCTTGGCTCAATAATAGCTAATGTTTTATTACTTAACTTGTTATTAATTTCAAGCTCGTAAGCTAAAGAGAGGCCAGCGCAACCGCCACCAATTATTGTATAATCAAATTCTTTCATCTATGTTAATTTCTAAGCCAATTTCATTATGTTCTTCATTTCTGTAATAATTATCTGATTGAATAAATAATAATCTAAAAAAATCAAAAATACTTAAAATAGTTTGAACGATTTTGCCAGTTTTAGTAACATAAATTTTTCCAGATCGATTATATTCCTCAATGTCTTCTTTTTTAACGATTTTATAACCAATCTCTCTGTAAACTCTGCGAGCGACTAATATAGCGAAACGGCACCTAATTGGAATTTCTCTGATTGAATTAAAACAACTATTATAAAACAAATCCGCAGTAGCAATTGTATTTTTTATATTTGAAAGATCATGCTTAATATATTCTCTGTTTTTCTTTCTATCTTCTATTACATCTCTAGAAATATTAGTAAGCTGCATCGCTATCCCAAGATCAATTGCAGATTTCAGAGCTGTTTTAGATTTTACTTTAAGAATTTTCGCCATCATCAAACCCACAGTTCCAGCCACTCTATAAGAATATACTAGCAGCTCTCTTTTAGATTTTAATTCTATTTTTTCTTTTAAATCAGATTCAATGCCATCAAAAAGATCGAGAACAATTTTTTCTGATACATCGAAATTTTTAATAATCTCGTGTATCTTTTTAATACTATCGTTTTCAAAGTTGTGGTTAATAAAGTCATTTTTGTAATCAATAAATTTTTTCCTTTTAATCTCTAAAGATATTTCTTCATCTGCTATATCGTCTAATATTCTACAAAAATCATATAGGTCAGATCCATTTTTATAAACATCGTTAGGCAAGAAAAATCCAGCCCAGTTAAAAGACTTTGCATGAATTGATAAAAGATTATTCGCCATTAAAGAATTTTATCTAAAACTTTTGCTGATGATAAAACTCCAGGCACACCAGCACCAGGATGTGTTCCAGCACCGACAAAATATAATCCATCATAAATTTCAGACTTATTGTGAAATCTAAAATAAGCAGATTGCGTAAATTTTGGTTGAATTGAAAAGCCTGATCCAAATTTTGTGTTAAGATCTTTTTCAAAGTAGTCGGGTGTTAAGTAGAAATCTTCTATTATGTTTTCTCTTAATTTTGGAAGTAAATCCTTTTCCATTTTATCAATTACTAAATTCTTAATTTTTTCACCACTTACCGACCAATTTATATTTGATTGGTTATTAGGAACTGGGACTAGAACATAAAAACAATCGCATCCATCTGGTGCCATCGAATTATCTGTTGCTGTAGGTCGATGCAGATAATAGCTAATATCATCGTTAAGTTTCTTTTTATCAAAAATATCATCCAAATGTTCTTTGTATTTGTTGCCAAACTTAATTGTGTGGTGAGCGACATCCTTATAAACTTTTTTAGTCCCAAAGTAATAAACAAATAAACCCATTGAATAATCCATTCTTTTTCTCTTAAAGTTGAAAAAAAAATTCAGGTCTTTTTTATTTAATAATCTCTCATAGACATCGGGTGGATCAGCATTACAAACCACATTGTTTGCAGAAATTTCATCACCGTTTTCTAATCGAATACCTTTAATTATTTTTCCATTTGAAATAATTTTGTTTACTTCAAAACCTTTTTTTATTTTTATATTTTCCTCATTCATTAATGTTTCAAGACCCTTAATTATATTTCCAGTTCCCCCCATCGAATAATGAATTCCCCATTTCTTTTCTAAATATAGTATTAGGCCATAAATCGAAGTTGTTGTGAAAGGATTACCACCCACAAGTAGAGGATGCATGCTAAGAATTCTTTTTAGTTTTTCATGTTTAACATATGATGACACAAGAGAATAAACGGATTTATAACTTTTTAGCTTTAATAAAGATGGAATTTGTTTCATCATGAAAAAAGGTTTCGTAAAGGGAACATCTGAAAGTTCTAAATACCCTTTTTCAAAAATTTTTTTAGTGAAATTTACTAATTTGATATAACCTTTTAAATCATCTGGGGAAATTGCAGATATTTGCTTTTTCATTTCTTCTTCATTGCCTGAGTAATTGAATTTTGTGCCATCTTCAAAAACGAATTGATACCAAATATCTAAAGGTTTTATGTTTAAATAGTCTTTTGGATCTTTTCCAAATAGTTCGAACAACTCATATATCAGATAAGGTGCTGTAATTACTGTCGGTCCAGCATCAAATGAAAACCCATTCTTTCTGAAAATTCTTGCTCTACCACCTAAATCATTTTGTTTTTCAATTAAGGTCACTTCGTGGCCTTTTGCTCTCAGCCTAAGAGCAGCAGATATACCACCAAAACCTGAACCTATGACTATGGATTTCATAACAATAATTTATATTTTTTTTCTAAAAATGTAAGAATTTATTTTAATTTGAGCCAGCTTTTTTCAAAGCATCTTTAGCATCTTCTAAATTTTTTTGAAATAAATTGTCGAGCTTTGATTTTTCAATTGAATTTTTAATTAAATTTTCTGAAGCAGAGAATGCAACATCAACAGAGGTATTTTTGATTTCTCTAACAGCCTCATCCTTCATTTGTTTAATTTTGCTTAAAGATAGTTCTTTTTTAATTTTAGCTGAATTCTCAAACTTAAGTTCTAATTCACTCACCATTTTTTCAGAGTCATTTTTTGCTTGATCTATAATTTTTTTACTTTCCTTCACGGCTGAGCTTAATTTTGATTGAGAGTCTTCTAATAATTTTTTTGTTTCTATTCTTAACTTTTCACTTTCATCTAATTCATTTTTTATCTCAGAGATCTTTGTGTCTAAAGCCTCATTTATTTTTCTTGGGATCTTGAAATAAATTAGAACTCCAAAAAAAATAACAAAAGATATAGCTACCCAAAAAGTTGAGTCAAATTCCATTTGTGCTCCTGCTCAATTTTTTAAGCTCTTGTTCAACTAAAGCTGAAACACTGCTTTCATTTACATCAGTTCCAATTAACCTTTTTATGACTTCGTTGGTAATATTAGACGCTATTAAGTTTATCTTTTTTGGTGAAGATAATTTTAACTCGATTATTTCTTTTTCAACATTTTGAATTTCTGAATTTAAGTCTTCATCAAGTTTTATTTTTTTTTTGGTTATTTCAGAGACAACCTTTTCTCTTGCAGCTAACATTATTTCTTTAGCTTTGTTTTTACTTTTCAAAATAATCTCATCAAATTCTTTGAGATTTTTTTCGCTTTGTTCTCTTTGCTTTTCAGCTGTCTCAATATTTTCTAAAATTTGCAATCTTCTTTGTTCTAGGTTTTTACTTATTCTAGGTAAGATAAATTTAGAAAGGACTAAAAAAAGGGTACCGAAAGTTATAGTTAGCCAAAAAATTTGCGATACCCAAAATTCAGGATCCAATTGAGGCATTCCTCCTTTTTCTGCACTTTTAACTGTAACAGTGCAGAATGAGAAATAAAAAATATTAAATAAAATAATTTTTTTCACAATACTTTAAAAAGCAAATAAAATTATCAAAGCTACAACAAGTCCAAACAACCCAGTGGCCTCAGCTAATGCGAAACCTAAAAGTAAATTTGGAAATTGTTTTTGAGCTGCAGATGGATTTCTCATAGCGCCAGATAGATAGTTACCAAAAATAATACCTATTCCTACTCCTGCCCCTGCTAGAGCAATTGCCGCTAATCCTGCTCCAATCATTTTTGCTGCTTCTAACTCCATATTATCCTCCTTATGATTAATGGTGTAAATTTAATGCATCATTTAAATAAATGCATGTTAAAATTGCAAAAACATAAGCTTGAAGAAAAGCAACTAATATCTCCAAACCTGTTAATGCAACTGAAAAACTCAGTGGAAGCCATCCACCGACAATTCCAAGACTTACTACAAAGCCTCCGAATACTTTCATCATTGTATGTCCCGCCATCATGTTTGCAAACAATCTTACAGATAAACTGATGGGCCTACTTAAATAAGAAATAATTTCTATAACTACTATTAGTGGCAACAAGACAGCTGGCACTCCACTTGGTACAAAAAGTTTTAAATAGCCAAATCCATGTTTAATGAATCCAATAATTGTCACTCCAATGAAAATAAATGCTGCTAAAACAAATGTCACAATTATGTGGCTCGTCACTGTAAAAGAGTAGGGGATCATACCGAACATGTTACAAAAAAGAACAAACATAAATAGTGAAAATATAAATGAAAAATATGGTTTAGCTTTCGAACCAGCTGTATCGGATATCATTTTAGATACAAATGTATAACTAAGTTCTGAGAGCAATTGAATTTTATCAGGAATTATGTTTTTCTTTTGCGCACCTAAATTAAAAATTATTAATATTGCTAATGAGCTTATGACCATGAATAAACTTGCATTAGTAAAGGATAAATCAATTTCACCTATTTTTATTTCTGGGCCAATTCTATAAACGTTAAATTGGTACATTGGATTTGCTGCCATAAAATCAATTCTGTAGTTTTTTTGCTGACCTAATTACATTTAATATACCTGCAACTACACCAACAAAAAAAAATATTATTATTAACCATGGTTTAGTATCAAACCAATTATCTAAAATAAACCCTATAATTGTCCCTACTAATACAGCCGCCACTAATTCAGTGCTTAATTTAAAAGCTTGTCCAATATTAGATGTTTGTGGATTTTCTTTTTCTACTTTTAACTTTTTACGTGCATTTTTTAGGCGATCTTTAAGCTGTTCTTTAACCATCTAGGCAACCATGCTCTCAGCTTTTTCAAGGTCAACTGAAACTAGCTGGCTTATACCTTTCTCTGGCATAGTTACACCGTAAAGTCTATTCATTTTTGACATTGTAAGTGCGTGATGGGTAACAATAATAAATTTTGTTTTAGTAATTTTTATGAGTTCATCCAAGAGATTACAAAAACGAGTAACATTTGCGTCATCTAAAGGTGCATCTACTTCATCAAGAACACATATTGGTGAAGGGTTAGTTAAGAAAACTGCAAATATTAAAGATAAAGCAGTCAGCGCTTGTTCTCCACCTGAAAGAAGAGTAATTGACTGAAGTCTTTTTCCTGGAGGACTTACCAACATTTCTAAACCTGCATCAAGTGGATCATCAGAGTCGACCAATTCTAGTTTCGCACTACCACCGTTAAATAATTTTGTATAAACTTCATTAAACTTTCTATTAACCTTTTCAAAAGCCTCAAGGAGTCTTTCTCGTCCCTTTTGATTGAGTTCATTAATACTTTCCTTAAGTTTAACAATGGCTGTAACTAAATCTGATCGATCTTTTTCCATTCTTTTAATTTCAATCTCATATTTACTTGTTTCTTCATCTGCTCTTAGATTTACTGATCCTAGTTTGTCTCTCTCTCTTTTCTTTTCATCAAGCAATTCCTCTTGCGCGAGTGCATCGGGGAGATCACTTTGATCTTTCAAGTTTGAGAATTCAAAAACATCTTTCTCTGCAAGATTTAATTCATTTTCAATTCTTTCTAACAAATCAATTCTTCTTTTTGATAGACCATCAATTGTTGCTGTTGAACTCGCTTTTCTTTCTCTGATTTCTATAGAATTTTCTCTGATCTCTGAAAGTTCAAGATTTAAGGCATTTGATTTTTTATCTGATATTTCAATTAATTTTTCATTCTCTTCTTTCTCAATTTCAGAAAGTCTTAAATTCTCAGTTAGCTGTCCTTTTTTTTCTGCTTGAGTGTTTGGTTTATTTTCTAAAAGATTCAATTGACTAGATGATTTTTGTCTTCTTTCATTAAGTTGTTTTATTGATTTATCGGAGTTTTCAAGTAGGTTTTTCCAACTTTCAATTTCAGTATCAATAATTTTAATTCTTTCTTTTCTTTTAATTGAATCATTTTTTATGTTTTGGTTTTTGCTATAGCTTTCGGCATATTCTTCAATAACGTTTTTACATTCTTCAATAGCTTTTATGGCATCATCATTTTGGTTCTGACTGATTAAAGTCTTTACATTCTCAAGATTTTTTTTAAGTTTATCTTTTACGGAAAAAAGATCATCATTAGATTTTTTTTCAGTATCGTAATATTTTGTATCAATATTGATTAAATCGTTTTTTTCCTCTTTTAATCTTTTTTCATTTGAATTAGCATCAATTGTAATACTTTTTTCTCTATCCAAATCATTATCTATTTCAACAAGACTATTTTTAAAATTTTCAATCTCCCTTTGTATTCTATCATTTTCCTCATCTAAACTTTTGAGTTCTAAGTTTAATCTTTGGATTTTAGAGAGTATTTCAAAATTTTTTTCTTTAATTGGGGTATTTTTTGCACTTTCACTTTCTATATTTTTTTCAATTTCATTAATTTTATTTGTAATATTTTCAAATTCTTGATCAGAGTCTTTATTAATTTCTTTTTCTAAGGTAATTTCTTTATCTATCTCCTGTAATTTTAAAAAATATAAACCTGCTTCAATTTTTTTTATTTCTTCTGAAATCATCTTATATTTTCCAGCTTCCTCTGCTTGTTTTTGTAAATTTGCTAATTGTTTTTCTTGTTGTCTTCTTAATTCATCTGCTCTTTTTAAATTGTTTTCTGCAGCATTTAATCTTACTTCAGCTTCATGTCTTCTAGCATGTAAACCAGAAATTCCCGCAGCCTCCTCAAGTATTGCCCGTCTATCGCTCGGTTTTGCTGTAACCAATGATCCTATTCTACCTTGGCTTATTAATGATGGAGAGTGAGCCCCAGTTGAAAGGTCAGCAAAAAACATTTGTGCATCTTTTGCCCTTACTTCTTTTCCATTTATATGAAACTTTGATCCTTTATCTTTTTCAATCTTTCTTCTAATTTCAATTTCGGGAATGTGTTTATAATTGTGTGACCCTAGACTTCCATCGTTTGATAGGTTTACAATTACCTCAGCTATATTTTTAGAAGGTTTGTTTGAAGTACCGGAAAAAATTACATCTTCCATACCTGAGCCTCTCATACTTTTTGCTGATGTTTCACCCATACACCATCTTAAAGACTCAACGATATTTGATTTACCACAACCGTTTGGACCAACTATTCCAGTTAGACCGTCCTCAATAAGTAAACTTGTTTTATCTGCGAAAGATTTAAAACCGTTTAGTTGAATTTTTTTAAATTCCATTAAGGAATTATAACAGTTTTTCTATGGCTTTTTTTAAATTTTTAAACGATAGCGTTTTTTCAAACTTTTGGTCGTTTAAAATAAGTGTAGGGGTTGAATTTATATCAAATTCTTTTACACCCTCGATTCGTTCGTTTAAGATAAAGGCCTCTAACTCATTGTTAGAAAAACACTTTTCTTCATCTAGAGGTTTTCCAAATAATTTTATAACTGAAGACAAATTTGAATTAAGTTCTTCAATCGTTGATCCTTTGGCCCACTTTTTTTGGTTAGAATATAAAAAATGTAGTAAGTCTGATTTGCCATCATTGTTACAATGAGCCAGTTTAGATGCATTTAATGCTGCCATGTCTAATGGGAAATTTCTAAATTCAATATTAATAATACCAGTATCAATAAATTCTTTTTTTAATTCAGGGTAAACTTTATTATGAAAATCTGCACAAAATGAACAAGTAAGAGACTCATAAATTATTAGTTTAATTTTTGCATCTTCTCTTCCCTCAATTATTGGTTTAAAGGAAGATGCATTAATATTTGTTTGGAAGAGAAGAAAAATTATTAGTACAAAAATTTTTTTAATCATTTTTTTCTTTATACACTTTAGCAAATTCTTTTAAAGAATTTTCAATTTTTTTATTTTTAATTTCCCCTAAATTAATTTTGGAATTACTTTTTTTAACACTTTTTAGTTTTTCATCTTTCCTGTCAAAGGTATACACTTTTAATGTTGATATTAAATCATATCCGAAAAAAGAATTAATCTTATCTACTATATTTTTTTTTGAATACTCTAATTCGACCTCGTGACCTCTCTTAACCATTACTTCCAACACAGATTTTCTAAATTTATTAGAGCTCAAATATTTTTTTGGATAACTTAAAGAAAATAGCTCATCACCAACAAACATTCTCCAATTTTCTATAAGTTCAGAATAAACCTCTCCTTTTTGCTTTAATAACTTTTTTACTTTTGTGGGTAAAGTGTCTTTAAAGGATCTTAATCCTTGAATGACTTTTGATCTCTGATTAGAATTAAAATTCATGAGTAAACCAACTATATCAAAAAAAATTTTACTTTGGTACGATAATAATAAGAGAATTCTACCATGGAGAAAAAATACTTCTAAGGAACAAAAACTTTATTTCACGTTGGTTAGCGAGTTTATGTTGCAACAAACTCAAGTTTCAACTGTAATTCCTTATTTCAAAAGATTTGTGCAAAAAATTCCAAATTTTAAAAAGTTGTCCAGAGCAAATGACCAAACACTAATGAAGTTGTGGGAAGGACTGGGTTACTATTCAAGAGCAAGAAATTTAAAAAAATCTGCGATAATGATTAATGGTAAATTTGGTGGAATTTTACCATCTAATTTTGAGGATTTAAAATCTTTGCCTGGAATTGGTGACTATACGTCAACTGCAATAATGGCTATTGCTTTCAATCAAAAATTTATTCCTTTGGATGGAAATGTTGAAAGAATTCTTAAAAGAGTCCTATACCTTAGAAACGAAAAAGATATATCAAAAGAAAATATGCAAATTTCAAAAAATTTTTTTGGTTCATCAGAAAGAGCAAGTGATTATGCTCAAGCTATAATGGAATTAGGTGCTTTAGTGTGCAGGCCTACATCTCCGTTATGCGGCAAGTGCCCAATAAGAATAAATTGTATTTCATATAAACGAAAAGATTTTTCTTTAATAAAAAAAACAAAAAAAAATAAGATCAAATATTTTGAGGCTAATATTTATATGAATGAAAATAAAATGTTATTAGTTAGAAATAATAAATTTAACTTTCTTAAAAATTTATTAATCTTTCCGATGAACGAAATAGATAAGTCAAAATTTAACTCTTCGCTAAAAGTAAAAACAAAAATTAAAATATCTAATATAGATATGAATATTGTAATTAATAAAAATAAAATTAAATCAACAAATAAAGGCTTAATTTTAAACCGAAAAAAAATAGCAAGTGAAGTAATACCATCTTTTACAAAAAAATTATTTAGAGTAGCTTCAAGTAATGTATGAAAAAAATTGGAATTATCGGGGCAGGGATATCAGGATTATACATAGCTAATCTTTTTAAAAAAAACCCCAAATATCAATTATCAATTTTTGATAAAAAAAACTCACTTAATATAGATGAGGGGTACGGTGTACAATTATCCATAAACAGCGTTAAATTTTTAAATGAAATTGGATTTGACAAATTAGAAAAAAATGAAAAATTTAATCCAGAAAAAATAAATTTTTATTCAAAAAAAGATCAAGATAAAATATGTGAACTAGATATATCTGAATTTAATTCCAATGATTGCAAGTATACTACTTTGAAAAGATCTACTTTGATCAATTTTCTAAAAAAAGATTTAGAGGATTTGATCAAAACAAATTATAGTGTCTCGGAAATTGATCAAGAGCAAGAAAAAATAAAACTTACCTTTGAAAATAAAGAAACTCACGAATGTGATTATCTAATTATTTCTGACGGGGTTTTTTCAAAAAGTAGAAATCTTGTTTCAAATAAACAAATTCAACCAAAATATAACGATACTTTAGCTATTAGAGGAATGATACCTGCAAATTCAAATATAATTGATAAAAAGAATATTTTGTTATTTTTGGGCTCTGATTTTCATCATGTAATTTATCCTGTTTCCTCAAGTGAAGATTTAAATTTAATAGCCATAATGAAATATAAACTTTCAGCAGAGGAGCAGAAAAATTATTCATTGTTCGGTGATAAATCTTTTATACAAAAAATTTTGGAAAATATTCCCCAAGAGAACAAAGAATTTTTTAATAATCTTAAAGAATTAAAAATATTTCCTGTGTTTGTCAGTGATAATTTTTTTGAAGTTAAAAATAAGAACATTCATTTAATAGGAGATGCTTTTTTTGCTTTCCCACCATCATTTGCTCAAGGCGCATCTCAGTCTATAGAGGGCGCGCATGAACTATTTGCTAGTATAGAAAATAATTCCAATGCTAACTTTTTTAAAAATAGGGTTAATAAAACAAAAATGGTAAATAGTAGATCAAAATTAAATCAGTTTGCTTTTCATTTATCAAATCCTTTAACAGTATACTTTAGAAATATTTTTTTAAAAAAATTAGTAAAAAATAAAAAGTTTTTAGAAAGTTATTTGGGGAAAATTTACAGATAATTTTTTGACAAGAATTTTTGTCTTAAATTATCTATTGGCACAAAAGTATTTCCTAACTCACAATGCCAATAAGTCCATCCATTACAGCTTTCAGCTCCTAAAATTGTAGCTGCAACTTTATGAATTGAACCTTCGGTTTGAGCATGTTTGATACTCCCATCAACCATAATTTTTGCACTGATTTTCTTCTTATGATCAAAAATAATGGTGCCAGGCTTAATTATTCCTAACTCAACCAATGAACCAAAAGGTATTCTTGGTTTGGATTTATTGTTTTTAAGCGTATCTAAATAATGATCTTCTATTGGTTTTGTATTCTTTAATCTTTGTTCGGCAGCTTTGAAATAGGATTTTTCTTTTTCGATACCGTAATAATTTCTATTCAATTTTTTTGCAACCGTTGCAGTTGTGCCTGATCCCAAAAATGGATCAAGAATTAAATCATCTTTATTTGAAGTTGCTAATAAAATTCTATGAAGCAAGGCTTCTGGTTTTTGTGTAGAATGAACTTTCTTTCCATTTTTTTTTAAACGCTCTGTTCCATTGCAAATAGGCAAATCCCAGTTAGATCTCATTTGTAAATCATCATTTAAACATTTTAATGATTGATAATTAAAAGTATATTTTGAATTCTCTGATTTTGAAGCCCAAATTAAAGTTTCATGAGCGTTAGTAAATCTTGTTCCTCTAAAATTCGGCATTGGATTTTTTTTGTTCCAAATTACATCGTTTAAAATCCAAAAACCTAAATTTTGAATAGCTGTCCCAACTCTGAATATATTATGATAACTTCCTATAACCCAGATTGCTCCATTCTTTTTTAAAATTCTCTTGCACTCACTTAACCACGCATATGTGAAATCATCGTATTTCTTAAAACTTTCAAATTGATCCCATTTATCATTTACAGCATTAACTTTAGATCTATCTGGTCTAGTTAGTTTATTTTTTAGTTGAAGGTTGTAAGGTGGATCTGCAAAAACTAAATCGAAAGTCTCATCTGGAATTTTTTTTAATTCTTTAAGACTATCTCCGTTAATAATTTTGTTTTTTAAGTTTAACTCTTTCATTTTAAAAGAAACAATTAGACTCTAGGTCGGAGTCCAGGTCAACTCATGATTGAATTAATTTTGATTAATTGTGCCTTTGATTATTTGGGACTCAATATATTGTGTATTGGTTTAAATGTTTTTCTATGATGTTTTGTAATTCCAAATTTTTTAATTGCTGAAAGATGATCTCTAGTTCCATAGCCAATATTTTTATCCCACAAATAAGCTTTAAATTTTTTTGACATTTTTTTTATCAATCGGTCTCTTGAGACTTTTGCTAAAATAGATGCTGCAGAAATTTCTGGAATTTTCTGATCACCTCCAACAACTGATTTTATATTGAGGTTATTAATATTAGGTTTTTTATTTCCATCAACTTTTACTATTTTAGGTTTGAATTTTAATTTTAAAATTGATCTTTTCATTGCCAAAAGAGATGCATTTAAAATGTTAATTTTCTCAATTTCTTTCTTTGAGGCAGTCCCAATAGCCCAATAAGAATTTTTTTTTATATAGTTTTCCAAAAATTCTCTTTTCTTACTAGATAATTTTTTTGAGTCTTTTACTTTATTTTTATCAAAACCTTTTTTAAAAATTACTGCTGCGGCATATACAGGCCCGATAAGACTACCTCTTCCAACCTCATCTACTCCAGCTACATTTTTTTGAGATTTATATTCCAATTTTCAATTCTTCAATTTTATTTTTTATTTCTTTTAAATCTGCCCAAGAAAATTTTTTTTGATCAGGCTGTCTTAACAAATAAGCAGGGTGGAAGGTAACCATAGTTAAATAAGTTTTATTATTAACAATTAATTCTTTCCAAATTCCTCTTGATTTAGAAATTTTCTCTTTGTTTCCGAAAAAAGCCTCCATAGCAGTGCTTCCTAACAATATTATTAACTTAGGGTTTATAATTGAAATATGTTTTTTTATAAAAGGGGCATAAGTATTAATCTCAACTTCATTAGGTTTTCTATTTTCAGGTGGTCTGTAATTTACTATATTTGTCACATAAACTTTATTTCGTTTAATATTTATTGCAGCTAACATTTTATTCAAAAGTAAGCCTGCGTCGCCTACAAAAGGTTTTCCCTGTTCATCTTCTTTTTGACCAGGGCCTTCACCTATCAGCATAATATTACTGTCATGATCACCATCAGCAAAAACCAGATTGTTTGAATTATTTTTTAGAGTGCAATTTTCAATATTAAAGATTTCATCCTTAAGTTTTTTAAGTAAATCCTCCTTTTTTTCGATTTTCACAAAT
>CACNXI010000004.1 GCA_902624345.1 uncultured Pelagibacteraceae bacterium | reverse complement strand
AAAATAATAGATTTATTCGAGGATAAAAAACCATTAAGTGGATACGGAGAGATAGTTTTGGGGGAAAGCTTATTACAAGATGGGCAAAATGTAGACGGTATAAAGTTGATTAAAAAAGGATGGATTACTGCCGATTTATCTAAAGCAGAACTTAGACCTACATACAAACGAATAAAAAAATATTTATCATCAGAAGACCATATTAGAAGGGCTGATTACCTAGCTTGGGAAAATAAATATTGGGATTTAAAAAGAATGTTAAGATATTTACCGAAAGATTATCAGCTTCTTTATACTGCGAGGCAATTGCTAATGAGTAAATCATATGGTGTAGACAATGCAATTTCAAAAGTGCCTGAAAGTTTCAGAAATGACCCAGGTCTTAACTATGACAGATTAAAATGGAGAAGAAAAAGAGGTCGAGTAGATAGCTCATTAGAAATTTTGTTAAATATTAAGAATACTAAGAGTTATATGGTAAGACCAGACAAATGGTGGGTAGAAAGGTCAATTATTGGAAGATCGTTAATTTATAAAAAGAAATATCAAACAGCCTACAAAATTGTCAATAATCACTCATTAGAAGAAGGAACTCCGGAATACGCTGAGGCAGAATGGTTTAGTGGATGGATTGCTTTAAGTTTCTTAAATGATCCAATTTTAGCAAGAGAACACTTTAAATCTTTTTATCAAAATGTCGGTTATCCAATAAGTTTATCTAGAGGAGCGTTTTGGTTAGGAAGAGCGTATGAAAAACTGGGTGACCCCGTAACAGCTGATAAATATTACAGTGAAGCGTCTAAATTTCCAACTACATATTATGGGCAACTTGCGCATATGAAAATTAAACCAGACGAAACATTTTCTTTAAATGAAACTATGAAAGCAAACGATAAATACAAAAAAGAATTTAAGGACAAGAAATTATATAAACTCGTTTATTTACTTTATGAGATAGAAAGAGATAGATATACAAAACATATTTTACGTCATTTAGCTCTTGATAATATAGAACAAGGAAGTGAAGTTCTAGCTGCAGAACTTGCTACTGAAATTTCGAGATATGATTTTGCAATTCAAATATCTAAATTGGCATCTTATGAAAAAAGATTTCACAATCAATATAACTATCCTGTTATCAGCACACCAACTATGGTTGGGGGAAGAAAAATTCCTAACCCTGCATTGATACTTGCAGTTATAAGACAAGAGAGTGAATTTGATAGTAAAGCAAATAGTTACGCTGGTGCGAGAGGTATGATGCAACTTATGACTTACACAGCTAAGATTGTTGCAAAACAAGCTAAGTTACCATATTCAAAATCAAGATTAACTTCAGATCCTGAATACAATATTAATTTAGGATCTCATTATTTAGCAGGATTAATTTTAGAATATGATGGTGCCTATCCTCTTGCTATTGCCGCTTATAATGCGGGCCCTAAAAGAGTAAGATATTGGAAAAAAATAAATAAAAATCCTCAAAAGGATCAAGTGGACTATGTTGATTGGATTGAGCTTATTAAATTTAAAGAAACAAGAAATTATGTTCAAAGAGTTTTAGAAAATTATAACGTTTATCGATACGTGCTAGAGCAAAAGCCTATCAAAATGAAAGATTTTTTCACTAATTACCCACTATACTAATTTCTGAAAAATGGCGGAAGGAGAGGGATTCGAACCCTCGGTACACCTTTTCAAGCGTACGGCGGTTTAGCAAACCGCTGGTTTAAACCAGCTCACCCATCCTTCCTTATATACTGTGTAACTTGAAATCATTGAATATTCAATATTTATCAAGTAATTTCTCAAAAAATGAAAAATAAATATTCTATATTTTCTTTAATAAAGAATGCTTTTAGCAACCATGAAAATTGGCAAAGAGCATGGAGAGATCCTGAACCTAAAAAAGAGTATGATGCTGTAATTGTTGGTGGCGGCGGTCATGGTTTAGCTACTGCATATTATTTAGCGAAAAAACATAATTTAACAAACATTGCTGTTGTTGAGAAAGGTTGGATTGGTGGAGGTAACACTGGAAGAAATACTACAATTATCAGATCAAATTATTTATGGGACGCCAGTGCAGGTTTATATGATCACGCATTAAAGATTTGGGAAGGTTTGTCCCAAGAACTTAATTACAATGTAATGTTCAGCCAAAGAGGAGTTATGAATTTGGCTCATAATTTACAAGATGTAAGGGATCTAAAAAGAAGAACTCACGCAAATAGATTAAATGGTATTGATGCAGTTTGGTTAGAAACAGATGAAGTAAAAAAGTTTTGTCCAATAATAAATACATCACAGGATATTAGGTATCCAGTATTGGGTGGTACATTACAAAGAAGAGCTGGTACAGCTAGACATGATGCTGTTGCTTGGGGTTATGCAAGAGGCGCTGATGAAATGGGAGTTGATATAATTCAAAATTGCGAAGTTAAAGGCATTAAAAGAAATGGAGATTCAGTTGAAGGTCTAGAAACAACAAAAGGATTTATTAAAACTAAAAAGATTGGCGTTGTTGCTGCAGGACATTCAAGCGTAATAGCAAATATGGCGGGACTTAAGTTACCGCTCGAAAGTAAACCTTTACAAGCGCTTGTATCAGAGCCAGTAAAACCAATAATTGATACTGTTGTAATGTCAAATGCTGTTCATGCTTATGTGAGCCAATCAGATAAAGGTGAATTAGTAATTGGTGCAGGAACTGACTCATATGTTTCTTACACACAAAAGGGAAGCTTTAATATTGTAGAAGAAACACTTAAAGCTATATTAGAATTATATCCAATCTTTAGTAGAATGAAGATGTTAAGACAATGGGGTGGAATTGTTGACATTTGTCCAGATGCAAGCCCAATAATTAGTAAAACATCAATCAAAGGACTTTATTTTAATTGTGGTTGGGGAACTGGTGGATTTAAAGCAACACCTGGTTCGGGCGATTTATTTGCTCATACAATTGCTAATGATGAACCTCATAAATTAAATGCTGCATTTAACATTAATAGATTTGTAAGTGGTGATCTAGTAGATGAACATGGAGCAGCAGCTGTTGCGCACTAATGTTTTTAATTAATTGTCCATATTGTGGTGAAAGAGATCAATCAGAATTTGTTTCTGGTGGTGAAGCTCATATAGCAAGACCCAAACAACCCACCGAATTGAATGATGATCAATGGGCAGAATATTTATTTATGAGAAAAAATATTAAGGGTATCCAATTTGAAAGATGGAATCATGCACATGGATGTAGAAAATGGTTTAATGTAGCCCGTGACACCTCAAATGATAAAATAGAAAAAATATACAAAATGGGTGAACAACCACCAAAATTATAATGTCCAAAAATCTAAGAATAAATAATAAACAATTTATAGACGAAACTAGAAAACTATCTTTTATTTTTAATGGAAAAAAATTATACGGATATAAAGGCGATACACTAGCCTCTGCCCTACTTTCAAACGATATTCATCTTGTGGGAAGAAGTTTTAAGTACCATAGACCAAGAGGAATAATGACTTCTGGTTCTGAGGAACCAAATGCAATTCTTCAAATAGGAAATGACGATGCTTTAACAGAGCCTAACGTTCGAGCTACTGAAATCGAATTATATGATGGTTTAATTTGTAACAGTCAGAATTGTTGGCCAAGTGTAAAATTTGATATAGGTGGAATAAATAACTTTTTATCACCCCTCCTTCCTGCAGGTTTTTATTATAAAACATTTATGTGGCCAGCAAGTTTTTGGGAAAAATACGAATACTTTATTCGTAAATCTGCTGGCTTAGGAAAATCCCCAACGAAACAAGATCCAGATATGTACGACCATAGATATATGCACTGTGATATCTTAATAATTGGAGGTGGTGTTTCTGGTTTAATAGCGGCTAAAATAGCTTCTGATGATAATAAAAAAGTTTTATTGTTAGAGGATAAGGAATTACTGGGAGGTTCATTAATTTATGATGATAATGATATTTCTAAAATTGATAATCAAAAAAGTAGTGAATGGTTAAAAAAACTCATTGAAAATATTAAAAATGATAAAAATATCATTATTAAAACAAGAACAAGTCTTGCAGCTTATCATAATTACAACTTTTTACTAGCAAGGCAAAATTTAACTGATCATTTAAGTGTTAATGATCGTAATAATAAAATCAGACAAAGGCTTTACAAAATAAGAGCAAAAAAAGTAATTATATCCACTGGCGCTATAGAAAGACCTCAAGTTTTTCATAACAACGATAGACCAGGTATAATGTTAGCATCTGCTGTGAAAAAATACATAGACTATTATGGTGTAAGATGTGGTTTAGAAAATGTTATATTTACTAATAATGACAGTGCTTATGAAACAGCATTATCATTACATAAATCAGGCACAAAATTAAATGCAATAGTAGATATTAGAAATAATTCATCTTCAGAAATAGTAAATAAAGTAAAAAGTCTAGGAATACAAATTTATTGGAACCATACAATAGTAAACACTAAAGGTTATAAAAGAATTAACAAAGTAACAATAATGAAGCTAAATGATAAAGGAAATGATGTTGTAGGAAAAAAGATTGAATTAAATTGCGATTGCTTAGCAATTTCTGGTGGCTGGACCCCTATGGTCCATCTATTTACACAATCTGGTGGTAAACTTAAGTTTGATAATAAAGATAACATTTTTGTTCCAGATAAAACAAATTTAAATCAATTAAGTATTGGTTCTGCAAAAGGAGATTTTGAATTAGATGATGTTTTAAAAAACTCTATTAAAGATACAAAAAAGTTTTTGCAGATTGAAAATTCTAATTTTGATAAAATTGATGTTAAATGCTCTAAGGAAAAAGAGAAAAAAAATATATGGTTACTTCCATCAGATAAACCGTTAAGTAAAACAAAACCGTTTTTAGATTATCAAAATGATAGCACTGCAAAAGATATAAAATTAGCTTTACGAGAAGGATTTAAATCAATTGAACACGTAAAAAGATATACAACAACTGGCATGGGTACAGATCAAGGTAAACTTGCTAACATGCATGCCTTAGGTATAGTTGCTGATACAACTAATACTAATATGGGTGATCTAGGTACGACAACGTTTAGACCACCATATACACCACTTACTTTTGGAACCATAGTAGGTAGAAACGTTGGACAATTTTTTGATATTTTTAGAAAAACACCTATGCATGACTGGCACGTTGATAATAATGCAAAGTTTGAAAATGTCGGCCAATGGAAACGTGCTTGGTATTATCCAAAAGATGGGGAGTCGATGCATGATGCTGTACAAAGGGAAAGTAAAGCTGCAAGAGAATCTAGTGGAATATTAGATGCTTCAACACTCGGTAAAATCGACATTCAAGGAACTGATGCAAATGAGTTCCTTAATAGAGTTTACACAAATGCTTGGTCAAAATTGCAAATAGGTAAGTGTAGATATGGTTTAATGTTAAATGAAGATGGAATGGTTTACGATGATGGAGTGACAACAAAACTAGGTGAAAATCACTATTTAATGACAACAACAACCGGGGGTGCTGCAAATGTCATGTCTAAACTTGAAGATTATTTGCAAACAGAATGGCCAGAATTAGATGTTTTTTTAACATCAGTTACGGATCATTATGCAACAGCGAGTGTATGTGGTCCAAACGCAAAAAAAATCATTAATAAAATTTTTAAAGATTTAGATTTATCTGATGAAAGTTTCCCACATATGTCATTTAAAGAGGTAAAGCTAGGTAATATAAATTGTAGAGTCATGAGGATAAGTTTTACAGGTGAACTAAGTTATGAAATCAATGTGGAAGCATCATACGGTAAATATATTTGGGAAAAATGTATTGAAGCTGGAAAAGAATTTAACATTACTCCTTATGGAACTGAAACTATGCACCTTTTAAGAGCTGAAAAAGGATTTATCATTGTTGGCCAAGATACTGATGGAACGATGACACCAGTAGATCTTCAAATGGATTGGATAATTAGTAAAAAAAAATATGACTTTATTGGTAAACGATCTTTATATAGGAGCGACACTATTAGAGAAGATAGAAAACAATTAGTCGGACTTTTAACTGATGACCCTAATGAAATTTTAGAGGAAGGTGCTCAAATTGTTAAAGACGAAAACAAAAAGCCTGTAAATATGCTTGGACACGTAACTTCAAGCTATTTCAGTCCAACCTTAAAAAAATCTATTGCTTTAGCAGTTTTGAAAGAAGGTAAAAAACTCAAGGGACAAAAGCTCTTGGTTCCAATGATAGATAAAACAATTAAAGTAACTGTATCAGACACAGTCTTCTTAGATAAAGAAAATGAAAGAATAAATGGATAATATAAATACAGCTATTAAAGACAAAAGAGAATATTCAGATTTAAATTTGAAAGAGGTTGAACCAATTACTAAAATTAACTTACGTGGAAATAAAAGAGAGTTCTTTACAAAAGTTGGCCAGGTTCTCTCTGTTATTTTACCAACGGAAAGTAATACGTCTACAAGTAACCAAGAATTAAGCGCTTTATGGCTAAGTCCAGATGAATGGATGGTTTATACAAATAGCATGAATAAAGAAATTTTTGATAGAATTTTTAAAGAAATTTCATCACTTAGCTATGGAGCTGCTACAAATGTAAGTGACCAATGGGTGTGTATTAATATTTCTGGGGAAAAATTATACGAATTACTCTCAATGAGTTGTCCATTTGATTTCTCAAAATTTAAAGATACTAAAGGATCCACAACCCAAACTATAATTAATCATATTGATGTAATCATTCATAACCTGGGTGATAACAATATAAATTTATTTGTAAGACGATCGTTTTCTAATCATTTATGGGATTGGCTTAATGACGGGGCGAATTTATTGTAAAATTTAACTGCGTCAAGGTTAGCATAGAAAAATATCATAAATTATCTTATTAAACTAATATGAAAAAAATTATCATACTATTATTTACTTTATTATTCTCATTTTCAGCAAACGCTTCTTCTTTAGACAAAATTCTTTCAAACGGGGAACTAAGAGTCGGTACAACTGGAGACTGGGATCCAATGACTATAAAAGATCCTTCTACAAATACCTATAAAGGTTTTGACATTGATGTCATGAACGAACTTGCAAAAGACATGGGTGTAAAAATTAAGTTTGTTCCCGCTGAATGGAAAACTATAGTTTCTGGAATTACTTCAGACAGATATGACATTTCAACAAGTGTAACAAAAACTCCTAAAAGAGCAGAAGTAGCAGGTTTCACAGAGACTTATTACAAATATGGTACTGTTCCACTGGTTTTAAAGAAAAATTTAAGTAAATTTTCAACTTGGAATTCTCTAAACAATAAAGATGTTACAATCGCTACAACGCTTGGAACTTCACAAGAAGAAAAAGCTAAAGAATTTTTTCCTAAATCAAAATTAAATTCAGTAGAGGCACCTGCAAGAGATTTTCAGGAAGTACTAGCAGGAAGAGCTGATGGTAATATTACAAGTTCAACTGAAGCCAACAAATTAATTATTAAATATCCACAATTAGCAATTGTTCCAGATGGTGAAAAAAATCCTGCTTTCTTAGCTATGATGGTTGGTAAAAATGATGATAAGTGGAGAAAGTACGTTAACGATTGGATCAATAAGAAAAAGAAATCTGGTTTCTTTAAAGATCTTCTAGCAAAATATAATCTTAAAAGCTTATAATAAATTAGCTATTAATAATTAATTCTTTATAAATATAAGTGTGAAAAACTTATTTTTATTATTTTCATTATTGTTCCTGTTATCATGTGGAAAGCAGGAATTAGATTGGTTAATATTATCTCCCAACAATGTTAACGGTTTAACAAATCTAAAATTTTTATTAAGTGGGTTTACAACAACTATCTTTATATCTATCGTATCAATATCTTTATCAATAATATTGGGATTAATAGTTGCTATCCCCTCCTTAGCCAAAAATAAATTTTTAACATACTTAAATATAGGCTATGTCGAAATAGTTAGAGCTATACCTTTGTTGGTTTTGATTTTATGGATTTATTATGGATTACCTATTATGACAGGAATTAGTTTTAGTCCATTTGTATCTGGTATTATAGCTTTATCTATAAGTGAAAGCGCATTTCAAGCTGAAATTTTTAGAGCTGGAATAAATTCAATTAGAAAACCTCAATGGGAAGCTGGAAGTTCTTTAGGGCTTAATTTTTTTAGAAAATTAAGACTTGTCATTCTTCCTCAAGCTATAAGAAATATACTACCTGCTATTGGAAATCAGTTTGTATACGTTCTAAAAATGTCTTCTCTAGTTTCGATTATTGGTATTGGAGACTTAACTAGAAAGGCGAATGAGCTTGTTGTTACTACATACAGACCTTTAGAAATATATACTTTTTTAATCTTAGAATATCTTATATTAATTTTAATTGTATCATTCTTAGTTAGACGGCTTGAAAAAAAAATGAAAAAGGATAATTAATCTAACTTTTTATAAAAAAATATTTTTTGTTATCTTTAAACATATAATTAAAAAAAGATCCTATAAAAAATAGTACCACTAATCCCATTAACCAATTTGTAACTAATATTGTATAAAATATATCGCTGTAACCCCCTCCTTTAATATTAATAACGTACCACAAACATAAAAAAGGAATTGCAGTAAGCCTTAATATACTCAGATACAAACTAAAGATGGGTCTCTTAAGAGCCTGAAATACAGCAGTGGTAATAAAAAAAGTTGGATATATAGGTCCTATCAATGCTGCAATCTTTAAATATAGAGATCCAAATTTAATAGTTTCTGGATCGTCAGTAATTAATCCAAGGAGGTTTTCTGCCCCAAAATACAGAATAAAGCCAGCCATGATCATAAATGAGCAACCAAATATTAATGCTTTTTTATAAAGATCTCTTATTCTTTCAAAATTTCTAGCTCCGAAGTTTTGACCTCCAATTGACAATACAGCCGTATTCAATGCTATGACTGGTAATAAGAAAACTTGTTCTATTCTAAGTGCAGCTCCATAACCAGCTGCAGCAATATCTCCAAATTTTCCTACAAAGTATAATACATTAAATATACCAACACCAATTAACAGCATGCTAAACATGATTGGCACAGATTGAAAAGTAAGATTGCTTAAAAAGTTAATTTTTGGAATAAAACACTTTGCATATAAATACTCTTTAAGTTTACAACAATAAACTTTTTGCGCTAAATACATTGTTCCAATAAGTTGACAAATAACTGTAGCAATTGCAATACCTGAAATTCCAAAAGCAGGTATTATCGAAAAACCAAAAATAAAAATTGGATTAAGTATGATATTTAAAAAAAAAGTAAATATAAGGACGTTTCTATAACTTTTTGTATCCCCTTGAGCGTTTAATGTCCCATTTAAAGATACTTGGATCAATACTATTACTGTGCAATAAAAAATTATATCTAAATATTCTCTGGTCAAAATAATATTTTCTGGAGAGGACCCTAATAATTGAAGTAGATAATTGGATGAATTAATTCCTACAAATGTAACTAATAATGAAATGATTATTGCAAAAATTATTGATTGAGCAACATATAACGAAGCGATTTTTTCTTTTTTTTCACCTATGGAATTTCCTATAAGTGTATTTGTGCCAGCTCCAACTCCAACACCTATTGCGATAATAATAAAGTAAATTGGAAACGATTTTGCTAAAGCACTTAGTGCATCAGGTGATATCTTTCCAGCAAAAAATGTATCAACCAGATTATAAAAAGTTTGAAATAACGATCCAATACTGGCTGGGAATGTAACTCTTCTTAGAAGTCGCCACATTGGATCTGCTGTTAAATTAATCTTCTTAACCATCTATTTGTAAATTTTTTTAAACATGTAATTTTTTTTTTCTTTTTTTGCTTTATCAATTTGACTTTGTCTCATTCTAAATCGTTTTTTTTGTTCTATGCTTGATTTATTATAACAATTAGGACATGAAACACCTTCTTCAAATTTAACAGATTTCTTATCTTTAACAGAAATAGGTTCTCTACATCCAGCACAAATTAAATATTTGCCTCTATTTAACCTATGGTTCACAGAAACACGATTATCAAATACAAAACATTCCCCTTTCCATAAGCTTTCTTTTCTGTCGATTTTTGACAAATAATTAATAATACCGCCTTTTAACTGAAAAACATTTTTATAACCTTTGCTATATAAATAATCGCTAGCCTTTTCACATCGAATGCCTCCTGTGCAAAACATTCCGATTTTCGAATTTTTATTAAACTTTTGAAAATATTTAGAAAAATCTCTAAAATTATTTAATTTTGGATTTATAGACCTCTTGAAAGTCCCAATTCTAAACTCAAAATCTTTTCTCGTATCAATTATATAAGTGTCTTCTTTTAAAACAAAATTATTCCATTCTTTAGGAGAAAGATGATTATATTTAACTTTTTTTTTTAGCCTTTTTCCAATTGGAACAACTTCCTTTTTAACCTTCACCCTTCCCTTATGAAAAGGAATAAATCTATTAAAAGAAATGTTTTCATTATCAAATTTTGTAATGGCAAATATTTTTTTAAGATTTATTTTTATTTGATTAGTATTTTTTTTTACGAAAGAAATTGATCCGTTAGTTCCCTCAGGTGAGATAATTATAGTTCCTTTAATTTTATAAAAATCAATGATATTTTGAAGTTTATCTTTAAGTTTACTGATCTTTTTTAGTTGTTTAAATTTATAAAAACCAAAGATTGTATACATTATAATTTTCTACAAATTGAAAAGCCATCACCGATTGGGATAATCATATTTTCAACTCTTACATCATTGTTAACATATGTATTAAAATCTCGAATTATCTCAGTTAAGTGTTCTTTATTGTTTTTATCTACAACTTCGCCATGCCATAAGACATTATCAATTATTATAAAACCATCCTTTTTTAATAAGTTAAAAGATAATTCATAATATTTTTTGTAATTTTCTTTATCAGCATCAATAAAAATCAAATCAAATAATTTTTTTTGGCTTATTAATTTATTAATACCATTGATGGCTTCATCAATAATTATATCAATTTGTTCTGAAACTTTTGCCTTTTCAAAAAAATTTTTTGCCACTAAAGAAGTTTCTTTATTTTTATCCAGAGTGGTGATCTTAGAGTCGTTTTCTAGACCAATACACATACTTAATGAGCTAAGACCTGTAAAAGTACCAATTTCTAAAATTTCTTTAGGTTTAAACAATTTTGTTACTAAATATAAAAAATGACATTGGTTAATTGAAATTTGTAATTTCTTTTTTTTTCCAAGTGTGTCGTTATACTTAATAATTTCATTTTGCACCGGATGTAGTTTTAAAGAGTGATCATCAATATATTTTTCTATTTGCTTATTAATAGGTAGATTTGAACTCATGCTAGTTCAATTTTTTCTTTAAGATATCATTTACTAACTTAGGATTAGCCTTGCCGTCTGTCTTTTTCATAACTTGACCAACAAAAAAACCAAACAATTTATCTTTACCGGATTTAAATAATTCAACATTTTTAGGATTTTCTTTAATTACATCATCTACAATTTTTTCGATTTCTTTAGGGTCGCTTTGTTGTTTCAATCCCTTTTCGTCAATAATGCTTTTTGGATCTTTACTTTCATTTGCCATTATTTCAAAAACTGTTTTTGCAATTTTGCCAGAAATAGTACCATCTTTAATCAAGTTAATTAAAGATGATAAATTTTTAGATGAGATAGGACTTTCTGATATTTCTAAATTTCTATCATTAAGTAATGCAAATAATTCGCCTGTTATCCAGTTTGTTGCTAGCTTAATATCTGAATTTTTAATTACATCTTCAAAATATTTTGATGTTTCAATATCAGATACCAATATATTTGCCTCGTATGGAGTTAATTTAAACTTATCTACAAATCTTTTTTTCTTTTCATCGGGAAGTTCAGGTATTTCCTTTTTTATTTTTAATATGAAATCGTCAGTTAATTCAAGTGGTAACAAGTCAGGATCAGGAAAGTATCTATAATCGTGAGCATCTTCTTTTGATCTCATCGATCTAGTCTCATTTTTTTTAGTATCAAAAAGACGAGTTTCTTGATCAATAGAGCCTCCCTCTTCTAATATATCAGCTTGACGGTTTGCTTCATATTCAATTGCCATTTGCATAAATTTTATAGAATTGACGTTTTTAATTTCACATCTTGTGCCTAACTTTTTATCCCCTGTCTTTCTGATTGAAACATTCACATCAGCTCTTAAAGATCCTTCTTGCATATTTCCATCACAAGTTCCAAGATATCTCATAATTGATCTAAGTTTTTTGATATATAAATTTACTTCCTCTGGAGATCTTAAGTCTGGTTTGCTTACTATTTCCATAAGGGCAACTCCAGATCTATTTAAGTCTACGAGAGTGTTTTGGGGATCAATGTCATGAATACTTTTTCCTGCATCTTGTTCTAAATGCAGCCTTTCAATACCAACTTCTTTTTCTCCATCTGGTAAATCTAATAAAATTGAACCTTCACCAACTATTGGATCTTTGTATTGAGAAATTTGATATCCTTGTGGTAAATCAGCATAAAAATAGTTTTTCCTATCAAAAATTGATTTTTTATTTATCGCTGCATTAAGACCTATGCCCGTTTTTACTGCTTGCTTTATACAAAATTCATTTATTACTGGTAGCATTCCAGGAAATGCAGCATCTACCAAACTCACCTGGGTATTTGGTTCAGCGCCAAAGTTCGTAGGTGAGTCAGAAAATAGCTTCGATTTTGAAAGAACTTGAGCATGAACTTCTAAACCAATTATAACTTCGTATTCTGAGTTACCTCTCTTTATTAAATATTCTTTATTTTTACTCATTTAATCCACCAATCCTGCAAATTATTTTTAAAACTTAATTCTTTTTCCATTGAATATGAAATATTTAATAAATTTTGCTCTTCAAATGCTTTGCCTATAAGTTGTAAGCCTAAAGGATAATTATTTTTATCTTTACCTGCTGGAATAGATATAGCTGGCAGTCCTGACAAATTGACTGGCACTGTAAAGATATCATTTAGATACATTGATACAGGATCATCTGTTTTGTCACCAATCTTGAAGGCCGAACTAGGTGTGGAAGGAGTTAAAATTGCATCTACAGATTTATAAGCTTCATCAAAATCATTTTTGATTAATCTTCTAATTTTTTGTGCTTTTAAATAATAAGCATCATAATAACCAGATGACAAAACATATGTTCCAATCATTATTCTTCTTTTTACTTCATCACCAAAACCCTCTGATCTTGTGTTTTCATACATACTGATCAAATTTTCTCCCTCAGAACGATATCCGTACTTTACCCCGTCATACCTAGCTAGGTTAGAGGATGCTTCAGCTGGTGCAACTATATAATAAGCAGGCAATGCGTACTTAGTGTGAGGTAAAGATATATCAATAATTTTTGCTCCTAATTTTTTTAATAAAGTAATTCCATCTTGCCACAAACTTTCAATCTCCTTAGGCATGCCATCGACTCTATATTCTTTTGGAATACCAATTTTTTTTCCTTTAATATTAGAACTTAACGATTTGAAATAATCACCTCTCTTAAAATTTACCGATGTTGAATCTTTTGTATCGTACTTACTTATAACATCTAACATTAATGCAGCGTCAGACACATCCTGAGTCATCGGTCCTGCTTGATCTAATGAAGAAGCAAATGCAACAATACCATATCGAGAACAACTGCCATATGTTGGTTTCAAGCCCACAGTACCAGTAAAAGACGCTGGTTGTCTTATTGAACCTCCAGTATCAGTTCCAATAGTTGCTGGTGTCAATTTAGCTGCAAGTGCTGAAGCTGATCCACCTGAAGACCCACCTGGCACAACTTTTTTACCAACCGGACTTTCGACATTTCCAAAAAAACTAGTTTCGTTTGATGAACCCATTGCAAATTCATCACAATTAAGTTTTCCAAGCAAAATAGCCCCTTCATCCCATAAATGTTGGGTTACAGTGGACTCGTAACTAGGAATAAAATTTGAAAGTATTTTACTTCCAGCTGTTGTCTTTAGATTATTGGTACAAAAAAGATCTTTAACTGCAAGGGGAACTCCAGGGAGCTTGTAATCAAAATTTCCCTTTTCATCAAATTTTTTGGCTTTTTCAATTGCATTTTCAAAATCGGTAGTGATGTATGTATTCAAATCTTTCGATTTTTCAGCTCTGGCAATATATGCGTTTGTAATTTCTTGAGAAGATAATTCTTTATTTTTAATTTTATCAATTAAAGCTGATAAAGTAAGATTTATTATATCACTCATTCTACAACCTTTGGTACGACAAAAAAATCTTTATTTTCGTCTGGTGAATTTTTTAAGATTTGTTCTCTTATATTTTTTGTTTTGACCTCATCGCCTCTTAATTTCAATGATGTTTCGGCAATTGATGTCAGTGGGTCCACTTTTTTAGTATCAACTTTATTTAACGCTTCGATAAATTCAAAAATAGAATTTAGATCTTTTTCAAGTTCTTTTGCTTTTTTATCATCTATGGAAATTCTTGATAATTTTGCTATATGTTTAATTGTTTTAAGATCTATGCTCATATGATAATTAAATTTAAAGGAAAAATATCATTATATAAGAAAAAAACAATATGATCACTTTAAAGGAACTCAAGTCTAAAATTGATAAAAACGCAAGGTTAATTGGTTTAGATCTTGGAAAAAAGAGAATTGGTGTTTCAATCTGTGATCATAAACGAGTTATAGCGACTCCTTTTAAAACTATAGAATATGTTGATCATGAAAATTTTATCAGTGAACTTTTAGAAATAATTGAACAAGAAAATATAAAGGCTATTGTTGTAGGAAATCCATTGAATATGGATGGAAGTAAAGGCCCCTCTTCTCAATCAGCTTTGGACAAAGCTAAGATGATTGAGAATAAAACAAATACACCTGTGGCTTTATGGGATGAGAGATTATCAACTGTCGGTGCCTTTAAGATATCAAGTCAATTAGACATTAATGTATCTAAAAGAGTTCAAAAAATAGATGAAAATGCAGCAACGTTTATATTGCAGGGAGCGATTGAATTCTTAAATAATTAAGCTTGCAATATCAATGCTTTAAAGCTATAGAGTTGGTTTTAATGGCTATAAACAATAACGCTATTAAAATTTCTCAAAAACACCTATTAGGTATCCAAGATCTTTCTATTTCAGATGTAAAACTTATTTTAGATGAAGCAAAGAAATTTATTTCACTTAATAAAAGTAAAAACAAAAAGTTAGATATTCTTAGAGGAAAAACTCAAATAAATCTTTTTTTTGAACCTTCGACGAGAACCCAAAGTTCTTTTGAACTTGCTGGAAAAAGACTTGGAGCAGATGTTATGTCCATGAATATAACTAATTCTGCTATTAAAAAAGGTGAAACATTAATCGACACTGCAATGACATTAAATGCAATGCATCCAGATATAATTGTTGTAAGACATCAAGATAGTGGTGCATCAAATCTTCTTTCACAAAAAGTAAATTGCTCAGTTTTAAATGCTGGTGATGGTAGACGTGAACATCCTACACAAGCTTTACTAGATGCACTTACAATAATTGAAAAAAAGAAAAAAATCGAAGGTTTGCGAATTGCTATTTGTGGAGACATTTTACACTCAAGAGTAGCTAGATCAAATATCTTTTTATTAAACATGTTGGGTGCTGAAGTCAATATAGTTGCCCCAACAAATCTCATGCCAAAAGATATTGAAAAATTTGGAGTAAAAACATTTTCAAATATGAAGGATGGTGTGAAAGATTGCGATATAGTTATGATGTTAAGGCTTCAAAATGAGAGGATGAGCAGTTCATTTTTGTCATCAAATAGAGAATATTATGAGTATTACGGCTTAACACCTGACAAACTGGAAAAAGCAAAGAAAGATGCAATAATTATGCATCCCGGGCCGATGAATAGAGGTATTGAAATTGATACCAAACTTGCCGACGATATAAATAAAAGCGTAATCAAAGAACAGGTTGAGTTAGGTGTTGCGGTGAGAATGGCCTGTTTAAAAATTTTTTGTGAAAAATGAAGAAACAATATTTTTTAAATGCAAACATAGTTGATCCAGCTAATTCTGTGGAAGAATTAGGTGGTTTAATTATTAATGAGAATGGAAAAATTGAGGCAATAGGAAAAAAAGTAAATAAAAATAATATTCCCTCACGTGAAAAATTCATAGATCTCAAAGAAAAATATATATTTCCCGGTTTAATCGATATGAGGGTTTTTGTTGGGGAGCCAGGCTTTGAGTATAAAGAGAATTTTAAAACATTAAGTAATGCCGCCTTAGCAGGTGGGGTTACATCTGTCGTGACAATGCCAAATACTTCACCTGTTATTGATAATGTTTCCATGGTTGATTTTTTAAAAAGGAGAGGACGAGATAAATCAAAAATAAATATATATCCAACTGCTACCTTAACTAAAAATCTTGAAGGTAAAAATATGAATGAGTTCGGCCTTTTACAAAAAAAAGGAATAATTGGTTTCACAGATGGAATAAAAACAATTCAAAACACAAGAGTAATGTCTAGAATAATGAAATCTGCTTACGATTTGAACTCATTAATCATACAACATGCTGAAGATTTCGAATTAGCAAAAAACGGCCAGGTTAATGATGGGATTATCGCAACTAAATTAGGTTTACACGGTATACCAGATTATGCAGAGAAAATAATTGTTGAAAGAGACTTAAGTTTACTTCAGGATTATAATTGCAGATATCATATTTCACAAATATCTTCAGCAAAATCTTTGGAAGTAATCAAACGTAGTAAAGATAACGTAAATTTTACAACTGGAGTTTCTATTAACAATTTATCACTCAACGAAAATGATATTGGAGATTTTAGAACTTTTTTAAAACTTTCTCCACCACTTCGAACAGAAGATGATAGACTTTCATTAATAAAAGGTATTAACCAAGATTTAATTGAAGTCATAGTTTCAGATCACAAACCTGAAGACGAAGAGTCAAAAAGATTAACGTTCTCACAAGCTGCAACTGGAGCATCAGGTATAGAAACTTTATTATCCCTCGCATTAGAGTTATTTCACAATGAATCTTTAAAGCTATCTAAAATAATTCAGTGTTTAACAAGTAATCCTGCAAAAATATTAAAGATAGATAAGGGAAGTTTATCTATAGGAAATGATGCTGACTTTTGTATAGTCGATTTATTTAAACCTTGGATAGTAAAAAAAGAAAACATGATCAGTAAATCTAAAAATACATGCATCGAGGATAAAAAACTTCAAGGTAAAGTGCTTAATACATATATTAAAGGTGTAGAACTATATAAATGCTAAATTTTGAGTTATTTTTAATTATACTAGTAAGTTATTTATTTGGATCCATACCCTTTGGATTACTTTTAACTAAAATTTTTTTAAAAAAAGACATCCGTGAGATAGGATCTGGTAATATTGGTGCAACAAATGTATTAAGATCTGGTAACAAAATTTTAGGATACTCAACTTTAGTTCTCGATATATTAAAAGCTGTTCTTCCAATTTTATATATAAAATTTTTCATGAACGATTATTTATATATATCTGCATTGTCAATTTTTATTGGACACGTTTTCCCTATTTGGTTAAAATTTAAAGGTGGTAAAGGCGTTGCATCTTATCTTGGAATTCTTTGTTGTTTAGATATTTTCACTGCTTTAATTTTTGGAGTCGTCTGGATTTTTGTTTTTATACTCTTCAAATTTTCATCATTAAGTTCTTTGCTTGCAAGTTTAACAATTCCAATTTTTCAATTTTTTTATAATTCTAATTCTGACTACTATTTTTACTTTATGATGTTCATTTTGATTATTTTCACTCATAGAGAAAATATAAAACGCTTGAGAAATAATACAGAATCTAAATCAAAAATTTATTAATTTGACTATCAATCTTATTTATGATTTTTTGTTCACATGAATCTAGTAATTGTTGAAAGTCCCGCTAAAGCAAAAACAATAAATAAATATCTAGGAAATGATTATACAGTTCTCGCTAGTTATGGACATATCAGAGATCTTCCATCTAAGAATGGCTCAGTAGATCCTGAAAATGAATTTAAGATGATTTGGGAAATTGATAGTTTTTCTAAAAAATATTTAAAGGAAATTTCTGATGTAGCAAAAGATTCCAATAAAATAATACTTGCTACAGACCCTGACAGAGAAGGCGAAGCAATAGCATGGCATGTTAAAGAATTTTTAAATGAAAAAAAATTACTTAAAGACAAGAAAATTGAAAGAGTTGTTTTTAATGAAATAACTAAAAAGGCAGTCACAAACGGAATACAAAATCCAAGAGAAATAGAATCTGATCTTGTGAATGCTTACATGGCAAGACGTGCCTTGGATTATTTGGTAGGTTTTAATATTTCTCCCATACTTTGGACTAAACTGCCAGGGTCTAAATCAGCAGGTAGAGTACAATCTGTTGCTCTGAGACTTTTGACAGAAAGAGAACATGAAATCGAAATTTTTAAACCTGAGGAATTTTGGTCTCTAAAAGTAAATTTTAAAACAAATGATGGAAATTTAATAACATCAAATATTTTTCAAATTGATAATAAAAAAATTGAAAAATTTAGTTTCAAAAATAAAAATGATATTAATCAAACTATAGAAAAAATAAAAAACAATAAATACAAAATTACAGATATTACATCAAAAATATATTCTAGAAATCCTTCTGGACCTTTTACAACTTCAACATTACAACAGTCAGCATCAAGTAAGCTTGGTTTTGGTGCATCAAGAACAATGCAAATTGCTCAAAGGCTTTATCAGGGTATTGAAATTGAAGGTGATACTAAAGGATTAATCACTTACATGCGAACAGATGGCACCAATATATCTAAAGAAGCTTTGCCAGTTTTTAGAAACTTTATCAGTGATAACTTTGGTAATGAATATTTACCTGATCAACCAATTAATTACTCAGGTAAAAAAGCAAAAAACGCACAAGAAGCTCATGAGGCTATTAGGCCAACAGAAATAAGCAACACACCTGAAAAAATGAAAAAATATTTAAGCTCAGATCAAAATAAATTATATAACTTGATTTGGTCAAGAGCTCTATCTTCACAAATGACACCAGCAAAATTTGATAGAAAAACAATTATTATTGAGTCAAATAACAAGGAACATATCTTAAAGTCATCAGGTTCAACAATAGTGTTTGATGGTTTCATGAAAGTAATTAATTTAGATGATGATAATAATGATGAAAATATTTTACCCAAAGTAGAAAAAGGAGAAGTGAATATATCTGATTTTATTGATGAACAACATTTTACTCAACCGCCCCCAAGATATTCTGAGGCTAGTTTAGTTAAAAAATTAGAGGAATTAGGTATCGGTCGTCCTTCTACATACGCAAGTATTATTTCAGTAATATCTAATAGAGGTTACGCAGACGTTGTTAATAAAAGATTTTTCCCAACTGATAGAGGAAAACTTTTATCTGCCTTTCTTGAAAAACTTTTTGCAAAATATGTTGATTATGACTTTACAGCAAAATTAGAAGATCAATTAGATGACATAACTTCAGGAAAAGAAAATTGGCTAAGTGTGCTAGATCAATTCTGGCAGGATTTTAACAAAAATGTCTCATCTGTGAAAGAGATAAGAACTAGAGAAGTTCTGGATATGCTTAATGAAAGCTTAGGTAATTTAATATTTTATACTAATGATGATGGTAAAATCGACAGATCTTGTAAGTTATGTGCTAATGGTACACTAAGCTTGAAAAATAGCTTTAGAGGAGGTGCGTTTATTGGGTGTTCTAACTATCCAGAATGTAAATTTACAAGACCACTTTCAAAAATTAAAGCATCTCAACAAATAAATTTAGCAGAACCTAAATTAATTGGTAAAAACGATAATGATAAAGAAATTTATTTAAAAAATGGAAGATTTGGTCCTTATTTACAATACGAATTATTAGAAGATGAAATAGTAAAAACAAAAAAAAGAAAAACAAAGAAAGAAGAAAATAATTTAAAAAATGTATCAATTCCTAAAGGCTTAGATATAGAAAATATAGATTTAGAAAAAGCAAAGTATCTATGCTCTCTACCTAAAATTTTAGGTACTCACCCAGATATTGGCAAAGAAATTACAGTCAACGTTGGTAGATTTGGACCGTACTTAAAGTGTGAAAACAAATCCGCAAGAATTGAAAGTGTAGATGAATTATTTTCAATTGGTTTAAACAGAGCCATAACTTTAATATCTGAGGCAAAACCTGGAAGAATGTCTTCATCAATGATTAAAGATTTAGGTGAACATCCTGAAGATAAAAAACCTGTAAGAATTATGAAGGGTCAATATGGGCCTTACATAAAGTATAAATCTCTCAATGCAACTATTCCTGAAGAGAAAGATCCAACAGAATTGACAATGGAGGAAGCTTTGATATTGATTGAGAAGCGGAAAGAATACGATAAAACTAAAAAATCAAAAAAAAGGAAAGCAAAATGAGTTACGAAGAAAAAATAAAAGAATTAAAAATAAATCTTCCTGAGGCAAAAGCACCGGTTGGAAATTATGTTGCGACAAAAGTTTCAGGAAAAATGTTATTTGTTTCTGGGCAAATTTCTATTGATGAAACTGGTCAGTTAATAAAAGGGAAAGTTGGGAAAGATTTAGATACAGAAGCTGGTTATAATGCTGCCAAAAGATGTGGGTTAAGTATTATTGCGCAAGTAAAAAAAGCTTGTAATAATGATTTATCAAAAGTTAAATCGTGCGTAAAATTAACAGGATTTGTTAATTCAACAGATGAATTTATAGATCAACCTAAAGTATTAAATGGTGCATCAGATCTAATAGCTTCAGTTTTTGGGGACGCTGGCATGCATACTAGGGCCGCTGTAAGTACAAATAGTTTACCTTTAGGTGTTTCAGTAGAAGTAGATGCAATATTTGAGTTGAAATAAATTTTATTTTCCAACACTATAATATTTAAAACCTTGTTGCTTAATCTTTAAAGGAGAATACAAATTTCTCATATCAAAAATAATAAATTTTTTACCTTTTACTAAATTTTTAAAATTTATTGATTTAAAGTCATTCCATTCTGTGTGTAGAATAACAAGATCTGCATTTTGGACAGCATCTTTAATTGATGTTTTGTTGGTAACATTTTTTAGTTTTGAAAATTCATTTTTGTAACCTGTTGGATCAAAATATTTTATTATAGCTCCTTTTTTTGATAACCACGGTATCATTTTAAGACTTGAGGAATCTCTCATATCATCAGTGTTTGCTTTAAATGTTACACCTAAAAAAGTTATCTTTTTATTCTTTACTTTTTTATTTAACATTCGATAAATTCGATCTAATAAAATTTTAGACCTATTTTCATTAGATTTAATTACAGATTTTACTACTGATAAATTAGTATTAAATTTTTCAGCAGTTGAAATGATTGCTTTTGTATCTTTTGGAAAACAAGATCCACCGTAAGCAGGGCCTGCTCTGAGAAATCTGCTACCTATTCTTTTATCTAAACCCATTCCTATAGATATATCCTCCACATTAATGCCAATTTTTTCACACAAATTTGCTATTTCATTAATAAAAGTTATTTTAGTGGATAAGAATGCGTTAGAGGCATATTTGATTAATTCTGCTGCTCTTCTGGATGTTTGTAAATATGAGGCTCCTTTAGAAATAAGCGGGCTATAAAGATTTTTCATAATTTTACCAGCTTTTTTGTCATTCGTTCCAATAACCACTCTATCAGGGTAAGAAAAATCTCTTATCGCCTCACCTTCTCTCAAAAATTCTGGATTAGATACTACTGAAAATTTTTTTTTATTATTTTTTCTAGATAAAATTTTTTCAATCTCATCACCTGTAGTTACAGGTACAGTTGATTTTGTTATAATAATTTTAAATTTATTAATAGAGGAACTTATTTCCTTAGTTACATTATAGATTTGACTCAAATCTGCTGAGCTCCCTCCTTTTATTGTAGGTGTTCCAACACAAATAAAAATTATGTCCGACTCTTTAACGGATTTTTTTAGATCTGTTGAAAAATTTAATCTTTTATTTCTAAAATTTTTAATTACTAACTCTGAAAGTCCAGGCTCATAAATTGGAACTTTTCCTTTATTAAGAGAATTAATCTTATTTAAATCTTTATCTACGCAAATTACTTCGTTACCTAAATCTGCAAAACACACACCACTAACTAATCCTACATAGCCAGTTCCTATCATACATAATTTCATGATTTAGCTATCTCCAAATTTGATTTAATATAACCATTCATACTTCCACAATCTAAATACTTGCCTGAAAAATTATGAGCAATGAACTTGTTTTTATCACTAATTAAAGATTGAATAGCGTCGGTAATATGAATTTCACCACCTTTACCTGGTTTTTGTTTAGATAATTTTGAAAATATTTTTTTAGGTAAAATATACCTTCCTATTACTGCTTTATTTGAAGGAGCATTTTCAATAGATGGTTTTTCAATTACATCTTTTATTAAATAATTATTCCTATCTAATTTTTTGGTAAACTTAAATATCCCCCATCTTGAAACTGTTTTTTTATTCACATTCATACTTGCCATAACAGAAGATTTATAGCGATTGTGAATGTAGATCATAGATTTAGAGCAATTTTTTTTTATAATTAAATCATCAGGTAACAACATTAAGAAGAACTTATCTTTGATATATTTTTTTGTCCTCAAAACTGCATCGCCAGTGCCTCGAGGTTTATTTTGATATACAAATTTAATCATTTTTTTATATTTCAAGATTTTTTTATATTCTTTAATAATTCTCGGGTCTTTTTTTTTGTTAATGATTTTCTTATAAAAACTGTCATTATAAAAATAATTTTTTATCATTTGTTTTTTTTTTGAAATAATAAAGACAACTTCTTTAATTCCTGCTTCAATACATTCGTCCAAAATATATTGTATTCCAGGTTTCCCATTAATAGGCAATAATTCTTTTGCAAAAACGCTAGTTAAGGGTAAAAGTCTTGTACCTAAACCAGCTAAGGGTATTATTGCTTGTTTAATCATAAAATCTTATAATAAGTGAATTACCATAAATGATTATTTTTAAAAGTATTAATAAACTTAATAAAAAAGTTAATTTTAAGGCAAACATAGGATTTGTTCCAACAATGGGCAGTTTGCATAAAGGGCATATTAGTTTGGTTAAAAATTGCCAAAAATCATGTGATAAAACCCTAGTAAGTATATTCGTTAATCCCTCGCAATTTAACAGAAAGATTGATTATAAAAAATACCCAAGAACATTGAATAAAGATATAAAAATTTTAAGGAAGCTTAAAGTAGACTATGTCTTGTTACCAAATATAAAAGAAATCTATACAAGAAATACTCCGAGAAAAATTAATATAAACAAAAAATACAAGGTATTATGTGGTAAATATCGACCAGGACACTTTGAGGGAGTTTTAGCAGTAATAAATAAATTTTTAAAAAGTCTTAAAGTAAAAAAGATTTTTTTAGGAGAAAAAGATTTTCAACAATATTTCTTAATCAAAAATTTCATAAAAAAAAGATTTAAAACAAAGGTTATATTATGCAAAACTATAAGAATGAATAGTTCACTGCCCTATTCATCCAGAAATAAATTACTTAACAAGAAAAATATTAAAATAGCCCAAAAGTTTACAAAAAAGGTGATTGGTATATTCAAAAATATTAAAAAGAATATTAAAAATATTTATTTACTTCAAAGCATTAAAAACAACAATAACATCAAAATTGAGTATCTAGAGTTGAGAAACAAAAATGATCTAAGTACAAGTTTTACCAAGAAAAATATAAAACTTTTTTTATGTTTTTATATTAAGAATGTGAGATTAATTGATAATTTCTAGCCGTAAAAGAAATATGCACCAATACCTAAAAAGGACAAAAAACCAATCACATCTGTAACAGTTGTTACAAACACACTTGACGCTATCGCTGGGTCAATATTTAGTTTTTTTAAAGTCACTGGAATTAAAATGCCAAACAAACCAGCAACGATCATATTTAATATCATTGAGATCGAAATAATTATAGATAAAATATAATCTTTAAACCAAAGTTGAACTATTAAAGCACTTATTATTGCAAAAATAATTCCGTTTAGAACTCCAATATTAAATTCTTTTAAAACAATTTTTAAAAAGTTACTATTTGTTAAATCATTTGTTGCTATACCACGAATAGTTACGGCTAGAGTTTGCATTCCAGCATTTCCACCCATTGAAGCAACTATTGGCATTAAAAAAGCTAAAGCGACCATTTGTTCAATAGTTGCACCAAATTTACTAATAACCCAAGTTGCTAAAAAGGCTGTAAAAAGATTTAGTAAAAGCCAATTAAATCTTCTTTGTGTTTTTTTTATTACTCCATCAGTAATTTCCTCATCTCCAACACCAGCTAATCTTAAAGTATCTTCCTCTGCCTCTTCTTTAAGAACAGTTAATATGTCGTCACTAGTAATCATACCAACTAATTTTTTTGTTTTATCAATTACAGCTGCTGAATTTAGATTGTAATTTTCGAAAAGTCTTCCAACTTCCTCTCTATCCATATCGACTGGAATAGTAACTTGAGACTCCGACATTATTTCAACCATTTTACTTTCACGAGGTGTTCTTAAGACTTTTGAAGAAGGGACAGTACCAAGAGGTTTAAATTCGTTATCGATAATATAAATTTCTAAAAATTGTTCAGGAAGATCTTTATTTTCTCTTAAATAATCAATTGTTTGTCCAACTGACCAATTACTTGGGATAGCTGTAAATTCCCTCTGCATAATACGTGCGGCAGAGTCTTCGGGATAACTTAAACTTTCTAATAAGGCAAATCTATCTTTAGGCGGTAAAGAACTTAAAATTTCATTTTTACTTTTTTCTTCAATGTTCTCCAATATCTTTATAGCATCATCGGACTCTAAGTTTTTAAGAATAAATATTATAGAAGCATTAGATAGTAACTTTATGATCTCAGACTGAATGTTTTCATTTAATTCAACGAATAATTCTGGGTCTAAGTTAAAATTATTTAATTTGATAAGATTTTCTCTGTCGTTTTGGCTAAGATGTTCGATAATATCTGCCGCATCAGCGGGGTGCATCTCTCTAAAAGAATTTGTAATAAAATTTACATCGTTTTTTTGAATTTTTTCTTCAATTACTTTGATATATTCTTTATTAAATTCAAAGTTTACTTTTTTATCGATTTTTTTTTTTAAATTGCTCATTTTAAATCCTATAAAAATTATTAGAACTATTAATACAAATTAAATATAATACAATTTTTAAATTCTTATGGAGATCAAAATATCAGAAAAACCAGTAAAATATGAGGATGCTATTAACTATCTTGATGAAAGAGTTCAGCAGGTTTATCAGAATAAAAATCAAGAACTAATTTGGTTCTTAGAGCACAAGTCTGTTTATACATGTGGTGTAAACTTTAACCAAAAAGATATTTTAGATAAAAACGTTAAAATAATTAAAACTAATAGAGGTGGAAAAATAACATGGCATGGTCCTGGACAATTGATATGCTACTTTGTTTTAGACATCTCTAAGAGAAAAAAAGACATAAGAAAATTTATAACAGTAATTGAAAAATCTATTATTGAAACTTTAAAAGATTTTAAGATAAGCTCTTTCAGTGATAGAAAGAATATAGGTATTTGGGTTTTGGATAAAAAAGAAGAAAAAAAAATTGCAGCAATAGGTATTCGTATAAAAAAATGGATTGCATTTCATGGATTTTCATTAAATCTATCGAACAATTTAGATGATTATAAGAAAATAGTTCCTTGTGGTATTTCTGACAAAGGTATTTCCAAAATTGACAATTTTAAAAAAGTCTCAAAAGATAGAATAATCAATAGACTTAAAATAAATCTTATTAAAAATTTAAAATATTAAGTTTTTTTTTATTTAAATACTTGTTAAATGCAGCAGGTGGATTTGCTTTATAAAAGAATTTTTTATTATTAATGTAAAATTTCAAAGAGTAAGCATGTAACATAAGGTCTTTGTCACTTTTAATTTTTTTATTTGATAAAATATATTTTTTATCTCCCACAATTGGATTATCAATTATAGCTAGTTGTTTTCTTAACTGGTGCTTTCTTCCTGTTACTGGTTTAAGCTCAATAAATGAAGTTGTATCTGTTTCAGAAAGAACTTTATAATAAGTTATCGCTTTCTCAATTTTCTTTTTGTTATTTTCAAACGTTATAAGTTCATTTTTTAATTCGCCCTTTTTTTTACTTATGTGACCATGGCATACAGCTAAATAAGTTTTATGAATTTTTCTTAGTCTAAATAAGGTAGTTAATAATCTTGCTGAATTATGATTTTTAGAAATTATCATTATACCAGATGTTTCCTTATCTAATCTATGAACTGGAAAGGGTTTTGTATCCTTAAAAAATTCACTTGAAGCAAGTATATCTATTAAGTTTTTTTTTGATTTTGTTCCACCTTGAACTGGTACACCTGGACTTTTGTCTATTACGATAAAGTCATCATTATTTTCCAAAATTCTATTCTCATGTACTTTTAAAAGTTGAGAAGATGGGGAAAATTTTTTATTTGTTTCCTTATTTTTTTTAACTTCAAAAGTAAAATTAAAAAAATTTATTTTATCTCCAGTTTTTAATTTATAGGAACTATTTACTTTTTTTATATTAACCTTAATTTTACCTTTTCTTAGAGATTTTTCGATTAATGATTGTGGTAGAGAAGCTACGTTATTTCTTATCCATCTGTCTATACGCATTCCTGAATAAATTTCCTTAATAGTGTAGGACTTATTCATTATTTAGTTATGCTGAAGCTGATTTTTTTTCCTCTGTCTTTACAGGTTTTTCTTGTGATTTCTTTTTCTTAAATTTTCTTTTTGCTTCAACATCTCTGTCTACAAATTCTATTACAGCTAATGGTGCATTATCACCATATCTAAATCCAGCTTTTACAATTCTAGTGTATCCTCCAGATCTTTTTTCATATCTTTTGGATAAAGTTTTTATAACTTTATTTGCATTAGTTTTATCCTGAAGTTTAGATACTAATCTCCTAGTATTTTGAAGATTTTTTTTCTTTCCTAAGGTTATTATTTTATCAGCCTGTGGCTTTAGTACTTTTGCTTTAGGTAAGGTAGTAATTATTTGCTCGTATTTAATCAAATTATTTAGCATATTTTTAATTAAAGCTTTTCTATGCTCAGATGTTCTATTAAGTTTTTTATAACCAAGTCTATGTCTCATTATTAAATACTTTCCTCTAACTTTTTAGATAATTCTGCTATATTGTCTGGAGGCCAATTAGGTATTTCCATACCTAGATATAATGACATCCCATTTAGAACTTCTTTTATTTCGTTGAGAGATTTTCTACCAAAATTTGGAGTTCTTAACATTTCACCTTCAGACTTTTGAACTAAATCACCGATATAAATAATATTATCATTTTTAAGGCAATTCATAGATCTTACAGAAAGTTCTAATTCATCAACTTTTCTTAGCAAGTTTTTGTTAAATTCTGGTTCACTTGGTTTTTCAGTTATAGTTACTTCTTGAGGTTCATCAAAATTAACAAACATTCCTAATTGATCTTGAAAAATTCTAGCTGAATAAGCTAATGCATCTTCTGCTGAGATAGATCCATTAGTTTCTATTTCCATTGTTAATTTGTCATAGTCTAAAGCTTTACCTTCTCGAGCAGTGCTCACAGAATAGGATACTTTTTTTACTGGACTAAAAAGCGAGTCAATAGGTATAAGACCTAAAGGTGGTTCATCTGGTTTATTAAGTTCAGCAGGAACATAACCTTTTCCATTACCTATTGTCATCTCCATATGAAAATTTGTATTTTCATCTAAATTACAAATTACCAAATCAGGATTTAAAATTTCTATTTCATTAATTTTTGTTATATCTGATGCTTTTATTACGCCTGGACCTTTTGCATCTAGCACTAATTTTTTTGAACCTTCAGAAGTGCTTTTTAATGCTAAAGATTTAACATTAAGAACAATATCAGTTACATCTTCTCTTACTCCTTTAATAGAAGTAAATTCATGAAGTACTCCATCAATTTGAATTGCTGTTACCGCAGTACCTCTTATTGAAGATAATAAGATCCTTCTTAATGAGTTACCTAAGGTTAAACCATAGCCTTTTTCAAGTGGTTCAGCCACAATTTTAGCGTATGATTTATCATCGTTTAAATTAATATCCAACTTTCCGGGTTTAATTAATGATTTCCAATTTTTTAAATTTACATTAGCCGTTTCCATTAAACTCTCCTTTTTTTTGGTGGTCTTGTTCCGTTATGAGGCATCGGTGTTGTATCTTTGATAGATAAAATTTTAAAACCTCTTGCTTGTAATGCACGCAAAGCTGTTTCTCTCCCTGAACCTGGTCCTTTAATTTCAACCGTTAAAGTTTTCATACCATACTCTAAAGCTTTTGAAGCAGCTGAGTCAGCTGCTATTTGTGCTGCATAAGGTGTTGATTTTCTAGAACCTTTAAATCCCTTTTGTCCAGCAGAAGCCCAAGATACAACATTACCTTGAGTATCAGCTATTGATACAATTGTATTATTAAATGTTGACTGAACATAAGCTATCCCATTAACAATATTCTTTTTAACTTTTTTCTTTTTAGAATAAGAGCTTTTTTTAACAGATTTTACTTCAGATTTCTCGTCAACCTTTTTTTCTACCTTTTTTTTTTCAGCCATTCTAAACTATTTCTTTAATGGTGTTAATTTTTTACCTGCAATAGCAATTGCTTTACCTTTTCTTGTTCTCGCATTACATCTAGTTCTTTGTCCCCTCACAGGTAATTTTTTTTTGTGTCGAAAACCTCTGTAACAAGCAAGATCAATTAATCTTTTTATGCTCATTGAATTTTCTCTTCTTAAATCTCCCTCAACTGTGAAATGCTGGTCGATATACTCTCTAATTTTTAGAATTTGATCGTCAGTAAGTTCATTAACTCTTTTTGATTTTGGTATTTCTAATTCTTTACAGATCTGTTTAGAAAACTTGTCTCCTATACCATAAATATATGTAAGTCCAATCTGAACGATTTTATTTTGTGGGATATTTACACCTGCAATTCGAGCCATAATTTGAGATAAAATTTAGCCTTTTATATAAGATGAAAATTTAAAGTCAACTTTTTATAACTTTAAAAAGGCCTTGATTTGCTTGTTTATTTGATCAATTTCTTGGTTTCCATCAAGCTTATAAAAGTTTTGTTTAGATGAATAATAATCTAATACTGGAGAGGTTGTTTTTAAATAAGTATCATATCTTTTAAGAATTGTATCTAGATCATCATCGCCCCTTTTTTCTTCAACTTTCCTTTTTTCTATTCTTTTAATAATGGTCTCTTTATTTACGTCTAAAAAGAAAATAAAATTAATTTGTTGTTTAGACTCTGTTAACAGTAAATCTAAATTTTTTGCTTGTTTAATAGTTCTTGGATAACCATCAAAAATTAATTTTCCTTTTTTCGAGCTATCAAAAACCACTTTTTTCATAAGATTATTAACAATTTCATCATCAACAAATTTACCTTCATTCATGTAATTTATAATTTTCTTCCCAATTTCTGTGTCTTTTTTAATTTCATCCCTCAACATATCACCTGTTGAAACTTGAAAATTATTTAATGTTTTTACGAGATATTTTGCTTGTGTGCCTTTGCCTGCACCTGGAGGACCAAATAAAATTATATTCACTTCTATCTTCCAAATTTGGTTTTTTTAATAAGTTGTTCGTACTGCGCACTCATTAATCTTGTCTGGATTTGGGTTACTGTGTCAATTGCTACAACTACGACAATTAAGACTGAAGCGCCGCCTAAATAGAAAGGTATAGGATAGTTTGCTATTAAAAATTCTGGCATTAAGCAAACTAATGTTAGATATAATGCGCCAATAGTTGTGAGTCTTGTTAAAATTTCTTCTATGTATCTTGCGGTGCTTTCGCCTGGTCTTATCCCTGGTACAAAGCCACCATATTTTCTTAAATTCTCAGCTGTTTCATCTGGATTGAATACAAGAGAAGTGTAAAAGAAAGTGAAAAAGATAATTCCTGAGGCATATAAAATCATGTACAAAGGTTGACCTTGTGAAAAGAAAGATAAAAAAGAAGACACGTTGTCATTCTCAGTGATATTAAAATTTGTAAGTGTAGCAGGTAACAGTAGCAAAGCTGAAGCAAAAATAGCCGGAATTACACCTGCTGTATTTATTTTTAAAGGTAAATGAGAAGAGTCTCCTCCGTACATCTTATTACCCATTTGTCTTTTTGGATAGTTTATCAAAATTTTTCTAAGAGCTCTTTCCATAAAGACGATAAACATAATTGTAGCTATTAATAGAATGAAAATAAAAATTATCATAGTTGATGATATGGCACCTGTTCTACCTAACTCAAATGTAGTAACTAATGCTCTAGGTATTTCAGCAACAATACCAGAAAAGATAATTAGTGAAATTCCATTACCAATTCCTCTTTGAGTAATTTGTTCACCTAACCACATTAAGAAAATTGTACCAGCTACAATAGTTGTCACGGTAGTAACTTTAAAAAATATACCTGGATTAATAACTAAATTTTCTGATGACTCAAGTCCAACTGACAAGCCATATCCCTGGATAGTAGCCAAGAGAACTGTTCCGTATCTTGTTATTTGTGTAATTTTTTGTCTTCCAATTGTCCCCTGACTTTTTAAATTTTTAAAATAATCAGAAACTCCGGTAAGCAATTGAACTATAATAGAAGATGAGATATAAGGCATTATTCCTAAAGCAAATATTGCCATACGGCTTACAGCACCACCTGCAAAAACATTAAACATGCCAAGTAAACCTTTTTGATTTCCCTCCATCATAATTTTTAACTGATCAGGGTCTATACCAGGCAAAGGTACAAATGTTCCGAATCTGTAAACTGCTAAGATAAATATAGTAAAAATTATACGATTTCTTAAATCGTTATTTTGTGTCATTGTACTCATATGATTTTTTTATTTGCTCTCTAAAATTTTGATTGTTGAGCCGTTCTTTGAAAGTTTCTCTTTTGCTGAATTAGATAAATAATGAACTTCTAAATTTAACTTGTCTTTAATTTCACCCTGACCAAGTATTTTTATTTTTTCGTACTTTTTTTTTAAAATTTTAGAACTATGTAAATATTTTATATCTATTTTTTCAGATGATTTTATTCTTTTTGACTCTAAAAGCAGTTGCAGATCACCTAAATTTAATTTCCCTATTTTATTTTTATTGATTGAATTAAAACCTCTTTTCGGTAATCTTCTATATAAAGGCATTTGGCCACCTTCAAAACTTTTAATTGCAACACCAGATCTTGATTTTTGTCCTTTAACACCTCTTCCAGAAGTTTTGCCTTTTCCAGATCCAATACCTCTTCCAACTCTAATTTTTTTTGTTTTTAGTTTAGTTAAATCATTAAGCATTATTATCCTCTTTTTTCTATAATTTCAGAAATTTTCTTGTTTCTTATAATTGATATTTGTTTTGGAGAATTTTGTTTTTTTAAAGCTTTAAGACATGCTCTAATAACATTGTGGGGATTTGCAGTTCCTAGTGATTTAGCAACAATGTCTTTTATACCTAGCACTTCACATACGGCTCTAACAGGTCCACCAGCAATAATACCTGTTCCTTTCGGTGCTGCTCTCATTTTGATTTTTCCAGCGCCATCTTTACCAGAAACATCATGATGAATAGTTCTTCCCTCTCTTAAAGGTATTTGAATTAGATTTCTTCTAGCCATTTCATTAGCTTTTTTTATAGCATCTGGAACTTGTTTAGATTTTGCATGAGCAATACCAATTTTTCCGCTTTGATTTCCAATAACTACTAATGCGGAAAAACCAAATCTTCTGCCACCCTTAACAACTTTTGTTATTCTATTTACGTGAACAAGTTTTTCTATAAATTCATTTTCTTTAGACATATTAAAATTCCATTCCGTTTTTTCTTAATGTTTCAGCAAAAATCTTTACTCTTCCATGGTACTTAAATTGACCTCTATCAAAATAAATTTTCTTGATATTTTTTTCCCCAGCTTTTTTAGCTAGTTTTTCGGCAACTATTTTTGAGAGCTCTGTTTTGTTTATTTTTCCAGATTTTATGTCCTTTTCATTAGATGAAGCTGAAAGGATAGTTTTACTATTTGCATCATCTATAATTTGAGCCGAAATATTTTTTAAACTTCTAGATACGCTTAATCTATAACGATCATTTTTAGAATTATTTTTAAGCTTATTTCTCACTCTGAATTTTTTTCTTTGTAACGTGCTTAATTTCATTATTTCTTTTTACCTTCTTTTCTTAATATATATTGACCTTTTTCTTTAATTCCTTTTCCTTTGTAGGGTTCAGGCGGTCTAAAAGATTTAATTTTTGATGCAATCATGCCTACTTTTTGTTTATCAACACCTGATATTTTAATAGTTGTTTGTTTTTCAACTAAAATTTTTACATCTTCTGGAATATCAAAATTTATATCATGACTAAAACCTAATTGAAGATTTAACTGTTTTCCTTTTAATGCCGCTCTGTAACCTACGCCACTTAGCTCAAGTACTTTTTCAAAACCCTTACTAGTACCTATAATTGCATTATTAATTAAACTTCTATTCATTCCCCATAATCTCTTTGTATCATCGTCTAGTTTCTTAGGTTTTAATGAAACATTTTTACCATCATCAATTTTAAAATCGAACATCTCTAAATTAATTTTTAACTTTTGTTTACCCAGAGGACCTTCTATATTGATATCTGATCCTGCTAGAGCAACTTTGACCTTCTCTGGAATATTAATACTTATTTTACCTATTTTAGACATTAAAATACCTTACAAATTATTTCTCCACCAACTTTTTGTTTTCTTGCATCTATATCTGTCATAACACCTTTTGGCGTAGATATAATTGCAATTCCTAGTCCATTGTTTATTTTTGGTAAACTTTGAGCACTAGAAAAAACTCTCCTACCCGGTTTTGATACTCTCTCGATTACACTTATTACTGGAGACCCGGAATTATACTTTAAATCAATAATCAAAACTTGTTTGTTATCATTTTTATCAACATTAAACCCATTTATGTAACCTTCATTTTTTAAAACATCTGCAATCTTCATCTTAAAATTTGATGAAGGCATTTCTACTTTTTTATGATTTCTTAATTGCGAGTTTTTTATTCTCGCTAGCATATCTCCTATTGGATCTGTTAAACTCATATAAACTTCCTTTCTACCAACTTGATTTTATCATACCAGGAATTTTACCCTGTAGACCTAGTTGTCTAAGAGCTATTCTTGATATTTTTAATTTTCTGTAAACACCATGCGGTCTACCTGTAATTTCGCATCTATTTCTTACTCTAGTCTTCGCTGAATTTCTTGGTAATTTTGATAATTTTTGTTGAGCTTTAAATCTTTCCTCTAGAGGTAATTTTTTATTCATTATAATTTTTTTTAGTTTTTTTCTTTTTGCATAAAATCTATCTGACATTTTTTTTCTTCTATTATTCTTATTTATTGAACTGAGTTTAGCCATTAATTGCTCCTTTCTTCTCTAAATGGAAAATTAAATTTCTTTAGTAATTCTAAGCTATGCTCTTTAGAGTTTGATTTTATTACTATTGTAATATCTAAACCTCTTATTTTATCCACCTTATCAAAATTTACTTCGGGAAATATTATATGCTCCTTTACACCAAAGGTGAAATTACCGAACTTATCGAAACCTTTTGACGAAAGTCCTCTAAAATCTTTTATTCTTGGAAGCGCAATGTTTACAAGTCTATCTATAAATTCATACATTTTATTTTTTCGTAAAGTAACCTTCAATCCAGCTTTCGTATCTTTACGTGTTTTAAAATTTGAAATAGATTTTTTAAATTTCGTTGAAACTGGTTTTTGTCCTGCAATTTTAGCTAAATCCTCTTCGCAAGATTTAAATATTTTTGAATCGTTTCCATCTATTCCTAGACCCATATT
>CACNXI010000003.1 GCA_902624345.1 uncultured Pelagibacteraceae bacterium | reverse complement strand
ATTTAACAAAGAATATGATGATGTAGCTTTTCATCGTGTTGTAGAAAATTTTTTAGTCCAAGCGGGAGATTTAGAATTTGGCAAAAAAGGAGATATAAATTACACTTATATTGGTAGCGGTAAATCAAAATACAGTTTGATTAAACCAGAAAAAAATAAACCGTTTGATTTTAAAAAAGGTTCTGTTGGATTTGCGAAAAGTAAAAATGGAGACATGGAAGATAGTGAATTTTTTATACTTCTTTCAGACGCACCTTTATTTGAGGGTGAGTACACTCCGCTTGGAAATGTAACTCATGGATTTGCAGCATTAACAAAAATTAAATCTGGAAATAAGTCTGAGTATGTGTTGCGACCTGACTTTATTAATTCTTTGAGGATGTTATCTGAGATTTCTAATTGACCAAAGGTTTGCCAGTAGACAATGTATGCTTTATTCTATCTTGAGTTTTTTTATTTTCAATCAATCTCATAAAAGAGTCTAGTTCTAATTTGTAAATATCATCCTCAGTCAATGTTTTTTCAGAATTCGTATCACCACCACTTAAAACATTTGCAAGTTCTTTTCCTACTGTCATACCATGATCAAAGATAATTTTATCATTATAAAGTTTATCCAAAGTTTTAAACATTTTTTCTCTTACTGATTTTCCCGATAATTTAAAAGTACACTCATTACTTGGTTTAAAATTTTTATTTTCCTCTATAACTTTTTTCGCCTCTGAAAATAAACTATTCCTATTCATTATTTTTTTATCAGTTGGTAACAAGTATTTCAGGGGCTCGGCTTCAATTGGAGAAGATGCAGTTTTCCCATAACCTATTATTTCAAATACTTTAAGTGGTGCAAAATCTAAATCTTTCTTAGACTCCTCGCTTTGAGCCCATCTCCACAGCATCTCTTTACATCCACCGCCAGCGGGTACAAGTCCAACCATTGTCTCGACTAAACCCACTACTATATTTGTGTGAGATGTAACAAAATTGCTTTGAACCATTACCTCAAATCCACCACCTAAAGTAAGCCCAGAAGGTGCTGAGACAACAGGAAATTTTGAATACTTAAGTTGTTTACAAGTATCTTGAAAATATTTAATAAATTTTTCTATAGATTTAAAATCCCCTTTTTCAGCGAAGTTCATTGTATATGTCAAATTAACACCAGCAGAAAATTGCATACTTTCATTTATAATGATCAAAGGTTTATCTGTTGCTTTTTTCAAACTATCCATAGAGTCATAGTCTAGCGCACATGCTTTAGTGGTAAACTCTACAATGTTAAAATCTTTAAACCTGTAAATCTCTGCTGACTTGTTTTTATCTAAACTCAAAGCTTTAGGCTTGACCTTGCCAAGTGTTTCTATTTCGGTGTAAATTTGTCTTTCACCATAAAAGTTTTCATCTTTTTTTACTGAAAGTTCCTCTAAAAATTTGTTTCCCTTAAATTCATCAACACGATTGAAAAAATTTTTTACACCGATTGATTTAAGCATTTCAAAGGGTCCCATAGCCCAGTTAAATCCTAATCTCATAGCTTCATCAATGTCATTGAATTTATCAGTTATACCTGGGACTAAAGATGATGCATATTTAATAATTTGAGAAATTACTGACCAAGCATATTCTCCGTATTTGTCTTTCCTGTTAATAATAGTGTTAAGGTTCACAGTATCAATTTTAAGATCAATTTTTTTAGACTCAGAATATTCTCCTGTTTGAAGGTTAATTGCCTCCAAAATTTTTTGGTTTTCTAATTTTTTCATTCTATAGAAACCACCCTTACCTTTTCTTCCAGTATAACCAGTTTCGATCAATTTTTTTACAAGTGGTATTTCTTTAGCAACCTCCTGAAATTTGTCATTTTCTGGAAGTTCTTTTACAAAACTTTTTAAAACATCTGCCATCAAATCAATACCAATTAGATCATATAAACCAAACACTCCAGTTTTAGGTATTCCCATAGGTCTTCCAAAAACTGCATCAGCTTCTTCAACAGTCAATTTCATTTTAAATGCTTCAGTCATAGCAACTTGCATTGCATAAACTCCTACTCTATTACCAAGGAAACCTGGCGTATCGTTACAAACAATTGCTCCTTTACCAAGTTCTTTTTCGCAAAAGACTTTCAAAGAATTAATTTTTTTTAAATCATTATTTTCATTTTTTACTATTTCTAACAAACCCATGTATCTAACTGGATTGAAGAAGTGAGTTATGCAAAAATCTTTTTTTTGCTCATCAGTCATATTTTCAGATAGAATTTTAATTGGGATTGAGGAAGTGTTAGATGAAACAATGGCTCCATCTTTTCTGTTATCAAATATTTTTTTATAAATTTGATGTTTAATGTCTATTCTTTCAACTACAGCTTCGACTATCCAGTCAGCCTCTTTTACAACATTAAAATCATCGTTGATGTTACCAACTTTGATATTATCAATTTTTGATTTATCAATTAATAATGGCGGTCTTGATTTATGTATTCGCTCTCTTGCCTTGGTACTTATGTCAGTCGTAAGATCTAATAAAGTAACCGGTACATTCGCATTACATAAATGAGCAGCGATTCCACTACCCATAGTTCCAGAGCCTATTACAACAACCTTTTTGATTTCCATTTTTTATCTATTTATTCCTCTAAGCCTTTCAGATCTTCGTCTTAATAGCTCAGCTGTAACAAGAATTAATGTAGATAAAATTATTAAACATGTCGCAACAGCTAATATTGTTGGGCTTAACTGCTCTCTTAAGCCAGTCCACATTTGAATTGGAATTGTTGTATTTTCTAAACCAGCTAAGAATAAAACCACAACAACTTCGTCGAAAGATGTAACGAAAGCAAACAAGCCTCCAGATATTACTCCTGGTAAAATTAATGGTAGTGTAATTTTCATAAATGTATTTACTGGATCACTGCCTAAGCTTGATGCAGCTCTTGTAACACTGTGGTCAAAGCCTGATAAAGTTGCTGTTACAGTAATAACAACGAAAGGTGTTCCTAAAATAATGTGCGCTAATACAATTCCAGTATGTGTAGCAGCAAGTCCTGCTTTTGCCATAAAGAAAAAAATTGCAACACCAGAAATGATTAATGGCACTATCATCGGTGAAATTAAAGTAGCCATAATTAATCCCTTGTATGGCATATGTCTGCTGCTTAGTCCTAATGCAGCAACTGTACCTAAAATAACTGAGCCGAGTGTTGCAAATATAGCGATTATAAAACTATTTTTTGCTGCAAGACCCCATGGATTTTTTGTCCCGTAGATCATATCTTTGTACCATCTTAAAGAAAATGCATCAGGATCAAGGTTTTTCATCCCTTCAGAAAAACTTAAAAATTCCTCAGCATTAAAAGATAATGGAAATATTACGAATAAAGGTGCAATTAAAAAGAAAAATACGCATGAGCAAATAGTAATATAGAAGTAATGCCAAACTCTATAACGTGTCTCGGTATACTTTGGTAGTGCCATAATTATCCTAGTTTTATATTATCTACTCCAACAAGTTTATTGTAGACCCAATAAATTGCTAAAACTCCCGCAAGTAACATTAGACCCATGGCTGAAGCAAAGCTCCAATCAAGGGTACTTTTCATGTGAAATGCGATTTGGTTACTAATTAACGTTCCTGATGCACCTCCCACTAATGCAGGTGTAATGTAATATCCAATCGCTAAAATAAATACCAGTAAACATCCCGCTCCAATACCTGGTATCGTTAAAGGGAAGTATACTTTCCAAAAAGCAACGAATGGAGTTCCGCCTAAAGATTTTCCAGCTCTCATTAAACTTGGGGATATTGTTTTCATTACACTGTACAAAGGTAAAACCATAAAAGGCAACAATATTTGTGTCATTGCCACATAGGTACCAGTTTTATTAAACATCATTTCTGGTCTACTATCGTCTGCGACCAATCCTATCATAACAAAAAAATCGTTAACAACTCCTTGTTGTTGTAAGAGTATCATCCAACTTGCGGTTCTTACTAAAAGTGATGTCCAAAATGGAAGAAGTACGCAAATCATTAATAGGTTACTATATTTCATTGGCAAGGTAGCAAGTAAATGGGCTATTGGGTAAGCCATTAAAAAACATAAAAGAGTCACAAAGAATGCTATCTCTAAAGTTCTAAGCCATAAAATTCTATGAACTCTTCGATCTTCTTCCACACTTACAATTTTGCCCTCTTCGTTTTTATACATGTCAATTCCTTTTAAATATTTTTGACTTGTATAAGCAGGAGCACGTCTTTGTATGGCTCGCCAATATTCAACATCTGCCCATCTTTTATGGACAGCCATTATTTGTTCTTTGTAATTTCCTTCCTCAAAATTTTTTGCTTTTCTTCGTAATTTTTTTAAAATACTTTTAAATCCATTCTTTGTATAATTTAATTGTGTAGAAAGTTTTCCATCTCTTTTTTCTTCAACAAGTTTTTGAAAATCCAAATAAAAAGATTCGAAAACTTCTTCTGGCGGCAGTTCTTTACCATCCCATTTTTCCATTGACTTGAATGTTTTTGGCAACATCTCAGTAACCATTTTGTCATCCACACTCCTCATGAGCATGTCGCCGATAGGGAAAATATATGTAATAAGCAAAAATAGTAATAGAGGTGCTACTAAAAGAAATGCTTTTATTTTATTTTTTCTTTCAGCTTTTTTTAGACTTACCTCAAGAGGTATGCCGTCTGTCGTTAAAATTTTTCCAGTTTCACTGCTCATAAATAAAAAAGGGCGGCTATAAATAACCGCCCTTAATATAATATATAATTTTAGTCTTTAAAACTTAAAATTATAGACCAGCTTTCATTGCTTCCCATTTTTCACCAAGCTCTGTACCGTTATCAGCCCAGAATATTGGATCTACTAAGAAGTAATTTTTAGTGTTTGCTGGCGCAGTTGGCATTTGTGGCACCATGTTAGTCTTACCATCTTTGTACCATGGCTCACCTGCTGCCATAACTTTAAGTGATGATTTTCTCCAAGGTGCATATGCAATGTATTTTGCACTTCCTGCTAAACCTTCTGTACTTGTCATCATCGCTAGTGCTTTTTTAGCATCAGCTTCGTTTGGTCCACCTTTAACTAATACGAAATATTCGTAGTCAAGACCTTGACCATCCCAAACTTGTTTGATTGGAGCACCTTCACCGATTTCTGCGTTGAAGAATCTTCCGTTCCAACCAGTTGCCATAACAACTTCACCTGAAACTAATAGTTCTGGTGGTTGAGCACCTGCTGACCAAAATACACATCCACCGTTAGGATCTGTGCATAATGCTTTGATTTTGTTCATTGCTCTGTTAACACCTTTTTCTGTCTCAAGAGCTTTGTAGATTTTCTTTCCACCTTTTCCTGGTTTGATACCATCTGCAGCTAAAGCAATCTCTAAATTTGTTAAAGCGCTTTTGTAGATAGCTCTTTTTCCTGGAAACTTTTTAGTGTCAAAGAAGTCTTTTATAGTTTTTGGTGTTCCGCTTACATTCTTTGTGTTGTACGCGTAGTTCCAAGAATATAAAATGTTTCCTACAGCACATTTACTTGGCATTGGAGCAAAGAAGTCTTTACTTGCTTTTGTTCCATCTGGAGCTGGTGGGAAGTCTTTGTCAAAATCAAATTCAACAAATAAACCTTCGTCACATCCAGTGATAGTGTCCATAGCAAATACGTCAATTATATCCCACGTAATTTTGCCAGCCTCTTTTTGTGCTTTAATTTCTGATAATCCACCTGAGTAGTCGACCCAATTGATCGGTACACCAAGTTTCTTAGCAGTAGGGTCACCATATCCTAGCTTTTGTGACTCTGTATAAGCTCCACCCCATGATGCAACTGTAACTGCAAATGCTGATGAGCTGATAGAAAGTGCAAAAGATAGAACTAGTAACAATTTACTTAGTTTTTTCATTATTCCTCCGTTTAAACGTTTTATAAAGTCTAATTACAGCAAGATAATAAGTCAGAGTCAACCTGACATTTAGCTAAAATAGGGTTTTATTTGGTTAAATAATTGAAAATTAAACCTGAGGTTTATTTTGGATCTAATGCTCTAGCATCATGACTGTTCCAGCTTACATTAATTTGGTTGCCCATCTTAATGTCCATATTGGCGGAACTGTTAGGAACTTTTAAAATAAATTCTTTGTTTCCAAGTAGATCCAGTCTTACTCTAGTATGATCTCCGTGGTAAATAACCTCTTCAATCTTTCCTTTGAAATTATTGTCCATTTTTTCTTTTGTATTAATCAAAGCTCTTTCAGGTCTTAATGATACTGTAGTCTTGTCACCGTTAGATGTTACAGATACTGGATTAGCAATTATTTCTGTGCCATCGCTCAATTTTACTTTACACTGATCTTTTGACATATTTGTTACTTGACCCGCAAAAGTGTTATTCTCGCCAATGAATTCAGCTACAAAAGAGTTTACAGGTTCCTCGTATAATTTATCAGGCGAAGATAATTGTTGAACTTTTCCATCATTGAAAACTGCTATTCTATTAGACATTGTTAATGCTTCACTTTGATCATGTGTTACGTAGACTACCGTAACCCCAATGCTTTCATGAATATGTTTAATTTCGTACTGCATGCTCTCTCTTAAATTTTTATCTAAAGCTCCAAGTGGTTCATCCATTAAAACTAATTGGGGATCAAACACTAAAGATCTCGCAACTGCTACCCTTTGTTGTTGACCACCAGATAACTGTCCTGGCATTCTATGTTCAAAACCAGATAGCGACACCATTGAAAGAGCTTTGTCTACTTTCTTATCAATCTCATCCTTTTGAAATTTTCTTACCTTTAGGGGAAAGGCTAAATTTTCGTATACTGTCATGTGAGGAAACAAGGCATAGTTTTGAAAGACCATTCCTATTCCTCTTTTATGTGGAGGTATATTTGAAATTGGATTTTTATCTAAGTAAATTTCACCGTTTGTAGGAGTTTCAAAACCAGCTAACATCATCAAACAAGTTGTCTTACCTGATCCAGATGGTCCTAACATAGTTATGAACTCGCCTTCAGCAATGTCTAAGTTTAAATCTTTAACAACAAGTACCTTTCCATCGTAACTTTTGTCAACTTTATCGAATTTAACAAAATCTAAGTTCTTTGACATAAGATAAGGTTTAAAACATTTGTTGAGATCTATTTCAAGAACTTATTTTACGTGTAAATCTCTTGAAAAATTGCATAAAAGTTCATTTCCACTCTCAGTTATCCTTATAGACTCTGATGACTCAACTCCCCAATCACCAAATTGCATAACAGCAATCATGTGATAACAGATATTAGGTTTTAATTCGGTCATGTCTCCTTTGTAAATATTTAAAGTGTGTTCGCCCCAATCTGGTGGATACCCAATACCTATAGAGTAACCTGTTCGAGATTCTTTTTTAATTTCATACTTATCCAAGACTCCCCAAAATTTTTCCGCAACATCATTAGCGGTATTACCTGGTTTACTAGCGTTAATACCCTCCTCTAAAGCTTCATTAGTTGCTTTCATAGCATCAAGTTTTTTTTGATCTGGCTTCCCTAAATTAATTGTTCTTGCCATTGGAGCATGATACCTTTTATAAGTCCCTGATAACTCAATAATTGTTGCTTCCCCATTAACAAATTTTTTATCGCTAGCAGTTAAATGTGAAGCTGATGTTCCTTTTCCAGTAGGAATTAAAGTTGCAATACTTGCATATTCACCACCATATTCTGGGGTACCTCTAAATAGGGTTCTTTGAATTTCAGCAACAGCATCACATTGTCTTACATCTGGACTTATTGTTTCCATTGCAGTTTTCATCGCCATCTCAGAAATAGTTGCTGCCTTTTTCATACATTCAATTTCAGCAATGGATTTTTCTACTCTTACCCAATTGACTAATCTTTCAGAGTCTAAAATTTTTGCGTTAGGTAATCCCTTTTTTAACTTTTCATAACAATAAGCTGTGAAATAATGGGCATCCATTTCTACTCCTATATTAATTTTGTCCCACTTTTTTTTCTTTATTAAATCAACTAACGCATCATACGGATGGGTCGGCCAGGTATGAATATATTTTTCGTCATATATAATGATATTTTCCTTTTTAAGGTAGGTAGTTATAAAAGCCCCGCCAGCATCCTGAGCTCTAACAAAACATAGGGGCTCATCAGAATTCACATGAACTATTACACATTGAGAATAATAAAAAGACCAAGCATCATATCCTGTCAGATAGTTTATGTTTGCAGTATCCTGTGAAATAAGAAGTTCAATTCCTTTTTTTTGCATTTCTGATTGAACTTTTTTAAGACGATTTTTATATTCTTTGACTGTGAAATTCATATAAAAAGTTAGTTAAATAAACTTCCAAATCCAGTTACAGATTTGTTCTCATTTATTTTTTCTAGAGTTTCCCAAATTAGTGCTTGGTTACTTGATAACACAATCATATTTAATTTTTTTTCAAGTTTTTCAATTATGTTTAAAACTGGTAATGAAGTACAAGAAACAAATAGCGCCTGAGCTTGATTATGATTAATTTCAGATAATATCTCAAACAATTTATTCTGGTCTACTTTTCCTATATCCACATCTGACTCAATATCAAAATATGTATTAGAAACTATTTCAAAGTTATTTTCTTTAAAAAAATTTACAACATCATCATTTAAAGACTTAATATATGGTGTGACTACAGATATTCTTTTAATGTTCTTTTTCTTTAGGGCATTTAAAGCTGCAGTGCTTGGAGCCGTAACTAAGGCATTAGGTTTTGCTAAATTAATTTTTTTTTTTATATTATCAAAACCAGAGACTATTGTTCCTGATGTGCATCCAAAAACAACACAATCCACTTTTTCACCAGGTAATATGTTATCGGCAACTGAAGTAATGTTTTCTGTCATTTTTTTTAAATTTTCTGCTGTTACAGGATTATAATTTTTAATCCTATTAACATATAAATCTACTGGTTTATCACTTAAGACTTTTGAGAAATCTTTTTCTATCATATTGTCGGTCGATAAAACAATTAAACCCACTTTCGGGTTAGTCTCTTTTGCAAATTGAGCTTTAATCTTTTTTGAATTCATATTAATTGACATAGGATAACTTAAAAAATATGAATGTCATTCTATAAATCAATTTAATATTGGATTTTTTTGACTATTAAACATTACTTATTAATTTTATTAATCATGGCACTATTTGGAAGTGCCTTTGTTTTTGGAAAACTGGTCTTAAACACAAATGTACCTCCTTTACTTTTTGGATCGCTAAGAATGTTAGTAGTCGTAATTTGTTTATTACCCTTTTTTAATTTTAAGATCCCTAAAGAAAATTTGAAATCTTTGTTTATTTTTTCTTTTTCTATGGGTGTTGGGGTTACAGGTTTCACTTATCTATCTCTACAGGAGTCTAATATAGTATCTCCTGTTATTATTGGATCTCAGCTTGCCATTCCATTTGCAATTATTTTAAGTAATTTTTTTTTAAATGAAAAATTTAGTTTTCAAAAATGGTTTTTTGTAATTACATCTTTTTTGGGGATAATCTTTATTGGTTTTGATCCAGAGTTGATTAACAATATTTTTGCACTTGTACTCACAGCTTTAATGGCATTCTTTTATGCTATTGCGAATGTAGCTAGTAGAGATACAAATAATTTAAGCATAGTAAATACGAATTTTTTCATGGCATCAATTGGATTTGTTGTATTAATACTTTTATCATTTTTCTTTGAGGGAAACACAATGATTATTCTAAAGAACATTCAGCTAGATATGTGGTTTTTTATAATTTACTCTGGTTTAATTGTTTCAATAGGCGCTCATATGTCTTTATTTTATTTATATAAATTTTATCCGGTAGGAAAAGTTCTTCCCTTTTATGCTCTATTTCCTGTATTTGGATTAATCCAAACATATATAATATTTAATGAAATCCCTAGTTTGATAATGACTTTAGGAGGGATAATTGTAGTTGGATCTGTGTTTTTAATTCAAAAGGTAAAATAACCTAATTGAAAAATTTTTAATACTGGCATATTTTTATTTTACCTAATCATGAGAAAAAAAATTCTAAGTATTCTTTTTTTATTCTGTTTGATAGGAAATCAAATAGAAACCAAGGCGAATGAAAAAACAATCGGTATAGCTCTTGGTTTTACTGGTCCGACAGAATCTATTGTTTCGAGTATGGCATCTTCAGCAGAATTAGCAATTTCAGAGGCGAATTCCTCAAAAATATTTTTAAATGGTGGGGAAAAGGTCAATTCAATTAAAATAGATACAAAATGTGATACGTCCAAAATTAAATCAGTAAACAAAACAATTAATAAAAATAATATTATTGGAATCATTGGTGCTGCCTGCCCTGGAATATCTGAAGGAATTCTTTTGGGATCGGCTAATGAAAAAAACATTCCTATGATTTCACCGTCAGCAACTACTCCTTTGTTATCAATGTTAGATGAAAAAAACTTATTTTTTAGAACCACTGCTCCAAGTAATAGAGATGGTGAAGTTTTAGCTAAAATTACAAGGGATAGAGGTATCAAACGTATTGCAGTTTCATTCCAAGACACAAATTATGGAAAAGAACTTGAGAGAAATTTTAAAAAAACACTTTATGATAGTAATGTAGAAATTACTGTAAGTGTACCCATAAAGATAAATAAAACTGATCTTTCAAATGAAGTGTCAGTCTTAGCTGCCGCAGGAGGAGACGCTGTTGCAATTTTTACTGAAATTGAACAAGATGGAGAAAGATTAATTAAGTCAATTCTTGACTCAGGTGCTTTTGAAAAATTCATTTTATCAGATAGGATGATTAATGAATCTACTGAAAAAGAATTTGGCAAATTAATTAATAATTCATTTGGAATAATTCCAGGTTCAAATACCAAAAATATTAACTCATTTTATAAAATTGCCAAAAAAAATAACATTGATACTTCAGGACCATTTATCGGGGAAACTTATGATGCAACAGCTATACTTATTCTTGCTTTGCAGGAGAAAAATTTTAAATCGAATAATAATTTATCTAAAAATATTGTGTCAGTGAGCAATTCTCCAGGTACCAAAATTTATCCAGGTGAGATTGCTAAAGGTTTAAAACTTCTAAAAAAAGGAAAAAAAATTGACTATGAGGGAGCTACAAATGTTGAATTCGATACAAATGGGGACGCCTTCGGAACATTTTTAGAAAAAGAGGTTAGCAAAGGTAAATTTAGAACAAGACAGCAAAGGTAGTTATTAATTAATAACTGTTTTTTTTGGAGGGAAATTTTTTTTGTTTTACTGAGTTTTTATATTTTATAACTGCACTTTTAATGTATTTCTTAATATTACCAAATTTTTTTACAAACCTAAATCTGGTCTCATTTAGACCAATCAAATCATCCGTTACAAGAATTTGACCATCGCAATTTACTGAAGCTCCAATTCCAATTGTTGGAATATTAATTGAGTTTGTTATTTGTTTTGAGATGCCACTATAAATACATTCTAAAACAATTCCAAAAGCTCCGCTTTGTTCTAGATCTTGAGCATCCTTCAAAAGTTTTCTTTTTTCAACTTCATTTTTACCTTTAGATCTAAATTTTCCTTTAGTTGTTTGTGGTGTTACGCCAATATGACCTAGTACAGGTATTCTATTTTTAACCAAATGTTTTACAATTTCTTTCACTCTTGTTCCCCCCTCAACTTTAACAGCATCACATTTTGTCTCTTTAATTGATCTCTTAGAATTTTTAAGTGCTTCAGATTTATTTCTGTAGGTATTATAGGGAAGATCAATTACTAAAACGCTTTTTTTAACCCCCATTCTAACACTCTTGGTATGTTCGATCATCATATTCAGACTTACTTTTCTTGTTGTATCGTAATTATATAATACAGATCCAAGAGAGTCTCCGACTAGAACTATATCTGCATGATCATCAACAATTTCAGCAATATTTTTGGAATAGGCTGTAAGGCAAACAATCTTTGATTTATTTTTTTTCTTTAAAATTTTTTTTATTTTATTGTTCATTACTCTAATTCAATAGTGCTTGGTGGTTTTGAAGTGACATCATAAACTACTCTGTTTATTCCTCTAATATTATTAATAATTTTATTAGACACATTTTGTATGAAATTTTTAGGAAAATCAAAAAAATCTGCTGTCATACCATCTTGAGAAGTTATTGCTCTTAGCAAGCAAATATACTCATAAGTTCTATTGTCACCCATAACACCAACTGTTTTTACTGGCAACAAAGCGGCATAGGCCTGCCAAATTCTATCATATAATTTTTCTTTTTTAAGTTCAGAAATAAAAATATTATCTGCCTGTTTTAATATTTCTATTTTATCTTTCGAGACTTTTCCTGGCATTCTTATTGCTAGTCCAGGCCCTGGAAATGGGTGACGACTAATTATGTTTTTAGATAAATTTAATTTTATTCCAAGTTTTCTTACTTCATCCTTAAAAAGTAATCTTAAGGGTTCGCACAATTCTAATTTCATTCTTTTTGGCAATCCACCAACATTGTGATGTGATTTAATTTTAGATGTTTGACTTCCTGTAACTGACTTACTTTCAATTAAATCTGGATATAAAGTTCCTTGGGCTAAAAATTTCACATTCTTTAATTTTTTTGCATATCGTTCAAAAATTTTAATAAATAAATTTCCAATTATTTTTCTCTTTTTTTCAGGTTCTGTAATATTCTTTAATTTATTTAAAAATTCATCTGCTGCATTTACATATATCAAATTCATTTTTAGTTTTTTTTTAAAAGTGCTTATTACTTGTTTTTCTTCATTAAGTCTTAGCAATCCCGTGTTAACAAATATACAGTGTAGTTGTTTACCAACTGCTTTATTCAATAATTGAGCCACAACGCTGCTATCAACACCCCCAGAGAGTGCGCATATTATTTTTTTGTCGCCAATTTGATTTTGGACATTTTTTATTAATGTTTTCTTTTGATGATCTGTTGACCAATTTTTTTTTGACTTACATATTCCAAAAATGAAATTTTTGAGTAATAAAATTCCTTTTTCTGTGTGAGTTACTTCAGGATGGAATTGAACACCATATCTCTTGATTGCATCATTTTCAATTATCGTAAATTTTGAACCTTTTGTTGATGCTGCTGCTTTGAAACCTTTTGGTAGTCTGGTAACATGATCTGCATGGCTCATCCATACATTCCTTTGTTTGCGGTTATCAAAAAAGTTTTTGGTTAATTTAGAGTTTAATTTTTTTTTAATAGAAGCCAAGCCAAACTCTCTATTTTTCGCTGTTATAACTTTGCCGCCATAATGTTTTGAAATTAACTGATGGCCAAAGCAAACACCTAAAATTGGAACCTTTACGTTTAAAATTTTTTTATTAAAATTTATTTTTTTATCCTCATAAACGTTTAAAGGACCGCCTGACAAAATAATTCCAAATAGTTCCTTTACATTAACGTTTTTAACTTGTTTATGATTTGATATTTCAGAAAATACACCAAGCTCTCTTACACGTCTTGCAATTAATTGGGTATATTGAGAACCAAAATCAATTATAAGAATTTTCTTAGCTCTATTGTTTTTTTTCATTTTTTGCTTCAAGATTTTGGAGTGATTTTTTAATTTCTTTTTTTTTGGAGCAAAAATCCTTACAAACTATATCTAGTTTTGTTAACAATTCATTTGCTTTAGAAAAATTTGATTTATCAAGATTAATTTGTATAAGCATATAAATTGCTTCTTCATTATTTGGTTCAAGTAGAAGAGTAGTATTTAAATTTTTTTCTTCTTCTTTCTGGTTTTTTTCAGAATTGAAAATCTTAGCTAAATACAAGTAAGATTTAGCGTCTTTAGGGTTAAATACAATATTTCTGTGAAACAAAAATTTTGAGTCATCAAATTTTTTGGCATTAAATTTATCTACTGCTTGGTCAAAAAAACTTTCAGAGCCATAAGCAATTGTTTTAAAAAACAATAAAATTAAAATTAAAAAAAATTTATTTATATTCCTCATAAATATTGGCTGTTTTTTTTCACCTCATCTATACTATGGACCATACTCTCATAAAATCCAGCTTTTGTAATTTTAACAAATTTAGGTTTATTTCTTAAATTAATTACATTTTTAGAACCTAAGTAGCCCATCGATGATTTAAGTCCTCCAATAAGTTTAAAAATTATCTTAGATACATCACCTTTATATTTAATCAAACCTTCTACTCCTTCTGGAACATATTTTGAGCTATCCTTTTGTTTTTTTTGGAAATATCTGTCAGCAGACCCTTTGTTCATTGCTCCAACCGAACCCATTCCCCTGAAAACTTTGAACAATTTTCCATTTTTTTTTATGATTTTACCCGGGGCCTCGTTAGTTCCAGCGATCATTGATCCTACCATTACAGCATCTGCCCCTGCTGCTAGTGCTTTTGCAATATCTCCAGAAAATTTAATTCCTCCATCAGAAATCATTTTTACATTTTTGTTTAAACCTTTTTTTACATCTAACAATGCACTTAACTGTGGAACACCAATACCAGCAACAAGTCTAGTTGTACAAATTGATCCTGGTCCAATTCCTACTTTTACTATATCTACTCCAAGTTTGCATAAAAATTTCGCTGCTTTAGCTGTTGCAATGTTGCCTGCGCACAAGGTTGTTTTACTCGATTTTCTTTTTTTTATAAATTTAATTATATTTGCTACTCTTTTAGAATGGCCATGCGCTGTATCTACAACAATTAAATCAACTTTGCTTTTAATAATTTTCTCCGCTCTAGATAGTTCGGTGTCATTAGTCCCAACTGCTGCTCCAACTACTAACCCTTTTTTTTGAACTTTTTTTATTTCTAATATTTGATCACTAATGGAAAGATTTCTGTGAATAACTCCAATACCCCCTGCCTTTGCAATTTCAATTGCCATTTTAGACTCTGTAACTGTGTCCATGGCAGACGAAAGCAAAGGTATTTTAAGATTCAAGTTTTTTGACAGTTTGACAGACGTATTTACTTCAGAAGGAAGTACAGAAGAATACTTTGGTGCTAAAGTCACATCATCAAAGGTAAGCGCTTCTTTTATGGGATCCATAATAGTTTATATACGATTCCTGAAAATTTAAAAGTGACTATCTTAGATTTTTACAGATGATGAAGCTTTCTTTCGAGTCTTTTCTACTAGAAGGTGGTTTAAAGATTTTGCTTTCTTTAAAGTTTTTTTTTGCATTTTCAACAATTTCATTAAATGTTGAGCCCATAAAAATTTTCGATAGAAAAATTCCTTTTGGTCGCAGCATACCAATAGCAAAGTGCATTGCTGTTAAAGAAAGTTCACCCGTTTGAATTGAATCTAAATTTTTATTGCCAGTGGTATTAACCGCCATATCAGAGACTACAAGATCTATTTTTTTTGGAAAATAATCTGTAATTATTTTTTGGTTTTCAATATCCAAAAAATCACCGACAACATGATAAACCTCTTTTATTTTCTCAACTTCTTTAAGATCAATAGACATTATTTTTGAGCCTTTTGATTTTTCAGATAGATATTGTGTCCAGCTTCCAGGTGCAGAACCTATATCCAAAATACTTAAATTATTTTTAACAATTTTAAATTTTTCGTCTAACTCTTTAAGTTTATATACTGCTCTCGACCTATAACCTTCTAATTTTGATTGACGAACATACTTATCTCTTCTCTGTCTTATTATCCAGCTTTTAGAAATCTTGTTTTTTTTCAATTATAGTTAAACCTTAAACTTTTAAGCTCTTTTTGATCTTGAAGATTATAAATATCAATTTTTACACTTTTATCTAATCTCATGTCGACATTATCTTTCCAAATTCCTGCAGCTAAGTGCATGATACCGATTTTATTATTTGGTAAGTAAGGCTCCACAAATGTTTTTTGGTTGCTATCGTATTTTGGAAGTAGGTTGCTTGCAATCCAATTGCAATTTAAAGGTAAAAATTCTGTGTCTACCTCGTCTATGTAAACGCTTAGATTTATAGCTAGCCCTTCTGATCCAAAAATTTTTCCACTTTTCAAAGTTTGTCTTAGATTTTTTTGCCATACCTTCCAACATGGTGAATTTTTTTGAAGTGAAAATACACCGATATTAATATGAGGTGCAAACGCAAGTTTTCTTGATTTTGAAATATCAATATTTGATGAAAGAGCATGTTTAAAATTTTGGCTTTTAACAATTGCTAATTTTCCAAATAACCATTTTACTTTTGACATTATTTTATAGCCTGGTCCCATTGTTTGAGTAATTCCTAATTTTCCTTTATCACATGCTTTAAAATATAGTTCTACACACTTCCAATCATTAACCCATGCATCGCAATCTATCCAAAGGTATCTATCATATTTTGGAAAATATTTTGGTAGAAATGCACGAGATACTTGACTTTTGAGCCATTCTTTTCCCATTACTTTTAAATTTGAAACTTCAATATCCCACTCTGCTTTTGCAACTTCATCAACCTTGTTTTTTAATTGTTCTTTTTGACTATCATTCATTCCTGCATCGAGTACACAAATTGCTGTATTGTTGCTCTCAGGTTTCTTTTTTATTGAGTCAATTAATTCAATTAATAAATCAAAATACTTTTCATCTGCTAATGAAACTATAGCGTTTGTTTTCATTTAAAGAACATCTTCTTGATCTTCACCATCTTGATTTACATGACTAAATTTTTTGGACAGTCTACGAAAATGGAAAAAGCTAATTGGTATAAGAAGTAAGTATATTAATGTTGATACTACTATAACGTTATAAGTATAGATCAATAACAAACCAAAAAATAAAATTAAAGTAAATAATAAAAAAATTGTTAATCTTCTAGGGACTACGATTTTTTTAAAAGAATAGGTTGGTATTTTGCTGATTAATAATATTGAAGTTAAAATAAAAAAACCAGGGACTAGATATGCATTTTCAATTGAAAAAAGTTGAAACTCACTAAAACTATAGATTAATGGAAATAAAACTAAAATACCCCCGGCCGGTGAAGGGACACCTTCAAAAAAGTTATCTTTCCACTTTGCATTTGTATTAGAGGTAATATTAAATCTCGCTAACCTCAAAGCAACACAAATTACATAAATCAAACAAACCAACCACCCAACTCTACCAAGATTATTTAATGACCAAAAATACATTATAAAAGCCGGAGCAACCCCAAAGCTTATGACATCTGTTAAAGAATCTAGTTCTTTACCAACTTCTGAAGTCCCTTTAATAAGTCTTGCAATCCTTCCATCAAGACCATCTATAATCCCAGCAACTAAAATTGCTAGAACTGCAAAACCAAAGCTGCCATCAAAAGCAAATTTAATAGACGTTAAGCCTATACACACGCCTACTAGTGTAAACATATTAGGTAAAATTGATCTTGTTTTTTTGTTCGCAACCAACTTGAAATTTTTATTTTGTTGTTCCATTTTATTTTTTTGCAATTAATGTCTCGCCAGCCACTGCTCTTTGATTTACTTTTACTAAAGGTTTATAATTTTCAAAGTATATATCTGCCCTACTACCAAATCTAATCATTCCTATTCGATCACCTTGGTTTAGTTTTTCTCCTTTGTTTGTCTCAGTAACAATACGCCTAGCAATCAAACCAGCTATCTGAACAACTATAACCTGATCACCATTACTATTTTTTATTTTATAATAATTTCTCTCATTGTCCTCACTGGCTTTATCTAGAGATGCATTTAAAAACTTTCCAGGTTTGTATAAAATTTCCTCAATTTCACCACTGCATGGAATTCTATTTACGTGACAATCAAAAACATTCATAAACACGCTTACTTTTGTGAATTTTTTATTCTCTAAGGAAAGTTCTGAAGGACCATTAACTTCCTCTACTTTTATCACTAATCCATCGGCCGGACTTACAAGATAATTTTCATCATTAATTGGGAATCTATCCGGGTCTCTGAAAAAATAGTAAACCCATATTGTAAGAATAATACCTATTAAACCTAAGAAACCACTTATTAAATATAAAACAAGTGTTCCAAGTCCAAAGATTACTAAAAACTTATAACCCTCGTTATGTATTTTCGGAAAAACTTTATCTATCATAATCCTTTATTTGATAATTTCTGATTAATATGTATATAAAAAGCAGAAATTCAATTACTAAGATTTATACATAAATATGAGCAAAATTAAGGTCAAAAACCCAATCGTCGAGTTGGATGGCGATGAAATGACAAGAGTAATTTGGGAGTTTATTAAGAATAAACTGATATTACCGTATCTAGATTTAGGTATTGAATATTACGATCTTGGTATGAAAAGCAGGGATAATACTTCAGATCAAATAACAATTGATTGTGCGAATGCAATTAAAAAAAATGGTGTAGGTATTAAGTGTGCAACAATTACACCTGACGAAGCAAGAGTAAAAGAATTTAATTTAAAAAAGATGTGGAGATCTCCAAACGGTACAATTAGAAATATCATTGGAGGAACTGTATTTAGAGAGCCCATTATTTGTAAAAATGTTCCAAGATTGGTACCATCATGGACTGATCCTGTAATCATTGGAAGACATGCATTTGGTGACCAATACAGAGCAACCGATTTTAAAGTTCCTGGTAAAGGAAAACTTGAAATTAAATGGACTTCTGAGGATGGCAAAGATACCAAAAATTATGAAGTATTTAATTTCCCTGGATCAGGGGTGGCTTTATCAATGTACAATTTAGATAAATCAATAGAAGATTTTGCTCGATCTTGTTTTAACTATGGATTGATTAAAAAGTGGCCAGTTTACCTTTCAACAAAAAACACTATTTTAAAAACTTACGACGGAAGATTTAAAGATATATTTCAAGGTGTTTTCGAAAAAGAATTTAAATCGTCATTTGAAAAAAATAATTTAACCTATGAACATAGGCTTATAGATGACATGGTTGCCTGCGCAATGAAGTGGAGTGGTAAATATATTTGGGCTTGTAAAAACTATGATGGTGACGTCCAATCAGATACTGTTGCTCAGGGATATGGTTCTCTTGGACTTATGACAAGTGTCTTGCTAGCACCAGATGGAAGAACAATGGAGGCAGAAGCTGCTCATGGAACTGTCACGAGACATTACAGAATGCATCAACAAGGAAAAGAAACTTCAACAAATCCTATAGCATCAATTTTTGCTTGGACTAGAGGACTTGCTCATAGAGGAAAATTAGATGTAAATGATGAGCTAATAAAATTTGCAAATACGTTAGAAAAGGTTTGTATTGATTGTGTTGAAACTGGATCAATGACTAAAGACTTAGCAATTTTAATTGATTCAAATCAAAAATACCTAACTACTAATCAATTTCTTGATGCAATCGATGGAAATTTAAAAAAAAAATTAAATTAAACTTTTAATCTTTTCAAAACTTTCTTCTATTTTATTTGAATGAACTCCACCAGCTTGGGCAAAATCAGATCTACCTCCACCACCTTTTCCACCAAGAATTTCTGAACCAGATTTTACAAATTTTATTGCATCGTACTTTTTGGTCAAAGTATCTGTAACTCCTACTGCTAAACCAATTTTATCATCTTTAATTGCATATATAACAACTATCCCTTCTTTAATATCTTTCTTGCCTTGATCAACAAGTCTTCTTAATTCTTTAAAAGGTAAGTCATCTATTTTTTGAAATCTAATATTAATCTTTTTAATATTTTCATCTTTAACAATATTTTTTTTCTTATCTGATAAAATACTCTTTACTGTTATTTCCTCTAATTGTTTTGTCAGCTCCTTAATTGTAATCTTAAGGTCATCTGATTTTTTAATTGGTTTTCCTCCAAGTTTTGTAATTTCATTTGATAACGATTTAATAGTTTCTTCATTTTTTTGAGAGGACAAACTAGACATCTTATCTTTTGACTTAAGATATTCCTCAAGTTGTTTATCTCTTAATGCCTCAACCCGTCTAACACCTGCTGCAATTGATGACTGGCTGACTACTTTAAATTTACCAACCTCACTAGTGTTTTTTACATGTGTTCCGCCACAAAGTTCTGTTGAAAAATATTTGTTACCTTCTTCACCCATAAACACAACTCTAACTTCATCTCCATATTTTTCTCCGAATAAAGCCATTGCCCCTTGTTCAATTCCCTCTTCAGGAGTCATTAGTCGTGTAACAACTTCCGTTTTTGAGTTTACAAACTTGTTTACATTTTCATCGATTTTTTTCATTTCTTCATCTGTAATTGGTTTCATGTGACTAAAATCAAATCTTAATCTATCTGGCGCAACTAATGATCCTTTTTGCATTACATGTTTTCCCAAAGTTCTTCTAAGAGATTCATGTAATAAATGTGTTGCTGAGTGATAGGCTCTTATATTTTGACGTCTTTCTGAGTTTATTTTTAATTCAACATTATCTTTAAGCTTAATAATTCCTTTTGAAACTTTACCAAAGTGAACAAATAGGTTTCCAATCTTTTTTTGAACGTCGTTTACTTCAAATTCATTTTCACCTGAAGTTATTGTACCTTTGTCACCAACTTGACCACCAGACTCCCCATAAAAAGGAGTTTGATTTAAAATAATTTGCCCTTCTTCTCCTTCTTTTAATTGTTGAGTTTCTTTATCATCTTTAACAATTGCAGTAATACTTCCCTCAGCATGATTGGTCTCATAACCTAAAAATTCAGTAGGACCAATTTTCTCCTTAAGATTAAACCAAATTTCACTGACTGACCTATCTCCTGAGCCTTTCCAATTTTTCTTTGCAAGCTCTCGACTTTTTTTCATCATCTCGTCAAATTTTTTATTATCTACTTGAAGAGATTTGTTCTTAAGAATATCTTCAGTTAAATCTAACGGAAAACCATAAGTATCATAAAGTTTGAAAGCAACTTCTCCAGGAAGAACCTTGTCTATTTTTGAGATTTCATCATCTAAAATTTTCATGCCTCTTTCTAATAAAACCAAAAATTTTTCTTCCTCCATTTTCAAAGTTTCTTTGATAAGTGACTCTGCCCTTTTTAACTCCGGATAATTTTTAGACATTTCATCTAAAAGAGTTTTGAAAATATTGAAAAAAATTGGTTCTTTAGATCCTAGTAAATGTGAGTGTCTCATTCCTCTTCTCATAATTCTTCTAAGGACATAACCTCTTCCTTCATTAGATGGCAAAACACCTTCGGCTAGTAGAAATGAACTTGCCCTTAAGTGATCAGCTATCACTCTAAAACTTGATAAATTATTTTCATTAGGTTTTACTTTTACAGTTTCAGAGATCGAATTTATTAATTTTAAAAAATGATCCGTTTTATAATTATCATGTGTACCCTGAAGGAGAGCTGCCATTCTCTCAAGACCCATACCTGTATCTACAGACGGTTTGGGTAAATCTATTCTCTTGTCTTTTGAAACTTGCTCATATTGCATAAAAACCAAGTTCCAGATTTCAATATATCTATCACCATCTTGGTCTTTGCTTCCAGGAAGCCCACCTTTTAAATGATCTCCATGATCATAAAAAATTTCAGAACAAGGTCCGCATGGACCTGTTTCACCCATTGACCAAAAGTTATCTGAAGTAGAAATTTTGATTATTTTATTTTCATTTAAGCCTGATATTTTTTTCCAAAGTTTAAATGCTTCTTCATCTTCATTAAAAACAGTAAAATAAAGTCTATTTTTATCTAATCCAAAATCTTTAGTTATTAAGTTCCAAGCAAGCTCTATTGCTCTTTCCTTAAAGTAATCCCCAAAAGAAAAGTTTCCAAGCATCTCAAAAAAAGTATGATGTCTTGGAGTATATCCAACATTTTCTAAATCATTGTGTTTTCCACCTGCTCTAACACATTTTTGTGAAGTGGTAGCTCTTTTGTAATCTCTTTTCTCTAATCCAGTAAAAACATTTTTAAACTGAACCATTCCGGAATTTGCAAACATTAATGTCGGATCGTTATTAGGAACAAGGTTGCTTGACTTAACTATTTTATGATCATTTTTCTCAAAATATTTGAGAAAAGTATTTCTTATTTCATTTAAGGTTTTTTGAGCCATATTTTTAAAATACAGCTTTTTTAAATGATGTCTATAATCTTAAGGGGAAAAAGGCGCCTGTTACAGCGCCTTTTCTTAACTAATAATGACTATTTAGCTAATTCTTTTTTGCAGGAGGAGTCTCTTCTTTTTGGCTCGCTTCTATTTTCTCCTGATCAAGTGGGTTACCTTCAATTTTTTTAGTAATCACACCTGCCTTTTCTCTAATTGCCATCTCTATTTCAGCAGCAACTTTTGGATTTTGTTCTAAGTAGATTTTGGCATTTTCTCTTCCTTGGCCAATTTTCTCACCTTTGTATGCATACCAAGCACCAGATTTTTCAACAATCTCTGCTTTTGCACCAAGGTCAATTAATTCACCTACTTTACTAATTCCTTTTCCATACATTAGATCAAACTCAACAACTTTAAATGGTGGAGATACTTTATTTTTAACAACCTTAACTCTTGTAGAGTTACCAATGATTGCATCTTTATCTTTTATCGCACCAATTCTTCTAATATCCATTCTTACAGATGAGTAGAATTTTAATGCATTTCCACCTGATGTAGTTTCAGGACTTCCAAACATAACACCTATTTTCATTCTTATTTGATTAATGAAAATCATCATTGTGTTTGTGTTAGATATTGAGCTAGTTAATTTTCTCAAAGCCTGACTCATTAATCTTGACTGAAGACCTACGTGATGATCGCCCATGTCCCCTTCAATTTCAGCTCTTGGTGTTAATGCTGCAACTGAGTCAATAACTATTACAGAAATAGAACCTGACTTAACAAGTGTATCTGCTATCTCTAGCGCTTGCTCACCAGCATCAGGTTGAGAAATTAATAATTCCTCTGTATTTACACCTAATTTTTTTGCATATACTGGATCTAAAGCATGCTCTGCATCAACGAATGCACATATTCCGCCCGATTTTTGAGCCTCAGCAACTACTTGAAGTGCAAGTGTTGTTTTTCCAGAAGACTCTGGACCATAAATTTCGACAATTCTCCCTTTTGGTAATCCACCAATACCTAAAGCTAAATCTAAGCTTAAAGAGCCTGTAGAAATAGACTCTATATCCATAGCTTTTCTTTGGCCAAGCTTCATTACAGAACCTTTTCCAAAGTTATCAGTAATTTGACTAATAGCTGCGTCTAAAGCTTTATTTTTTTCCTTATTTTCCAAATCTTTATCTTTCGCGGTTTTAACCACTTTTAAGTTATTTTTTGTCATTTGATGCCTCTTTTTTATTAATTGTTAACATACGAATCATGCTTTTAAATGTACACATTTTGTTCTCATTGGCAAGGATTAAATAAAAAGCTCTAAATTACTTAATAATATTGAGATATTTTGCGTTCAAAAGACCTACTGATTTTAAAAGCTCTAACTGTGACAATAGGAGGTTTCTTTCTGAATTAGCTAAATTGATTCTAGCAGTTAAAAGAATTGTATTTGACTGAATAACATCAAGTGTAGTTCTTCCAAGTCCAGTTTCATACTCAACTGTGATCCCCTCGTGAGCAATTTCTGCAGCTTTCACCTGCGCACGAACTGAAGATAACAAGCTATCTGAAGATTGAAACTTAGACCAGGCACTAGCAACGTTTGTTTCATTAGTTCTAACTGCATTATCTAAAAGTAATTGTTTTCGATTTTGTAAATTCTTGCTCCTTTCAAGAGATGCTGAATTTTTTCCTCCTTGAAATATTGGCCAAGAAATTTCTGCACTTACTGTCTCTTGTTCTCTTTCATCATACGATGAGCTAAAATCATCTGATTTTGAAGACTTAGCTGAAATCGTTGCTGAAGGCGAAAATTCAGAAAGTGCAATTTTAACATCCTTTTCAGATTGATCGTACTCTAGTTTAGCAATTGTAAGATCTGGATTGTTCCCTTTTGAAATTTGAATTGCATTTTGAAGGGATGTGGGAATATCAAATTCTATATTTACATCTTCACCTAAGCTATCAATATCGTCTAGTGGACCTATAATCTTTTCATAAAGAAGTTTAGCAGTTACTAAATCGTTTTGAGAGCTGATAAATTGAGCTTGTGCTCCGGCTAAAGATGACTCAGATTGAGCTAAGTCAGCCAAAGTTATTATTCCGCTCTCAAGTCTATTTTGATCTGTCTCGACTTGTCTTTCTAATAGATCTAAATTTTCTTTATTTATCTTAAATTTCTTATTAGCTAAGATAACTCCTGTAAAAGCTTCAGCGGCACTTAAAATAACTTCTTGTTCTTTCTTTAATAATTTTGCTTTTGCTAAATTTACTCCAATTTTACTTTTTTCAACATCTGCTTTTCCACCTAAACCTTGAAAAACTTTTTGCTCTATCGTGACAGTTTGTGTCTCGGTATCTACATCAGTTATAGAAGCATCTGTTCCATCACGATCAGTTAATTTTTTGGTAGTCGCTTCACTTTTTGTGCCGGTAATTGTAACAGAGGGCAAAAACTCACTTTTTGAAATTTTCAAATCCTCTTCAGATACTGAAATGTTTTTTCTCTCTGCATTTAATTCAGGATTACTTAAGTAAGCATCTTGCAACGCTTTGTAGAGATCTGCAGCATACAAATTTTGTGTAAAAATAAATAAAATTAAAATTATTAATCTGAAAAAATTAAACATGTTTAAATTTTATCTTTTTAATTTGATGGTTTTCATTAAGATCTATAACTGCTGAAGAATATTTTGGAGCATGTTTAAACATGTTTTGAGTAATTCTTTGATAAGTCATCATAAAAGTTTCAACTTCTCTCTCATTCATTATTTTTGAATTTTTTTTTGTTCCCCTTTTCATTTTAAGTTTTTTTTCTTGTTTCAATCTCCATCTTTTTAGTAATTTAAAATTTTTAGCTTTTAAATATAACAGACTATCCAACTGATCAAAGAGTTTTGAATATTTCGATTTAAGTTGATTATTAACATAACTTCTCCAAATCTTTTTTTTGTCTGCATTTTTTTCTAAAATATTTATCGGTCTATTTAAAGATCTGCCACCTTCAGGTTTAGCACCAACACACCAACCCTCTAAAATTAAAATATCTGGTTTCTTTTTTAATTTGAACCAACTATTTTTTTTGCACCTGTCATCAATTGACTTATCAAATTTCGGAACATTAATTGATCTAAATGTATTTTTTTTAACTTTCCTAAAAAGATTAATCATTAATTGTATGTCATGGGTGCCTGGAACCCCTCTTGTAAGTAACAAAGGATGTTTATTTTTCGATAATAAAATTCTTTCATTTCTAGTTTTATAAAAATCGTCAATAGAAATTTTGAAAACCTGTAATTTAAAATATTTGACAAGTACTAATCTTAATAAAGTTGAAATTGTTGTTTTTCCAGTACCCTGACCTCCTGCAAGTCCCACGAGCAAAGTTTTTTTACTTTTCCTTTTTTTGTTAATCCAAAAACATAAAGGAATTATATGAGATTTTATCATTTGATCTTTGTTTTTAAACTTTTCTTTTTTTGTTTCTTGAGACTGTATGTATTTTACACAATCTTTCCTTACTTTTTCAAAACACTCTCTATAATTTTGCATCTTATTCTTTTTGGTCTAATGGGTGATTTTCACCATTGTTGATTGGAACATCTTTTAAAGCAAAAGTATCTATGTCGTCAATACATGCAATGTTTATTCCATAGATTTTTGGATTAATTCTTGGTCTATTGTGAGTATGAATACCACATATAGAACAGAAATAGTGTTTAGCAACTTTTGTATAATATTGGTAAAGTTTTAATATTTTTTCGCCTTTAATTAATTTGAAATCGTTTTCCCCTACTACACCAATTATGTATCCTTTTCTTTTGCATAAAGAGCAATTACATCTCATGAATTTTTCAATACCTGTTTCAGGTATTTTTACTTCAGCTTCAACTTCACCACAATGACATGTTAATTTTTTAATCATTTTTCAATTCTATCCATCTTGTGATTTTTACCATCGTTCACTCTCACATTAAGTTCAAATAATTCTTTAGTTGATATATCTTCCAAACATCCAACGTTTACCCCATATGTATTTGGATCACTCCTTCTTAAATTATGAGTATTTATTCCACAGACTGAACAAAAAAAGTGCTTTGCTGCTTTTGTATTGAATTGGTAACATTTAATTTTTTCCGCACCCTTAATTATTTCTAAACTTTTCTTATCCACTATTGTTGTTATAGAGCCTTTTCTTTTACAAATAGAGCAATTGCATCTGTAATAATCATTTGATTTTCCTTTTAATTTTATTTTTATTTCTATTGCTCCGCAGTGACACGTTAATTTTTTCATCTCTTTTTTACTCTATCCCTTGTAAAAGTTATCCACAACGTATCAAAATGTAGTTACAGTGTTCTCGTTTTGATTCACTTTTGATTCAATTTCAGACTCAAAATACAACCTATTTGACTATATCGATTTATTAGGCTATTAATTAAAAAAGAACAAAATAAGAACATTTATGAAGATAACTATACCCTATTATTTACACAAAGCTGGAGCAGGTTTTCCTTCGCCAGCTACAGACTACATTGAGGAAGACATAGATCTAAATGTTCACCTCATAAAAAATGTTCCTGCAACATTTATAATTAGGGTACAGGGAAAATCTATGGTCAACGCTGGAATTTATGACGGAGATCTATTAGTTGTAGACAAAAGCCTAAAGCCTAAAAACTTTTCTACTGTTATAGCGAATGTTCACGACGAACTTGTTGTTAAAAGTTTTGTCAAAGAAAACGATAAACAATTTCTAACTTCTGGATCTAAAAAATTTGAGGATAGAATTTTAATAAATGAAGAAGCAGATGTTTTTGTTTGGGGGGTCGTAACTTATGTCATCCACTCTGTATACTAAAAAAATTGCATTGATAGATTGTAATTCTTTCTATGTCTCTTGTGAAAGATTATTCAACCCAAAAATAAGAAGACTACCTGTGGTAGTTCTTTCTAATAACGATGGGTGTATAATATCAAGATCTAACGAAGCTAAAGCCTTGGGGATTAAAATGGGAGAACCTTATTTTAAAGCAAGAAATATTATTATAAAAAACAATGTTCAGGTATTTTCTTCAAACTATTCTCTATATGGTGACATATCACGAAGAGTAATGCGAACACTAAAAAGATTTAACTCAAAAATAGAAGTTTATTCTATTGATGAAGCTTTTTTAGATTTGTCTAATTTTTCAGATAAAGAAGTAAAAGATGTTGGTAAAGAAATTAGAAACACTGTTTTACAATGGACCGGTATACCAACTAGTATCGGAATAGCTGAAACTAAAACTTTAAGTAAGGTTGCAAATCATATAGCGAAAAAACAAAAGTCAGGTGTTGTAAGTTTGGTCAATATCAAGGACTTAGACCCAATATTAGAAAAAGTTGAAGTAAGAGATATATGGGGAGTTGGAAAACAACTCTCAAAGTTTTATATCAAAAATGGAATTTATAATGCAAAACAATTAAAAAATGCTTCAAATACTTGGATTAAAAAAACAAAAAACGTTCTTAGTTCAAGAACTGCTATGGAGCTTAGAGGTGTTCCTTGTATTGAAATTGAAACTAAACAAGCAAAAAGAAAAAGTTGTTGTGTATCGAGATCATTTGGAAAGAAAGTAGAAAAACTCAGAGAACTGAAAGAATCTGTAACAAGCTATTGTTTAAATGCAGCAGAAAAAATTAGATCTGAGTCACTAGTCTGTAAGTCTATCACTGTTTTTATAAGAACAAGTCCTTTTCAAAATAAAGGTATATTCTATTCAAATTCAAAGACAATTGATTTCCCTATTGCAACAAATAATAGTATCGAAATAGTTAAAAATGCTCTTACAGGTCTTGATCTAATATACAAAGATGGATTCAAATATCAAAAAGCTGGTATAATCTTGTCGAGTTTGTCTGACTCTGAAAAAGGAAATAGTTTATTTAAGTCTACAAAAGACGAAAGAATTAAAAACTTAATGCAATCTATTGATAACACTAACTATAGGTATGGAAGATCAACAATTAGCTTGGCAAGTGCAGGTATAAATAAAAAATGGAGTATGAGAAGACAATATTCCTCAAAAATTGATACTGCAGATTTTTATTCTTTGCCTAAAATACTAGCAAACTAGTGCGGACGTACATCCCCAATGTTTGAGAGTGAAGCATCGAATTCTTTAACGTTTTCTCTATTGGATAAATTGAAAATAATAAATAAAAATATGATAAGTAAAAATAGAGGAAAGATAGTAATTAAGGAAATATTTTTATTAATGATGGTAAAATAAATTACAAAAAATAAAATTGATCTTATAGTAACATTAAGCTTAAAAACAGAGATAATAGATAAACTATGTTTAACTAGATTTAAAAAACTCATTTTCGATGGCCCAAAATAACGTTTGCCTCTAGTTGATTTAATAGATCCAAAGCTCTTTTCAATTTTAACAAGCGATCCAGAAAAACTATTCCAGGAAGATTTTTCAATAATAAACTTTTTAACAACTGATTTAGGTAAACAGGTGAAATTTCCAAATTTGATATTTTTTCCAGTAAAGAAATATGTCAAAAATTTATGGATTACATAAAAAAAGGTAAAAACTGATCCTTCAGATCTTTTTATTCTTTCACCAACTATAGCTTTTTCAACGTAATAATCTGTGCTTTCAATAAATTTAGTAATTTCATCAGGTCTGTCCTCCCCGTCACCATCCATTGGAATTACATAGTCGAAATCCTCTTTTTCATAAATATATTTTAAACCAGTCGCAATAGATCTGGCATGACCAACATTTTTTAATAAACTGACAACTTCGACTTTGATTTCCTCTGTGGAGAATCTTTTATCATCATATTCCTCTGTAGATCCGTCGTTAATTACAAAAATTGAAAACTTACAATTAATATTTTTTACCTTCAAATTTATATCTTCAATAAGTTTTTCAAGAGACTGCCAATCGTTATAAACTGGAATTAAGATTATTATTTTTTTCATCTATAACCTACACAAACTTTTTTAGTACAAATATAAGCATTAAGTAAATCAACATTTTTTTGATTTATTTCTCCAAGCCATACTGGTCTTCCTTCCATATGGTAAGATATATTACCTGCATACCATTCATCTCCCAAAACTACGTTAATTTTCTCTGTGAAATCTTTTTGCCAAACTTGAAGAACTTTATTAGCTTCAACCTTACCCTTATAATCAGTTCTTTTATTTTCATTAATGAGTGAGACCAGACCATATGTAATAGGAGATAATAAAAACAAAATTAAAAATGGTTTGAAAAATTCTTTAAACGTTTGTTCGTCATCTTTAATATCAAACATACTTAAAATAAGAACACCGAAAAAAAGATAAAAAGGTGTCATCCACATTGTTCTTATTTTTGAGCCAGTTACAACTGAAGTCACAAACATTAAAACTATTGGAAGAAAATTTATTAGTAAAATGAAATATTTTTTTTTATCCTTTATATCAAATCTTATTTTTATCTTTTTTACTATGAAATAACAAAGAACAAAAAAAGGAATTAATATACCGATCTGTTTCATCAAAAATATAATTGGAAACTTTAAGTGATTTAAAAAACTATAATCTACTAGTCCAGCTCTATTAAAAGCATATTTAATTGTTACAAAATCATTTTGAAAAAGCCAAATTAAATGAGGGACTAACAAAACGAAAAATATTTCAATTGGTAAATAATGTTTAAAATCTATTTTCCTAGTTTTTGTTATAAAAAACTCATAGGCAAAAATCATTACTACTGATAAAAGCAAATAAGCAAACAAATACTTTGTTAAAAAACCAAATGCAGCGGTTACACCTAACAAAATTAGTATTACAGTATTTGTATCTTTCTTCATGTATAATTTCCATGAGAGGTAAACTGTAAGTGCCCAAAAAGGTAATTGGCAAACGTTTACATTAAATTCTGGCGTAGTAAAATTGTAAAAATATATTCCTTCTAGAATTAAAACAGAAAAAAAACTTAACGTTTTATTTTGAAAAAATTCATTTGAAAATGTCCATACTATATAAAAGGCTGATATTACAAAAATTTGACTTAAAAAATAATAAGCAATGTCATTACTTCCAAAAAGAAAATAAAAAAATTCAACAAAGAAAGCACTCACTGGTGGATGTTTGTTATATCCCCAATCTAAATTACTGCCCCAGGCTAACGCTTCTATCGTATCTAATGGTAAATTATTATTTGTTATAGAGGGAATCAAGGTCCAAACAAATAAGTGTGCAATTAAAAAAAGATAGAATAAATTACTTATATTCTTTTTTTTAAACATATACCTCTATATTTATACAATTAATGGTTCCTTGACACCATTTAATTGCTGAATATACTGCGAGCGCTTTAGAAATTAAAATGGTTAAAATTTCAAAAAACTACGTTCCAAAAGAATCAGAAAAATATATGTGTGAAAAACATAAGCTGTTTTTCAAAAACAAATTATCAGAGTGGAAAAAAGATCTTATAAGATCAAACAACGAAGCTTTATATAATAGCTCAATGGATGACAATAGCACGTCAGCAGATATTGTAGATCAGGCAAGTTCATACACTGACAAAAATGTTGAGATGAGAGCTATAAATAGACAGATAAAACTTATATCTAAAATCGATGCTGCGCTAAGAAGAATTAAAGATGGAACATATGGTTTCTGTGAAGATACAGGTGAACCAATTGGAATTAAGAGATTAATTGCTCGTCCTGTTGCAACTTTAAGTATTTCTGCTCAAGAAAAACATGAAAAAGAGGAAAAAGTTTACGCAAGTGATGTTTAGGGGGAGGGTATTTTTTCTCCTTTATTCATAAAATCATAACCTTTGATGACCGCTGCTCTTCCTGCAATATCGTTATACCATCTTGTCAAATTTTTGTAGTTCTTTAAACCAATATCATGCCAGTCATGCCTAGCAATCCATGGCCATGTAGCTATGTCAGCAATTGAGTATTCTTCACCTGCTAAAAATTTTGATTGTGATAATCTTAGATCTAAATCGTTATAGATTGCTTTTGAAATTTTAAAATATCTATCTTCCCCAAATTTACTTTTTCCAGGATTATAATGGTGAAACTGGTGATGTTGACCCAGCATTGGTCCGACATAACCCATCTGGGCCATTAACCATTGATTGATTTGGTCTTTATTTTTTTCGTCATAAAACTTGCCACTTTTATTACCTAGGTAGATCAAGATTGCACCAGACTCAAAAATTGTTTTACCGTTATCATGGTCTTTTATTACAGGGATTTTATTAAATGGGCTTATTTTTTTAAATTCAGTGTTAAATTGCTCATTTTTAAACAAATTAATCTTCGTAACTTTGTACTCATGTTGAATTTCCTCGAGCATAATTGAGATCTTTTTTCCATTAGGCGTATCGGCTGTAAAAAGCTCAATCACCTTTTACGCCAAGTCTATTTTTGATTGTTTTCGAAGATGTCGTAAATTCAAAACGATATTTCTCATTAGGTCTAGCTAATTTAAAGCAGGCCCTCGCTGCTAAGGCTCCTTCATGGAAACCAGATAAAATTAATTTTAACTTCCCAGGATAATTGCAAATATCACCCACAGCATAAATACCTTTTTGGTTTGTTTCGAATTTTTCAGTATCAACTTCAACTGTTTTTTTATCAATATTAAGCCCCCAATTCGCAATCGGCCCTAACTGCATAATTAGCCCAAAGAAACCTAGTACATAATCTGTTTTTAAATTTTCAACTTTTTTATCATTATCTTCAATATCTATACTTTCAATTTCGCTTGAGCCATTGATCTTCTTTAATTGAAACTTGGTAAAAAGATTTATTTTTTTTGATTTAGCTAGCTCATGTACCTTATCCACAGTTGCCTGAGCACCCCTAAATTCATCTCTTCTGTGTATAAGATTAACATTACAATTATTTGATAATTCAACTGCCCAATCAAGAGCGCTGTCTCCCCCTCCAAAGATTGAGACTGTCTTTCCTTTAAAAATATTTTTATCTTTTATTGAGTATAAAATAGATTTATTTTCAAATTTCTCATGTCCTTCAACTGAAAATTTTCTTGGTTCAAATGATCCAACTCCACCTGCTATAATAACATTAGGAGTAGTAAATAAAGTACCTTTATTTGTTTTGACAATCCATTTATCACCATCTTTTTTAACTTCATCAACTCTTTCAGATAAGTGAAATTTAATATCGAATGGCTTTAGTTGATTTATTAAATTATTTGTAAGTTCCTCGCCTGTACACTCTGGCACTGCTGGAATATCATAAATAGGTTTGTCAGGATAAAGTTCTATACATTGTCCGCCTATTTTGTCTAAATTGTCCACGACTTCACAATCTAAACCAATTAATTTTAATTGATGTGCAGTAAACAAACCTGTAGGTCCTGCTCCAACTATTAACGCATCTGTTTTAATCATTAAGTTTGTTTCTCTGGCATATTAACTACCAGCCCTTCTAATTCATCTGACACAATAATTTGACAGCTTAATCGACTATTACTTTTAGGTTCGAAAGCTTGATCTAGCATGTCATCTTCTCCTTCATTCTTTTCATTTATCTTTTTAAACCATTCGTCTTTGACGTAAACGTGACATGTCGCACAAGCCATGCTTCCTCCACAATCAGCATCAATTCCAGGTATATTGTTTTGAACGGCACCTTCCATAACTGTCAGTCCGTTTTGAACATCTATTGTATGGTTCGTTCCATTATGTTCTATGTAAGTAATTTTTGCCATTAAATTTATATAAACACAAAAAAAAATAGGGCAAGTATTTAAACTCGCCCTATTTTAAAATTAAGATAATTTTAATTATCTAGCTCTCGCTGGTGTACTTGAAACTGCAGCTGCCCAAATAACTAGACCGAATGCGATCTTGTTAATAAAGTCAGCTAAGTTATAAATGATGTTCAATGAAGCTGCATCAATTCCGCCTGTTAGGTAACCAAAAATGTAACCTAATGGGTAAATTGCCCAACCGATTGTTACGATCATTCTCATTGCACCGAAAGCTGTAACAAGTGCTTTGTTACCACTTTTAGATGCTGCTTTTCCAGCTTCACCTGAGAATACTTCATATAAGATGTAGATCCATCCAGCCATACCGATTACGAAACCAAGTGTAGCGTTGATGTAACCTGCTTCTCCTAAGTATCCACCTACTAGCATTACTACTGATCCGATTAGTAATCTCCAGAAAATTCCTGAAGGTACTTTTCTTATCGCTGCTAATATTAGATAAAACTCAATCATTTGTAACGGTACTGTAATTAACCAGTCAATGTATCTGTACACTGTTGGTGAGTCACCTGTAATGATCCATACTTCTCTCATGTACATGTAGTGAACAAATGCAACACCTGTTACTAGACCTGCAACTGTTATAGATGTTTTCCAACCACCAGCTACTGAACCTCTTTCCATGAAGAAAAAGACAGTTGCTGCAGCCATACCCATAGAAATTAACCAAAACGATATTCCTACAAGGTCATCCGTAGCTAACAGAACAGTGTCTGCTGCGTTTGCCGCACCAGCAAAGCCCACTAGAGCTAATGCTGCTAATGCAAACAATTTTAGTTTATTCATAAAAAACTCCCTCTTTAGTTAGTTTTTTGTTAGTTTAAATTTAAACTACGACCTAAACTCAATTTAGATCAAAGTTGGGGTCCTAATATCAAATATAAAGGGTTATTAGAAGAGTTATTTAGGACTAATTTAGGTTGATTTTACTGGCTTTTTGAAATTAAATGCAACTAACACGTAGAAAAAGCCTTAAATAACGGGATTTTGAGTCATTTATTATGAGTAAGAAATTTGAGCAAATTTACAATAGATCTATAACTAAACCTGAGGAATTTTGGCGTGAAATATCAGAAGATATATTTTGGTTTAAAAAACCAACTAAGATTTTAAATAAAACTAATCCTCCATTCTATAAATGGTTCGAGGACGGGACCACAAACACTTGCTATAATGCTCTAGATTTCCATATTGATAATGGTTTAGGAGAAAAAACTGCACTAATTTACGATAGCCCAATCACAAGTAACAAAGCAAAGTTTACTTACAATGAACTTAAATCAAAAGTTTCAAAGTTTGCAGGAGCTTTGAAAAATCAAGGGCTTCAAAAAGGTGATAGGGCTATAATTTATATGCCTATGGTACCTGAGGCTGTTGTTGCTATGTTGGCATGTGGAAGAATAGGTATCATTCACTCAGTTGTGTTTGGAGGATTCGCTTCAAACGAACTTGCAAGTCGTATAGATGATAGTGAAGCCAAAATTTTAATAACAGCGTCGTGCGGTTTTGAACCTGGAAGAACAGTAGAATACAGACCGCTCGTAGATGGAGCTCTAAAACTTGCTAAACATTCGGTTGAAAAAGTTATCTTTTTACAAAGAAAGGGCCATGAGATAAAATTAAACGCCCCAAAAGAAATTAGCTGGGATGATGCTTTATCAAACGCAAAAGATACGGACTGCGTGGAGATGAATTCAAATGAATATGCTTATATTCTTTATACGTCAGGTACAACTGGAGTACCAAAAGGAATTGTAAGAGATATCGGGGGCCACATAGTAGCCCTTAAATGGACCATGAAGAATATTTATAACATAGATGAAGGCGATGTTTGGTGGTCCGCAAGTGATATTGGTTGGATTGTAGGCCACTCCTATATTGTTTATGCTCCTTTATTTAAAGGTTGCACCACTGTTTTATTCGAAGGTAAACCAGTTGGGACTCCAGATGCTGGTGCCTTCTGGAAAATGATATCAGATTACAAAATTAAATCTTTATTTACTGCACCTACTGCTTTTAGAGCAATTAAAAAAGAAGACCCGGAGGGGAAATTTTTTTCAAAATATGATTTAAGCTCTTTTGAGTCTTTATTTTTAGCAGGGGAACGAGCTGACCCTGATACAATTAAGTGGGCTGAAAATTTACTTAAGGTTCCGGTGATAGACCACTGGTGGCAGACAGAAACGAGTTGGGCGATAAGTTCAAACTGTACCGGTATCGAAATGATGAAAACAAAATATGGTTCAGCTTGTAAAGCTGTCCCCGGATATGATGTGAAAATAATAAAGCCAGATCAATCTATAGCAAATGCTAATGAAATGGGTGATATTGTAGTTAAGTTACCTCTGCCACCAGGTACTTTTCCTACTTTATGGAATGCTGATAAAAGATACAAAGATAATTACATGTCCAACTATGATGGATTTTACCAGACTTACGACGCGGGACATATTGATGAAGATGGTTATATTTGGATCATGTCAAGAACAGATGACATAATTAATGTTGCTGGACATAGGCTTTCAACAGGTGCAATTGAAGAAGTTTTATCAGAACATAAATCTGTAGCAGAGTGTGCCGTGATTGGAATTGCTGATAAACTTAAGGGTCAATTACCAATTGGTTTACTTACTTTAAAGGCAGGTGTAGACAAAAATAATGACACTATATCGAAAGAATGTATTCAAATGGTGAGAAATAAAATTGGTCCAGTTGCTGCTTTCAAAACTGCAATTGTTGTTAAAAGATTACCCAAAACAAGATCAGGAAAAATATTAAGAGGAACTGTAAGAAAAATCGCTGATAAAGAGGATTATAAAATGCCAGCTACAATTGATGATCCTGTGATTTTAGCTGAAATAAAAGAAGACCTTATTAAAAATAATATTTTAAAAAACAACTAAAGTTCTTTTACATTTCTTTAAATAACAATTATTTAAAAAAAATTGTTCAGAAATTTTGTAATTACATAATCTAGTTTACGAACATTAACTTTTGATAATTTTTTAACTTTATTTTTTTTAATTATGTAATTAAAATATTCATGCGCTTCTAGTCTTCTTGACCACCAATTTTTGCTAAATTTTTTAAACTTTGAACTTTCTCCTTTGGGATCTTGGAAATAATAGGTTAAGTATTTATTCAATATTTTAAAATCATTAAATACAAGTTTTGATATAACCGCCAACCTAAAATCTAATGTGAGAAGTGGATACTTTTTTAATGTTATTTCATTACAAATACCTTTAAAAAAATTTCTTTTTACGGATATACAACTACATGGGGGGAATTTAGGCCACATATTTCTTCTATTCTTGAATTTACTATCCAAAAAAAATCTATCTTTTGAGTGATAAACAATTGGTTTATTAAAAACAATATTTGACATTCTTTTTTTATCAAAGAACTTTACAATGCTAGCAATCTTATTTTTGGTGTAAAAGTCATCAGAATCCAATAACGACAAGATTTTACCCTTAGATTTATTAAATGCATAAAGATAAGTATCTATTTGAAAAAAAGTATTAAAACCTTTTTTTAATTTTATTCTTTTTTTTTTAAAAACTCTTATGTTTTTAAACTGTTTTGCGATTTGATAACTTTTATCCTTAGAACCATCGTCAACAAAAATAATTTCAATATTTTTATATGTTTGGTTTAGACAAGAATTTATACATCTTTTTACATATTTTTCTTTATTATGACTTGCTATTAAAATTGATACTAAAGGTTTATTTTTCATCACCCAAAAATTAAAGGCTTACCGGTCGGTTCACCTAAAATTTTTCCGTTTTTCATTTTTATTTTTCCATTAATAATTGTTGCTATTGGACAACCTTTAAACTTTTCTCCATGAAAAGGAGACCATCCACATTTACTTTGAATATTTTCGTTTTTAATCTCAATTTCTTTTTTTAAGTTTACTATCGTAAAATCGGCATCGTATCCTTTCTTAATATATCCCTTATTTTGTATCCCAAATATTTTAACTGGATTTTCACAGATTAGTTTCATCAATTGATTCAAACTGAGTTTACCATTATTTACATGATCCAACATTACAGGCATTAATGTTTGAACACCTGGCATCCCTGAGGGAGAACCAGGATATTTTTTATCTTTGTTAGTTTTTAAGTGAGGCGCATGGTCAGAGCCTATAGTATCGTTGTAATTATTTCTAACAGCATACCATAGACGATTATAATGCGATTTATCTCTGATTGGTGGATTCATCTGAGCATATGTTCCTAATTTATCGTAACAATCCGGCGCATAAATTGTTAGGTGTTGGGGAGTTATTTCAAAAGTAATGTTGCCTTTATTTTGAGAAAGAAAATCAACTTCTTCTTTAGTGGTAATGTGAAGTATATGTGCTCTTTTATTAAATCTTTTTGCGATTTTAACAATTCGTCTAGTCGAAGACATTGCAACTTCCTCATTTCGCCATATAGGATGACTTTTTACATTACCTTCCTCAATAAGTTTTTTTCTTATCTTTAAAATTTCTTCGTCTTCAGAATGCACAGCAACAACTTTTGAAGCGTGCTCAAAAACTTTTTCTATATCTTTTTCTTTATCAACCAATAAGTTTCCTGTTGATGAACCTGCAAAAAGTTTAATCCCACAGCACCCTTTTAAATCTTTTAGTTTTTCTAGTGTTGAATAATTTTCAGCAGTTGCACCAAAATAAAATGCATGATTGCAAAACATTCCCTTTCCTAATTGAATTTTCTTATCAAACTCTTCAAAATTTGTTGTGGGTGGATTAGTGTTTGGCATCTCAAATACAGAAGTTATTCCTCCCATTACTGCTGCTTTACTACCTGAATTTAAATCCTCAGCATCAGTAGATCCTGGTTCTCTAAAATGAACTTGAGTGTCAATACAACCAGGCAGAACAGTCAATCCTTTTGCGTCAAATGTCTCTTTAGATTTATCTTTCAAGTCGCCAATCTCAACAATTTTGTTATCGGATATTCCAATATCTTTTTTCTCAAGATTACCGTTAATATAACATTCACCGTTTTTGATGATTAGATCTAACATTGTCTTAGCATTAGATATATTATATTTATATATTAATCAATTATGAATACACAAAAAGTTTATATTTTAGAGGACAGGGGTATTTTATATATTAGTGGGCCAGACTCTGAAAAATTTTTACAAAATCTTATCTCAAATGACATTGAAAAAGTAAATGAAAGTAAAAGTTGTTTTGCATCTTTGCTTTCACCTCAGGGTAAGTTTTTATTTGATTTTATAGTGGTCAAGCATAAAGATGGCTACTTGTTAGATTGTGAAAAGAGAATAATTGATCAGTTATATAAAAAATTAGTTATGTACAAACTTAGAACAGATGTAGAAATTTTAAATCTTAGCAACGAATTTGTGGTAGCTACTTTTAATCATGAAAAATTCTTATCTATAGAAGGTGCAAAAGATGAGTTAGGATATACCACTAAATATAATGAGGACCATGTTCTTCTTGATCCAAGAAATAAAAAATTGGGGGGTAGAATTATTGCTAATCTTGAAAAACTGTACATGTCCTTAAAAAACATGAAACTTAAATCTTCTAACATAGAAGAATACTACAAATTAAGCTTTGAGCTAGGTATACCTCAAAGTAACATGGACCAGTTACAAGAAAAATTATTTGGAATAGAGTGTAATTTTGAAGAACTTAATGCAATTGATTTTAAGAAAGGCTGTTATGTTGGCCAAGAAAATACTTCACGTATTAAAAATAAAGATAAATTAAACAAAAGATTATTGCCGCTTCAAGTGAAAAAAGGCTCAATAAATAATAATGACCCAATTACATCAAATAATGTAGAAATTGGTAGAGTTTTGATAGCAAATAAATTTAGTTTTGCTCTAATCAAATTTAAAGATAAGGAGTTTGAATATAATAAAGAATTTAAGTGTGGAGAGGCAAATATCAAAATATTAAAACCTAACTGGCTGAATTAGTGAAAAATAGGAAAATAATAAATCCATCTAAATTAAAATTTACTCCATTTAACAGTTATGGAAAGCCAATTTCAGGTATGAGTTGGCATAAAATATCTTATAATCAAAATACTGGTGTCGGAAGTTACATACTTAAAATGGCTCCCGGTGCTAGAAGTTTAAAACATAAACATCAAAATTATGAAGAATTTTATGTTTTAGATGGACAGTTAATCGATGAAGATAATACAACTTTTAGTAAAGGCGATTTTATTTCTTACAAGCCAGGTTCCGCTCATTCATCTTTTTCAAAAAAAGGATGCTTGTTACTGGTATTTTTAAGAAAAAAAAATAAAGCTATATAGTGGTGCGGCCAGAGAGATTTGAACTCTCATGGACTAGGTCCACACGGCCCTCAACCGTGCCTGTCTACCAATTTCAGCATGGCCGCCTTATGCGTCACATTAATTGAATGACAATTATCTTTCAAGTTGATACATTTAGGTATGGAATTTACTGCTGAAATTAAAAAAGCAACACAACCGATATATCAAAAAATTTCGAAAACTATTCCTGAAATTGAATGGTCTACCTACGCCCCGTATATTTATGAAATAAACAAACTAAAGAAACAAAAGAACGCAGTTATTCTCGCACATAATTATCAGACACCTGAAATATATCATGGGATATCAGATTTTTCTGCAGACTCTCTTGCTTTGGCTGTTGAAGCTGCAAAGACTAAAGCAGATATAATTGTAATGTGTGGAGTACATTTTATGGCTGAAACTGCAAAACTTATGAGTCCTAATAAAAAGGTATTGTTGCCAGATATGAGAGCAGGTTGCTCTTTATCATCATCTATAACAGGTAAGGATGTGAGAAAATTAAAAGAGCAAAATCCAGGTGTTCCAGTGGTTTCATACGTAAACACCTCAGCAGATGTGAAAGCTGAAACAGACGTTTGTTGTACCTCAGCAAATGCTGTTAAAATTGTAAATTCATTAGGTGTCAAAAAAGTAATTTTTTTGCCGGATGATTATCTTGCTAAATATGTAGCTTCGCAAACAGATGTTGAAATCATCTCATGGAAAGGGACCTGTGAAGTGCATGAAAAGTTTAATGATACAGAGATAAACGAAATAAGAAAAAACAATCCTGGAATAAAAGTTATTGCTCATCCTGAGTGTCCACCAGATGTTATAAATGCAAGTGATTTTACAGGATCAACAAGTGGAATGATAAAATATGTAAAAGACAATCAGCCAAAAAAAGTTATGATGGTAACAGAGTGTTCTATGAGTGATAATGTTCAGGTAGATAATCCAAATGTAAAGTTTATAAGACCATGCAACTTATGTCCCCACATGAAAAGAATTACACTTCCTAAAATTTTAGATTGTTTGAAAAATGAAACAAATGAAATTTTAATGTCAGATGAAACAATCGAAAAAGCTAGAAAGTCTGTGGAGAGAATGGCTGAAATAGGCAGATAGTATCTGTGTCCAAAATAATTTTAAGTAAAAGTTTCATCAATAATTCCGTCAAGCTTGCATTAAACGAGGATTTGTATCCAGCTGGAGATATTACGTCAAATCTTATAAAAAAAAGTAGTATCAAAACATTTAAGATAATTGCAAATCAAAATGGAATAATTGGTGGTATAGAATTTGCTAAAAGTACATTTAAAATCTTTGATAACAAGATCAAATTTAATATAAAAAAAAAAGATGGTTCTCAAATTAAAAAGGGCCAGATTATTGCATCAATCAAGGGTGACTCAAAAAAAATTTTGATTTGTGAAAGAGTAGCGCTAAATTTTCTTTCTCACATATCAGGTATAGCTAGTTACACTAATAAATTTGTTAAACTAATCAAAGGCAAAAGTAAGATTTGCTGTACTCGTAAAACAATTCCAAACTTAAGAGTAATACAAAAGTATGCGGTTAAATTAGGTGGTGGTACTAATCATAGATTCAATCTCAGTGATGAGTTCTTAATTAAAGATAATCATATTGCAAGTTCAGAATTAAAATTTTTGGTTCAAAAGGCAATTAAAAATAAAAAAGGAAAAAAAATTACAGTAGAGGTCGACAATTTAAAACAGCTTAAATTAATTTTGGGATTAAAATTCAACACAATTCTTTTCGATAATATGAATATAAAAAATTTAAAAAATGGTGTTAAACTTGCAAAAAAATATTATGAAACTGAGGCCTCTGGAAACATAACTCTTAAAAATGTTAAATCAGTTTCAAGAACAGGGGTTGATAGAATTTCAGTTGGAAGCATCACTCATAGTGCTCCTGCTATGGATTTTAAACTAGAAGTTTAAAATAATACTTGCAAGTATTTGATTTTTATTTTTTTTCTTCCTCGTTTGTATCTTCGAAATTCGTTGGTTCTTTATTAGTGTCTTCCATTGGCTGTTCTTCTTTAATTTCAGGTTGAACTTCCTGTTTAATAGGTTGTACCTCCTTAGTTTCAGGTTGAATATCCTCTTTAACCGGTTGTTCTTCTTTTCTTTCAGGTGGAACAGTTTTACTTTCCAATGGTGTCTTATCTCGTTTCCTAAAATAAAGTAATGCACCTGACAAAACAGCTAATAGAAGGACTATGTATAAAGCTATCTTTAAGTAATTTATTTCTTCTGCCGCTGCTTTAGCTTCTGCTTCTCTTGCTGCTTCAGCTTCTGCTGCTGCTTTGGCTTCTGCTTCTGCCGCTGCTTCAGCTTCTGCTGCTGCTTCAGCTTCTGCTGCTGCTGCTGACTCCGAAATTATCTCCTCAGATGTTTTAGTTTCTACTGTTTCTGCAACCACTTCCTTTTTTTTAATTTCTTTCCCTTCATTAACTTCAGGGTTTATAGTTTCAGTGGCTATAAAAATTGCAGCAATTATTAATAGAATATTCATAAATGCCTTTAAAAGAAAAGTACTGAATACGCCTTTAAAATCAAATCAAAAAATTTTCTAAATAGCACTTTGCTGTGCTTTTTGGGTTTTAAAACAATAATTCAACCTAAAAAGGTGCTTAAGACAATATTACAACTTAGGACACATTTCTAATAATAAGGAAAGTTTGCTATTTTTTAATCTCAGCCTGAGCAGCTGCTAAACGCGCGACTGGAACTCTGTAAGGTGAACAAGAGACATAATTCAATCCAGTTTTTGAACAAAAATTTATACTTTTAGGATCTCCACCATGTTCTCCACAAATTCCAAGTTTAATTTTTTTATTTTGTTTTCTACCTTTTAACGTAGCTATTTCGATTAAATCTCCTACACCTTCGTCTATAGAAACAAAGGGATCAATGTCAAATATCTTATTTTCAATATAATCATTTAAAAATTTTCCACTGTCATCTCTGCTTATACCAAAAGTTGTTTGAGTTAAATCATTTGTACCGAAACTAAAGAATTCAGCATGTTTTGCAATATCTTTTGCTTTAATGGCTGCTCTTGGAAGTTCAATCATGGTTCCTACCAAGAAGCTTATTTTAGTATTATTTTCATCCTGAACTTTTTTAGCAACTCTAATTACTAAATCTTTCATTATTTTGATTTCAGCCTCAGTTGATACAAGAGGTATCATAATTTCTGGCAATGTAGATTTGAGTTTCTTTTTTTTACATTCAACTAAAGCTTCAAAAATTGCTCTACATTGCATTTCGTAAATTTCTGGAAAAGATATGCCTAGCCTACAACCTCTATGTCCAAGCATTGGATTATGTTCATGTAATTCCTCTGTCCTAGATCGTATTTCATTGGCATTTAAACCTGTTACTGAGCTAAGGTCCCCTATTTCTTTATCATTTTTGGGTAAAAATTCATGTAAAGGTGGATCAAGCAGTCTAACTGTTACTGGAAGACCATTCATTATTTCAAAAATTTGTATAAAGTCATTTTTTTGATGAGGTAATAATTTTGCCAAAGCCTTATTTCTATCTTCTATAGTTTTTGATAAAATCATTTCTCTTACAGACAAAATTCTATCTTCGTCAAAAAACATATGCTCAGTTCTACAAAGACCAATCCCCTCAGCTCCAAATTCTCTTGCTGTTTTTGTATCGAGAGGGGTCTCAGAGTTTGTTCTTACTTTTAATTTTCTGTAACTATCAGCCCAACTCATTAACTTTGAAAAGTCACCTGAGATCTCTGGCTTTATAGTTGGAACTTTATCTAAGATTACCCTACCTGTAGATCCGTCAATTGTAATTACATCTCCCTCTTTTACTTCTACATTTGACGAAGTTCTAAATATTTTTTGTTCATAATTAATATCAATTTCACTTGAACCAGATACACATGGTCTTCCCATACCTCTTGCAACAACAGCAGCATGACTAGTCATTCCTCCACGAGCAGTTAAAATACCTTTTGCAGCATGCATACCATGGATATCTTCAGGTGAAGTTTCTACTCTTACAAGTATTGTGTCTTGCATCATCCCATTTAATCTTTCTGCTTCATCAGATGAAAAAACAACCTTTCCACTTGTTGCACCTGGAGACGCGGGTAAACCCTTAGCAATAGTTTTAACTTCTTTTGTTTCGTCTAATGTGGGATGAAGAAGTGTGTCTAAAGTGTTGGGGTCGACTCTTAAGACTGCCTCTTTTTTTGTTATTAATTTTTCTTTAACCATGTCTACGGCTATTTTTACAGCTGATTTTGCAGTTCTTTTTCCAGATCTTGTTTGAAGCATCCACAATTTAGAATTTTCAACTGTGAATTCTACATCTTGCATATCTTTATAATGTCTTTCTAAAAGTTTGAGAATTTTTTTAAGTTGGGTATAAACTTTTGGCATGGCCTCTTCCATTGATTTACCTTTTGAGTTTGAGTCTTTATTTGCTTTTTTTGTTATATAGTTTGGTGTTCTTGTACCAGCTACAACATCCTCCCCTTGGGCATTAATAAGATATTCTCCATAAATTTCATTTTTTCCATTTGATGGGTTCCTAGTAAAAACAACACCTGTTGCACAATCATTACCCATGTTTCCAAAAACCATTGATTGAACGTTTACAGCTGTTCCCCATGCAGAAGGTATTTGATTTAATTTTCTATAAACTTTTGCACGGTTACTTTCCCATGACAAAAAAACTGCTGAAATAGCTCCAAACAATTGTTCATAGACATCTTGAGGGAATTGTTTTTTAGTCTTTTCTTTAACAACATTTTTAAAGTCATCAATAAGACCATCCCAATCATTTTCATCTAGATCGGTATCTAACAAAACGCCCTTAGTTAACTTATAATTTTCAATTAATTCCTCAAAATTATAACTTTCTACTCCAAGCACCACATTAGAATACATTTGAATGAATCTTCTATAGCTATCTTTTGCAAACCTCATATTGGAAGTTTTTTTTGCGAGAGCTTTGACAGTTTCATCATTTAAACCTAAATTTAAAATTGTATCCATCATCCCAGGCATTGAAACTCTTGCGCCTGACCTTACTGATACTAGTAATGGATTATCTAGATCACCAAATTTTTTTCCACTTTCTTTTTCAATTTGTTTTAATTCTTGCTTAATAGATTTAATAAGTTTTGAATTAAGTTTTTTATTGTTTTTATAAAATATTTCACAAAACCCTGTTGATATTGTAAATCCAGGAGGAACGGGTAAACCAAGTTTTCCCATTTGAGCTAGATTTGCTCCTTTACCACCTAAGATAAACTTTGGGTTCTTTATTTTTTTTATTTTTTTTGATTTAAAATTAAAAACTAAATTGTTCATTATGCACTTTCAATATTAGAAAAATTTAAATAATTATTGAACGTTTTACATAACAATTGCATAAGTTCCAAACGATTTTTTTTTATTGCTTCATCTTCATCGTTGACTATCACATTATCAAAGAAGTTAGAAACATCAGTTTTTGCATCAGCTAAAACCTCTAAAGTTTTTTTACAGTCCTCGTGACTACCTAAGCTTGTAAAATATTTTCTTATTTCTTGTATTTTTTTGTATAGTTTTTTTTCAAAATCATTTTTGAATAAACCTGGATCAGTCGAATTTTCTAATTCAATCTTATTTTTAGATATTTCGTTTGATAGAATATTGGATGCTCTTTTGTAAGAAAAAATTACATCTTGACCAATATTTTTATCGATTAATTTATTTAAAATAAATGCCTTATTATAAATTCTATAAATTTGATCTGCACTATAACTATTTATTGAGCATTCTATAATATCCGATCTTACTTTTTTTTCTTTCATATAAAATTTAAGTCTTTCAGAAAAAAAATTAAACAGATCTTGTTGGACAGTCTTAATGTCAAAATCTAAATCTTGTTCAGCAAACAAAACACAAGAATAATTTATTAAATCTTTTAATTTAATCTCTAATTTATTTTCTATTATTAGTCTTATAAGACCAATTGCTGACCTTCTTAATGCGAACGGATCCTTTGAACTAGATGGTTTTAAATTTATTATAAAAAAGCCAACTAAGGTATCTATTTTATCACTTAAAGCTAAAGTGACTGAGTAAGGTTTTTTTGGTGTCTTTGTCTCTGGGCCTAGTGGTAAGTAATGTTCACTAATGGCCAAACAAATTTCGTTATCGAAACCTTGAGTTTTAGCAAAGTGGCCGCCCATTACACCTTGAAGTTCAGGGAATTCTCCAACTAAATCAGACACTAGGTCTACTTTGCAAACAGAAGATGCTACTTCAACTTTTTCTTTACTAATTAAAAGTTCATCAGATATTAGCGATCCGAGCTTTCTTAATCTTTGAGTTTTATCAAAGTAAGTTCCTAATCCTTCAAAATAATTTACGTTTTTTAGATCTGATATTCCTTTAACTAAATTTTTTGTTTTATTTTTATCCCAGAAAAATTGAGCATCATTTAAACGGGCTTCGACTACTCGCTCATTCCCTAATTTAATTAAACCTTTTGGGTCTTTATTGTCTGCAACTACAAAGAAAACATTTGTTAAATTTTCTTTACTATCAAAGGTTGGAAAATACTTTTGATGAACTTCCATAGTTGAGACTAATATTTCTTTAGGAATCTTTAAAAATTTTTTGTCAAATTTACATTTAATTATATTGGGTTTTTCAACAATATTTGTTACTTCACTTAGTAATTTTTTGTTTGGGGTTAACTTTAACCTGTCTAATTTAGTCTTTTTTAATAATTGATTTTCAATAAATTCCTGTCTTTTGTTATGATCCAATATAATACCTTTGCTCTTGAAAAATTCTATGTAGGTTTTAAAACTCAAAAATTTACTTGTTTTTTCCTCAAAGTCTTTGTCCAAATAGGTAAAATTGGACGAATTTAAATGATGATAGTTAAATTCTAAAACTTTATTATCAAAACAAGCAAGGATGGATTTTAATGGTCTACCCCAGTACAAATCATGATCACCCCATCTCATTGATTTTTTCCAAGAGATTTCATCAAGAATTTTTGGTAAATTTTTTTGCAAAATAGATTTTGTCTCTACTGTTTGAGCGGGTTTTTTAAAAAAATAAAACTCTCCTTTATCTGTTTTTCTTATAAAGGTTTCTTCTTTAGTTATATTATTAGATTTTATAAAACCATTTAGCGCTTGTTCAGGCGCATTTACACTCGGACCTCTTATTTCGGCCTCTGGTTTTATAATCTTTTGAGAAATGTTTTCGCAGTAAACAACTAACCTATTTGGAGTTGATAGAACAGAAATACTATCTTTAAATTTAATTTCTTCTTTTTTCAGAAAATCTACAAAATTTTTTTGTAGATTTTCTCTAGCTGTTTTCTGTAAAGTTGCAGGAATTTCTTCGCTAAATAATTCTAAAAAAAATTCAGACATTTTATTTTTGGCTATCTACCCATACTTGACCCACACCTTTGGTCAAATCTCTAATTCTAGCAATAAACTCTGCTCTTTGCGCTACGCTAATCGCACCTCTAGCATCTAAAATATTAAAAACATGACTTGCTTTTAAACACTGATCATAGGCAGGAAGTGAGAGTTTTTTTTCTAACAAAAATTTGGTTTCTTTTTCCAGCATATCAAAAAATTTAAACAGGTTCTCAACATTTGCAAAATCAAAATTGTAAGATGAAAATTCTTTTTCAGCTTGTAAAAAAACATCTTTATAAAGGATACCTTCATCATTCCATACTAAGTCAAATACATTTTTTTTCTTTTGGGTAAACATACATAATCGTTCTAAACCATAAGTAAGCTCCACAGAAATAGGTTTGCAATCTATCCCAGCCATTTTTTGAAAATAAGTAAATTGGGTAATTTCCATTCCATCGCACCAAACTTCCCAACCTAACCCTGCCGCACCCAGTGTTGGACTTTCCCAATCGTCTTCAACAAATCTAATATCATGATCATTATGTTTTATTCCAACGGCATTAAGACTGCTTAGATATAATTTTTTAATATTTTTTGGCGATGGTTTTATAATCACTTGGAATTGATAATAATGTTGAAGTCTATTTGGATTTTCTCCATATCTTCCGTCAGTTGGTCTTCTTGAAGGTTGTACATAAGCAGATCTCCACGGTTTAGGACCAAGAGACCTTAAAGTAGTCGCAGGATGAAATGTGCCCGCCCCGACTTCCATATCATATGGTTGTAAAATTACACAACCGTGTTTTGCCCAAAATTTTTGCAAATTAAAAATTGTATCTTGGAAGGTTTGTATTTTTGAATTTTCTTTTTTAGAGGCCATATCTTTGCCAGATAGATCTTTCTTCAATTACATTTGCTATCTTATCGATTTGATTCTCTGATGAAATTCTTTTTGCCAACCATCCTTTGCTTTTTTCAAACTTTTTAATTATTACATCGTCACCAAACTTATCTTTTAAAATTTGATTTGCGTTTCCTATACCGTCAATTAAGCCAAGTTCTTTTGATTTAGACCCGGACCAAAACTCTCCAGAAAATAATTCTATTCCTTTATCTTTTTTAAGTTTTGCACCCCTGCTTGTCTCCACTACATTTATAAAATCTTTGTGCAATTCAAGTTGAATATTTTTTAATCTTTTAATATCTTCTTCTTTCGCATCCACAAAAGGGTCTAAAGTACTTTTGTTTTTTCCTGCAGTATAAACTCTTCTTTCTACACCTACCTTTTGAATAAGATCCTTAAAACCAAAAGAAGCATAAATAACGCCAATTGAACCAACAATTGAACTTGAATTAGCATAAATCTCATCTCCAGCACATGCAATCAAGTAACCTCCTGAAGCAGCAACATCTTCTGCGAAAACAATTACCTTTTTTTTATTTTTTTTAGCCTGAGCTCTAATGAAGTCGTATATTAAGTGAGATTGGACTGGTGAACCGCCTGGAGAGTTTATCGATATTGCAACGGCTAAAGATTTTTTTATCGAAAATGCTTTTTTTATCAATTCTTCTTGGCCAGCAAAATCAATTCCTTGTTTAAATCTTCCAGCGTTTCCAATAACACCAGTTAATCTTATGTGGGGGATGATTTTTTTTTTTTTGAAAAAAGATAACATGAAGTATGCTTATAGAATTTTTAGATTAATATAAAGTCTACTTATAGTTGAAGTTTTAGGTGCGTCAATTGATAAGTATAAAATATCTTCTATTATAATAGTTTCTTAGCAATGGGCTCAGTAATTCAATTAAAAAATAAAGTTAATAACGCATATCTCGATTTAAAAAATTCAGTCGATGACAAGATTATTCTAGTTGAAGAGAAGATAAAAAACAGACTTATAAGTGATGTGTCTTTGGTGGAGAAAATGACTAACTATAATCTAGACACGGGTGGTAAAAAATTAAGAGCCATGTTGACTTTAAGTAGTTCAAAACTTTGTGGGTATTTAAAAGGTGGTCGAGATATAAATCTAGCTGCATGTGTAGAATTAATTCATGCCGCAACATTGATGCACGATGATGTTCTCGATAACGGAGAGATTAGAAGAGGAAAAAAAACAATAAATTCCATCTGGGGAAATCATGCATCAATCTTAGTTGGTGATTATCTTTTAAGTAGATGTTTTGAAATGATGGTTGAAGATGGAAATTTGGAGGTTTTAAGGTTATTATCAGCAACTTCTGCAAAAATAGCACAAGGTGAAGTTTTACAACTTCAACACAAATCAGAAATAGATACAGTCGAAGAGACATACTTAAAGATTATCACCTCCAAAACTGCAGCGCTATTTTCTGCTGCATGCAAGGTTGGAGCGATATTGGGTAATAAAGATGAAAAGGCAAAAGAAGCATTATCTTCTTATGGAAAAAATCTTGGAGTAACTTTTCAGATAGCTGACGATACACTAGATTATAATTCTGATCTGAAAAAATTTGGAAAAACAATTGGAAAAGATTTTTATGAGGGTAAAATCACTTTGCCTATAATTATATTGAATCAGCAATGTAAAAAAAGTGAGAGAGATATGCTTAAAGAATTTTTTTCCAAAAAAGAAAGAACTGAAAACGACCTAAAATACACATTAGATATCATAAAAAAATATGACGTTATTAAACAATGTTACAAAAAAGCTGACCATTTTATTTCTTTAGCATCTAGCTCTTTAAATGTCTTTGAAAGTTCTGAGCAAAAAAATATTCTAAAAAATTTGACATCTTTTAGTATTGAAAGATCTTTTTAAGGATTTAATAAAAATCTTTTCCAGCCTTTTCCATTATTCTTAACGTATTTCAATCTTTCATGAATTCTATTATCTCCATCGCGCCAAAACTCAATTTCTTCAGGTACCAATCTCCATCCAGACCAATTAGGTGGTCTTGGAACTTTGTTCTCATCACGAAACTTTTTTTTGAATTTTTCAATTGATTCATCAAGTGACTTTCTGCTTTCTAAAACTTCACTTTGATTTGAGGCCCACGCTCCTATTCTGCTCCCATATGCTCTTGAATTATAATATTCATCAGCTTCTTTGTCAGAAACTTGAACAACATTACCGTAAATCCTAATTTGTCTTAAAAGACTTTTCCAATGAAAACACATTGATGCCTTAGGGTTTTCTTTAAGATCCTTGCCTTTAGAACTATTGAAGTTTGTGTAAAAAGTAAAACCATCATCGCTAAAGCCTTTTAAGAGAACCATTCTCACTTTAGGTCTCCCGCTTTTGTCAGCTGTTGCTAATGATAATGCATTTGGATCATTAGGTTCGGTGGTTTCAGCCTTTTTAAACCATTCTTTGAAGAGATTTACTGGGTTATCCTCATCTTTAAAACAAATATCTAGTCCAAGTGAATTTTTTTCATTCATAATTTTAACAAAATAATTTATATAATAGAATAATGTCATTTAATACATTTGGAAAGTTATTTCGTTTCACTACTTGGGGTGAATCTCATGGACCAGCTATTGGATGTGTGGTTGATGGATGTCCCCCGAGAATAAAAATATCTGAAAAAGACATACAAAAAGAACTAAATAAAAGAAAACCTGGACAATCTAAATTTACTACTCAAAGAAAAGAAGATGATAAAGTTGAAATCTTGTCAGGAGTATTTAATGGTGAGACAACTGGTACACCAATATTAATGATTATTTACAATAAGGATATGAAATCAAGAGACTATGAGACTATCAAAAATAAATTTCGTCCTGGACACGCTGATCTAACTTACTTTAAAAAATACGGCATAAGAGACTTCAGAGGAGGTGGTAGGCAATCAGCGAGAGAGACTGCAGCTAGAGTAGCCGCGGGTGCAATTGCAAAAAAAGTTTTAGAAAAAAAAATTGGGAAAAAATATTACGTTAAAGGTGCGGTTATCCAACTTGGAATTTTGGGGTGTGATGTATCTGCATGGAACAATAAATTTATAGAAAAAAATCCATTTTTCTGTCCTGACAAAAAAGTTTTAAAATTATGGGAAAAATATTTATTGGCAATTCGAAAGTCTGGCTCATCTTGTGGTGCAGTCATAGAATTAAGAGCCAATGGAGTGCCATCTGGACTAGGCGCGCCTATTTACTCAAAATTAGATATGGATTTAGCTTCAGCTATGATGAGTATCAATGCTGTAAAAGGTGTCAACATCGGAACTGGAATGGATGTTGCGCAATTAACTGGTGAACAGAATTCTGATGAGATAAGACAAAAAGGGAATAAAACAGTTTTCAAATCTAACAATGCGGGTGGAATTCTTGGTGGTATTTCAAGTGGTCAACAAATAAAAGTATCTTTCGCAGTAAAACCGACATCTTCAATTCTTAACTCAAGAAAAACTATTGATAAATTTGGGAAAAATACAAATATATCAGTACGAGGTCGACATGATCCTTGTGTTGGAATTAGAGCTGTCCCAATAGGTGAAGCGATGATGCATTGTGTTTTATTGGATCATTTTTTGATGCACAAAGCCCAGTGTGAGTCTTAGTTTTTTTTCTGAACAACAATTTTAGAATCTAAAACCTCATAAACTTTTTCCTCGATAGCTTTGCTATCCAAGCCAGCAATCTGATACATTAGATCAGGTTTATCTTGATCAATAAACTTGTCAGGAAAAGTCATCGACCTAAATTTAATTTTTTCTAATAAGCCTTTTTCTGATAAAAATTTACTTAAATGAGATCCAAAACCTCCAATTGAACCTTCTTCAATTGAAATAACAACTTCATGATTCTTTGCTGTATTCCACATTAAATTTTCATCTAATGGTTTACAAAATCTTGCGTCAATTAAGGTAAGATTTAAACCTTTTTTTTCAAGATTGTTTAAAGCTTTTTGGCATTCTTGCAAACGGGCACCAAAATTAATTAAAGCAATTTCTTTACCTTCTTTAATGACCCTGCCTTTTCCAATTTCAATTCTTTCATTAATTTCGGGAAGTTTAATACCAATACCAGTTCCACGAGGGTACCTAAAAGCTGACGGTTTATCATTAATGTCAACTGAGGTATTAATCATTTTAACTAATTCTGACTCATCGCTTGGAGCCATAACTACAAAATTAGGTAAGGTTGATAAGTAGGTAATATCAAAAGATCCGGCATGTGTAGGACCGTCCGCACCAACAAGACCTGCGCGGTCTATAGCGAATCTGACAGGTAAACTTTGAATTGCAACATCGTGAACAACCTGATCATAGGCTCTTTGTAAAAAGGTAGAGTAAATTGCTGCATAAGGCTTGAATCCTTCTGTAGCTAAACCAGCAGAAAATGTCACTGCATGTTGTTCCGCAATACCAACATCAAACATTCTATTTGGAAATTTTTTTGCAAATAAATCCATTCCAGTACCAGATGGCATCGCAGCAGTGATACCAATTATTTTACTATCTCTCTCAGCGTGTTTAATTAACGTATTGGCAAAAACACTTGTATATGATGGAATTTTAGAACTTGATTTTTCTTGTACACCAGTTTTTATATTAAACTTCGAAACACCATGATATTTGTCTTTTGAATTTTCTGCAAATTGATAACCTTTTCCTTTTTCAGTTTTAATATGTATCATTATTGGACCGTCAAAGTTAGTATCCTTTGCATTTTTTAAAACTGAGACAAGAGTATCAATATCATGTCCATCTATTGGTCCAACATAATAAAAACCTAGTGAATTAAAAAGTGTTCCGCCTGTTACTGCTGACCTCAGAAAATCTTCTGCTTTTCCAGCTTTTTTTGAAAATCTTTTGGAAAAGGCAGAAATAATTAATTTAAAAGTCTCTCTTAGACTAAAATATATTTTCCCAGTCAATAATTTTGCTAAATAACTTCTCATTGCACCCACAGGTTCCGCAATTGACATGTCGTTATCATTTAAAATTACTATCATTTTAGTTTTTGATATGCCCGCATTGTTCATAGCCTCATAAGCCATTCCAGCACTGATCGCTCCATCGCCAATAACAGCAACAACATTTTCTGATTTTTTTGAAAGTTTATTTGCAGTAGCAATACCTAAAGCTGCAGAAATTGATGTTGAGCTATGTGCTGCACCAAATGGATCATATTCACTTTCAGATCTTTTTGTGAAACCAGATAGTCCATTTCCTTGTCTCAGTGTTTTGATTCTATTTTTACGACCTGTTAAAATTTTATGAGGATATGATTGGTGGCCGACGTCCCAAACTATTTTATCATTAGGTGTATCAAAAACATGGTGTAAGGCTACAGTCAACTCAACAACTCCTAAACCTGCACCTAAATGACCACCTGTAAATGAAACAGCCTCTATCAATTCCTCTCTTAACTCCTTTGACAGGGTAATCAATTCTGAGGATTTTAAATTTTTTATATCCGATGGAAAATTTACATTATCTAAAAACTTATATTTTGTCATTTTTTTCTATTTACCACAAACTCTACAGTTTCAATCAAATCTTTACTTTTATACTTACTTAAAGAAGAAATTATTCTATTTTTTAAATAAGAAGAATATTTAACAGCATTTTTATACCCGAGTAAACTTATTAAAGTCGCCTT
>CACNXI010000002.1 GCA_902624345.1 uncultured Pelagibacteraceae bacterium | reverse complement strand
GAAAGAAGTCAAAAACCATGGATTAGAATTCTAAAATGGCCACAAGGAACAGTATTAATTCCATCAATACTAAGATCAAAATTATTAGTTAATAATAACACTAAGCATTTATATATTTGAAAAAAATATAATGAAAAAAAAAATAATACCATGTGTAATTTTAGCTAGGAAAGGATCCAAAAGTTTAAAAAATAAAAATACTTATGAGCTTAATGGCAAACCATTAATTTCTTATACTATTGAGTACGCACTAAAAAGTAAACTTATTACTCATATTATCGTATCAACTGATGACTATAAGGTAAATCAATTAGTTAAAAAATATAAATGCATTTGTATTTATCCTAGACCGAAAAAATATTCGGAAGATATGTCAAGATCTGAACCTGCAATACTTCATGCTCTTAAATTTTTTGAAAAAAAAATTGGTAAATTTAATACATTTGCATATCTGCAAATAACAGAACCCTTTAGGCCAAAACATATACTTGATAGATGTATAAAAAATCTTTTGGATGACTCAAATTTAGATAGTAGTTTTGCTGGATATATTTATCACAAAAATTTTTGGCAAAAAAAAAATAATTCATTTGTTAAGTTAAATAAAAAAAATAATTTTTCTTATTTGCCGAGACAGGTCCGAGATCCTGTTATTAGAGAGGATTCCGGAGTCGCTCTTGCATCTCGATATTATTTAATAAAGAAGGGGCTTAGAATAGGAAAAAGGGTAAAAATAGAAAAATATAAATCTTTTCATGGTTTAATAGATATTCATGATAAGAAGGATATTAAATTATCAAGCGCTCTGTTAAATAAACGATTATTGGATTAATAAAATGAATATAATAATTGGAATAAATTGGGAACAAAACTCTTCTGTAGCTTTATTAATTAATGGAAAAATTATTGAAGCAGTTAGTGAAGAAAGATTTTCAAGACTTAAAAATGACGAAAGATATCCTAAGAAATCGATTGATTATATCATTAAAAAATACAAGCTCAAAAAAAATGAGATAGATAAAATTTGCTTTGTGTCAAAGATGTGGTCTCCATCATGGATGTTGATTAGGAGATATACACAATTCAATGTAAAAGATTTTGTTGATGAACAAAATAAAATTTGGTTTCCTAAAATTTTTAAAAAAAAAAAGGTTAATATACTTGATGTTTTTAAGAGCAAAATTGACTTCAACCAATATCCAGGAAAAATATTCTGGAAAAAATATTTAAAAAAAATCAAAAACTCTGATCATGTCTCAAATTATGAGAACAGAAACTTGGGTCAAGAAATTAGATGTGAAGTGATTAAGAAGCATCTTGGGATAGATAAAGAAAAAATAGAATTTGTAGACCACCATTATTGCCATAGCTTATATGCTTATTTTTCTGGTCCTTTAAACCTAAAAGATTCAACTGTAATAACTTTAGATGCCTATGGAGATAATCAAAATTTTACTTGTTATACGTATAAACGTAAAAATTCGACAATAAAAATTAATAAAATATTGTCATCTAATAAAAGTGTTATTGCTAGATTGTATAGATATATAACACTAATTCTAAGAATGAAGCCTTCACAACATGAGTATAAAGTAATGGGCTTAGCTCCTTACGCAAAAACTTATTATACTGAAGAAGTTTATAATCAATTTTTGAAAATTCAGAAATTTCATAAATTAAAATTCACAAAAAAAAAAATCAAAGATTTGTATTTTTCTGTATATGAAATCGTCAAAAAACATAGATTTGACTCTATAGCGGGCGCACTACAAAGATACGCAGAAACAATGGTGTTAACTGTTTTAGGAGACTGTGTTAGAAAAACTAAATTAAAAAACTTGTGTTACTCAGGCGGAGTTGCGATGAACGTTAAGGCAAATATGATGTTCACGCAAAAAAAAATTACCAAAAATTTTTATATCCCTCCAGTACCTGATGATACAGCTCACGCAATAGGTGCATGTTATTATTCTTATCAAAAAAAAACCAAACTATGTCCAAATAAACTTGAGAATGCGTATCTTGGTTACGAAATAAATGATCAAGAAGCTTTAGAGAACATTAAAAAATTCCAATTAAATAAGAAATTTCAAATTCAGTATAGAAATATTATACCATCAATATCTAAAATGTTGATCTCAAATAAAATTATTGCAAGAGCTTCAGGTAAAGCTGAGTTTGGAGCAAGAGCATTAGGTAATAGGTCGATCTTTTGTAACCCTAAAAATTTTAGTAATAGGGATATAATAAACGAAAAAATTAAAAACAGAGATTTTTGGATGCCTTTTGCAGCTTCAGTAATTGATAAGTATGCTTCAAAATATTTTCAACTAGATCAACCATTAGAATACTATAAATATATGACTAATTGCTTAGAAACTAAAAATTTGGGTAAAAGCTTATTATCAGCTGCAATACATCCATATGATAAAACATGTAGACCACAAATTCTAATTAAAAAAGACAATCCCTTTTACTATTCTTTAATTTCACATTTTGGAAAAAAAACAGGAATTTATGGTTTGCTGAACACCTCATTTAACTTACACGGATATCCAATAGTAAATAATTCAAGTGATGCAATCAGAGTTTTTAAAGAAACCAATCTAGATGGTTTAATATTATCAAATTATCTAATCATCAAAAAATAAATTTTTTTCAGTGCATAAATCAAGCCGATTGAGCTATTAGTACTGGTCAGCTACATGCGTTGCCGCACTTCCACACCCAGCCTATCAACGTGGTGGTCTACCACGGCTCTATTGGAAGAACTAGTTTTGAGGTGAGTTTCCCGCTTAGATGCTTTCAGCAGTTATCTCGTCCGTACTTAGCTACCCGGCACTGCAGCTGGCGCTACAACCGGTCCACCAGTGGTACGTCCATCCCGGTCCTCTCGTACTAGGGACAGCTCCTCTCAATTCTTCTACACGCATAGCAGATAGGGACCGAACTGTCTCACGACGTTCTGAACCCAGCTCACGTACCACTTTAATTGGCGAACAGCCAAACCCTTGGGACCTGCTCCAGCCCCAGGATGTGATGAGCCGACATCGAGGTGCCAAACACTGCCGTCGATATGAGCTCTTGGGCAGTATCAGCCTGTTATCCCCGGCGTACCTTTTATCCGTTGAGCGATGGCCCTTCCACTCAGAACCACCGGATCACTATGACCGTCTTTCGACTCTGCTCGACTTGTCAGTCTCACAGTCAGGCAAGCTTATGCCATTGCACTCCACGAACGATTTCTGACCGTTCTGAGCTTACCTTCGCACGCCTCCGTTACTATTTGGGAGGCGACCGCCCCAGTCAAACTACCCACCATACAATGTCTTGATGCCGGATAACGGCAATCAGTTAGATATCAAGAAAAACAAAAGAGGTATTTCACTGGCGACTCCACAAAAGCTGACGCTTTTGCTTCAATGTCTCCCTCCTATGCTAAATATGTTTTTCCTAACACCAATGTAAAGTTGCAGTAAAGGTGCACGGGGTCTTTCCGTCTAACTACGCGAACTCCGCATCTTCACGGAGAATTCAATTTCACTGAGTTGATGTTGGAGACAGCGGAGAAATCGTTACGCCATTCATGCAGGTCGGAACTTACCCGACAAGGAATTTCGCTACCTTAGGACCGTTATAGTTACGGCCGCCGTTTACTGGGGCTTCAGAAATGAGCTTGCACCCATCGCATTAACCTTCCAGCACCGGGCAGGCGTCAGACCCTATACATCCACTTACGTGTTAGCAGAGCCCTGTGTTTTTGATAAACAGTCGCTTCTCCCTGGCTTGTGCCACCTTAAATAGGTTGCCCTAAAAAAGGTCTTCTTTATTCCGAAGTTACAGAAGCATTTTGCCGAGTTCCTTCAACATCATTCTCTCAAGCGCCTAAATATACTCTATTAATCCACCTGTGTCGGTTTAGGGTACGGTCTTATGATGGAGCTATTTCCTGGGACTTTTTCACAGCAAGTTCAATCCATTAAGAACTCACAACTTACAAAATCCGTCACTACCATCAGGTTAAGGAATATTAACCTTATTTCCATCGACTACGGCTTTCGCCCTCGCCTTAGGGGCCGACTAACTCTGCGCGGATTAACCTTGCGCAGAAACCCTTGGATTTTCGGCGATAAAGTTTTTCACTTTATTTATCGTTACTTATGTCAGCATTCGCACTTCTGATACCTCCAGAATCCCTCACGGGTATTCCTTTACAGGCTTACAGAACGTTCCGCTACCGCTTATAAAATTCGAAAATTTTATAAACCCACAGATTCGGTATATGATTTTAGCCCCGTTACATCTTAGGCGCAGAAACTCTATTAGACCGGTGAGCTGTTACGCTATCTTTAAAGGATGGCTGCTTCTAAGCCAACCTCCCGGCTGTTAAGGAATTTCCACATCCTTTCACACTTAATCATAATTTTGGGACCTTATCTGGTGGTCTGGGCTCTTTCCCTCTCGACCATGGACCTTAGCACCCACAGTCTGTCTGATGAGGAACTACGTTTAGCATTCGGAGTTTTATTAGGTTTGGTAAGAATCTCTTCCCCCTAGCCCATTTAGTGCTCTACCTCTAAACGCATATTTACTCATCGCACTACCTAAATAGTTTTCGCGGAAAACCAGCTATCTACGAATTTGGTTGGCCTTTCACCCCTTACCACAAGTCATCCAAAGACTTTTCAACGTCAACTGGTTCGGTCCTCCAGCAAGTGTTACCTTGCATTCAACCTGCTCATGGTAAGCTCATTCGTTTTCGGGTCTAATTCATTAAACTTGTCGCCCTGTTAAGACTTGCTTTCGCTGCGCCTACACCTAGATGGCTTAAGCTTGCTTAATAAATTAAGTCACTGACCCATTATACAAAAGGTACGCCGTCACTCTAAAAAGAGCTTCGACTGATTGTAGGCATGCGGTTTCAGGTTCTATTTCACTCCCCTAATAGGGGTTCTTTTCACCTTTCCCTCACGGTACTTGTTCACTATCGGTCACTAAAGAGTATTTAGGCTTAGAGGGTGGTCCCCCTATATTCGAGCAAGATTTCACGTGTCCCGCTTTACTCAAGAGTTCATTTAAGCATTACTTCTACGGGACTATCACCCTCTTTGGTTAGCATTTCCATACTATTCAAATTTTCTCAAATAAACTACAGGCCTGTTCCGTTTTCGCTCGCCACTACTAACGGAATCTCAATTGATTTCTTTTCCTCTGGTTACTTAGATGTTTCAGTTCTCCAGGTTCTCTCTTCAAATCTATGAATTCAATTTGAAGTTACACATAAAGTGTAGGGTTTCCCCATTCGGATATTTTCGGATCAAAACTTGCATACAGCTCCCCGAAACTTATCGCAGTATACCACGTCCTTCGTCGTCTTTTAGTGCCTAGGCATCCGCCACACGCCCTTAAACGCTTGATTTATGCACAGAAAAAAATTCTGTGTTTGAATCAAATTTTTGTTTGAATGTTCATTTGTTCGAACATTCTTGATTGTCCATCAATTCGGACAATCGGATATAGATATTGATAATAATTAAAATATTTACTTTTAAAATAACTAGGCTTCTCATGGTGGAGGATAGCGGGATCGAACCGCTGACCTCCTGAATGCAAATCAGGCGCTCTCCCAGCTGAGCTAATCCCCCAGATAAATTGGTGGGCCGAGATAGACTCGAACTATCGACCCCACCCTTATCAAGGGTGTGCTCTAACCAACTGAGCTACCGGCCCTCATTGTTTTTAAGAGAAACACAAAAATTAAAAAGAGAAGTGCGGACGGTCAACATTAACCTGTTAAATATTTAGAATAAAATTGTAAAAATTTCATTCATCCTTAGAAAGGAGGTAATCCAGCCGCAGGTTCCCCTACGGCTACCTTGTTACGACTTCACCCCAGTCGCTGACTATACCGTGGTCAAAGGTATTAAACTTTGCCTTAAGGTAGAACCAACTCCCATGGTGTGACGGGCGGTGTGTACAAGACCCGGGAACGTATTCACCGCGGCGCGCTGATCCGCGATTACTAGTAATTCCAGCTTCATGTACTCGAGTTGCAGAGTACAATCCGAACTGAGGCATTTTTTTAGGATTTGCTAAACGTCGCCGTCTTGCTTCCTATTGTAAATGCCATTGTAGCACGTGTGTAGCCCAACACGTAAGGGCCATGAGGACTTGACGTCATCCCCACCTTCCTCCAGCTTATCACTGGCAGTTCTTTCAGAGTGCCCAACTAAATGATGGCAACTAAAAGTGAGGGTTGCGCTCGTTGCGGGACTTAACCCAACATCTCACGACACGAGCTGACGACAGCCATGCAGCACCTGTGTTTCGTCCGGCCGAACCGAAAACTTTAATCTCTTAAAGTCGCGACGAACATGTCAAGTGTTGGTAAGGTTCTGCGCGTATCTTCGAATTAAACCACATGCTCCACTACTTGTGCGGGTCCCCGTCAATTCATTTGAGTTTTAACCTTGCGGTCGTACTCCCCAGGCGGTGTGTTTATTGCTTTCGCTGCGACACAGAAAATAAATTTCCAACGTCTAACACACATCGTTTACGGCATGGACTACGAGGGTATCTAATCCTCTTCGCTACCCATGCTTTCGTTCCTCAGTGTCAGTAATGATCCAGAAAGCTGCCTTCGCAATTGGTATTCTTTCTAATATCTACGAATTTCACCTCTACACTAGAAATTCTGCTTTCCTCTATCATACTCTAGCTAAAAAGTTTTGATGGCAGTTCCAGAGTTAAGCTCTGGGATTTCACCACCAACTTTTTTAACCACCTACGAACTCTTTAAGCCCAGTAATTCCGAACTACGCTAGGTCCCTTCGTATTACCGCGGCTGCTGGCACGAAGTTAGCCGGACCTTCTTATTCGGGTACAGTCATTTTCTTCCCCGACGAAAGAGCTTTACAACCCAAAGGCCTTCTTCACTCACGCGGCATCGCTGCATCAGGGTTTCCCCCATTGTGCAAGATTCCCTACTGCTGCCTCCCGTAGGAGTTTGGGCCGTGTCTCAGTCCCAATGTGGCTGATCATCCTCTCAAATCAGCTATTGATCATTGTCTTGGTAGGCCATTACCCTACCAACAAACTAATCAAGTGCAGGCTCATCCATCGGCGCATAAAGCTTTCTCCGTAAAGACTTATGAGGTATTAGCACAAGTTTCCTCGTGTTATTCCTCACCAATGGGAAGATACCTACATGTTACTCACCCGTCTGCCACTAAGTATTGCTACTTCGTTCGACTTGCATGTATTAGGCGTGCCGCCAGCGTACGTTCTGAGCCATGATCAAACTCTCAAGTTTAAAAACGGCGCACACTAGCTTCTATATAAATCTAAGAATAAATTTATATAATGTTGAAGTGTGTACGACAAATTTTGGTAACCTTAACCGTCCACACTTCTCTTCTTAAAATCTTACTTTTTAAATAGCTAATTAGGTTTAACCCTAATAAATAACAATTTTCATTGTTTGGAGAGACTGCTTATAGTACAAATCGTTAGTAAATCAAGGGATTATAAAAGAAAAAAGGTTAAAAAAATCAATAAAAACGTAACTTTTTTGAGCTGGTTTTTTTAAAAACAATAAATTATAGAAATCTCATGAAATTAATTCAACTCAAGGTTACATCATTTGTAAAAAAGAATACTGAGGTGTTTCTTCTAATACTCTTGCTTGTAATTTCGACACTTATAATTCAAGTTTATAACTCTCAAAGCAAAAAAGTAAATAACGAATATATAAAAGTTTTAAGGAATACCTATTTTAAAAAAACAATAAATCACATTTTTTTTAATTTAACTCCTAGATATGAGCAAATAGATTATTCTGTCAAAAGCGGGCAAACACTTAAAAGCATCTTAAAAGAATTTTCAGTGAAAGATGAAGAGATAAAGAAAATATTTTCAATTTTAAGCAAAAGTGAAACAAGCAAAATTAGATCTAAGCAAACTTTAAACATTGTGCTAGATAATACCGACAAGAATAATAAAAAAATTTTAAGTCTTTTAATACCTATTTCTAAAACTAGAAAAATACAAATAGTAAAGAATTTAGAAACAGATCAACTTAAAAAAGAAGAAATTGTAACTAACCTTACAAAAAGACTTGTTTTGAAAGAAGGTGTTATTAGGTCAAGTCTTTATAAATCAGCTACAAAACAGAAAATAAGTCCTAATGTTATAATAGAATTTGCAAGACTCTATGGTTTTCAAGTCGATTTCCAGAGAGATATAAGAAAGAATGATTCTTATCAAATAATCTATGAGACATTTATAGATGAAAATAATGAAGTTTTTAGTACTGGAGAAATAATTTACGCTAACTTAGTTTTGAGAGGACAAACTAATCAATTATATTTTTACCCAGATAAAAAATTTTTTGGACACTATGATGAAAATGGAAAAAGTATTAAAAAAGCTTTGATGAAAACTCCAATAAATGGAGCTAGACTATCTTCTCCATTTGGGATGCGAAAACATCCTATTCTTGGTTTTAATAAAATGCATCGGGGTACTGATTTCGCTGCACCATTAGGGACACCTATCATGGCATCGGGTGATGGTATTATTTTAAAAGCTGGATGGTGTGGTGGCGGCGGTAATTGCGTAAAGATAAAACACAACACAACTTATCAAACTATTTATGCACACATGTCTAAATTTTCAAATCTTGCAGTTCCGGGGTCTAGAGTAAAGCAAGGACAAATTATTGGTTATGTTGGTTCAACTGGAATGTCAACAGGGCCACATTTACATTACGAGGTAATTGAGAATGGAAAAAAAATAAATTCACAAACATTAAAGTTGCCACCAGGAAAATCTCTTAAAGGACCAGTAAGAGAGGATTTTGAGATTGTTAGAATAAAAACAGATGTGCTTAAGTCTGATTTAATTATAAAAATAAATTAATAATTTTTAGGAAACGTCTTTTTCTTTTTGCTCTAATGAAATTCTTAAAAAATGGTCAGCGTATTGGAAATAATTTTCCGATAATATTTTGTCTCCGTTTGATAAAGCTTCTCTAGCTAAGTCATTATATTTAGAAATTAATTTTTGAACATTTCCATTGTTCCTATTAATCTTTCTTCTGAAAGAATTATCATTATTTGCAAAATTACCATTTAATTTATCTATATCTTGGCTTCTTTTAAATGATCTATCAGAGTGATTTCTACCTCTGTTTCTTTTTAAATTGCTTTTAAATTGTCTCATTTATTTTTTTTTAATTTATTTTTGTAGATACTATACATCTAGTGTTATTTCCATAGTCTTTGATAATTTTATTAATAAAAAAACTTTTTTCTTTTAAGAAATTAGTCACTTTGTATTTCTGATCATATCCAATTTCAAGGATAAGTTTACCATTAATTTTTAATAATTGTTTTGATTTTGAAATAACTTTTCTTATTATTTCTAAACCGTCTAATCCGCCGTCTAATGCAATTTTTGGTTCATAATTAACTGCACCCAAATATTTTATTTTGTGTCTATTAATATATGGAGGATTACTTATTATTAAATCATATTTATCGTTATAAAAATTGTCAACATCTCTTTTATAAAATTTAATTCTATCTATTATTTGATGTAAATTTGCATTAGTTTTAGCCAATTTTATAGCATTTTTAGATGAGTCTATTGCATCACATTTGCAATATGGTCTTTCTTTTAGAATAGATATTGATAAGCATCCTGAGCCTACCCCAACATCAAGAATTCTTTTAGCCTGATCTTTTTTAATAAATCTCAGTGTCTGTTCTACCAAATGTTCTGAGTCTGGACGCGGTATAAGAACATTCTTATTTGTTATAAAAATATCTCTCCAAAAGCTTTTGTTTTTTGTTATATAAGCAATTGGCTCATTTTTTTTACGTCTATTAATAAGATCAAAATATTTTTCTCTCTCTTCTTTTTTTAAATTTTTTGCTAAATTCAGAAGGACCTCTTCTCTCGGTATGTTGAGGGTTATTGACATCAAAATTTCACAATCAATTTTATAGGAAGATATATTGTTTTCTTTAAGTATTTTATAACCATCATTTAAATTATCTAAAATTTTCATGATATTTTTTTTAATTCTTCTTCTTGAGCTTGTAAGCTTAAATTATCAATCATTTCATCGAAAATTTCTCCTTCCATAAACTCCTCTAGTTTATGCAAAGTTAAATTGATTCTATGATCAGTTACTCTTCCTTGAGGAAAATTGTATGTTCTTATTCTCTCAGATCTATCACCTGATCCAATTTTACTTTTTCGGTCCTTTGCTCTTTCTTGATCTCTTTTATTTCTTTCAAACTCATATATTCTTGATCTTAAAATTTTAAGTCCTTTTTCTTTATTTCGAATTTGAGATTTTTCGTCTTGTTGGCTAACAACAATTCCTGTTGGTATATGAGTAATTCTTACAGCTGAATCTGTTGTATTGACACTTTGTCCACCAGGGCCACTACTTCTAAAAACATCAATTCTGATATCCTTTTCTTCAATCTTTATATCAACCTCCTCTGCTTCTGGCAAAACTGCAACTGTTGCTGCTGATGTATGAACTCTGCCTTGTGTTTCGGTATCTGGAACTCGTTGCACTCTATGTACTCCACTCTCATATTTTAATGAGGAATAAATATTTCTTCCCTTTATTGAAGCTATAACCTCTTTAAGTCCACCTGCATCACTTTTAGAAATACTAATAATTTCTAAAGACCATTTCTTTTTTTGGCTTACTTTTTCGTACATTTTAAAAAGATCTGATGCAAATAAACTTGCCTCTAATCCGCCTGTTCCTGCGCGAATTTCTATTATTGCATTTTTTGTATCTGCTTCATCCTTTGGTAACAAAAATAATTTCAACTTACTTTCATTTTTGTCTTTTTGAGTTTGAAGATCGTTAAGTTCAATTTTGGCCAACTCAATAATTTCTTTATCATTATTTTCGTCACTAATAATCTTTTTTAAACCATCTCTAGTTTCATCAAACTTAATATAGTCTTTTGCATGATTAATAATTGCATTTAACTCTGAATATTCTTTTGATTTTGACGCAAATAGTCTTTTTTCAGTTAATCCTGAGGATAGTTCTTTTTCAAGTATCTCATGTTTTTTAATTATCTCCCTAATCTTATCAACTGGTATCATTAGATTTTATTTTTTATGTCTTTTTCTTTTTTTTCAACCAATTCTACAACCTTGGAAATTATTTCATCGTTTTTCAATTTTTCATTTTGAATTCCATTCAAATACAACATGTTGCTGTCCTTACCTCCACCCGTAATACCGATATCAGTTGAAGCCGCTTCACCTGGGCCATTAACAACACATCCAATTATGGATAAAGTTAAGGGTGTCTTAATATGAGATAATTTTTCCTCTAGTTTTTTTACCACTTCAATTACTTCAAAACCTTGACGTGCACAAGAGGGGCATGAAATAATTTTTACTCCTCGATTTTTTAAATTTAACGATTTTAAAATTTCATTACCAATTTTGACTTCTTGAATTGGATCATCAGATAAAGATACCCTAATTGTATCACCAATTCCTTCCATCAAAAGTGAGCCCAGACCTATTGAGGTTTTTACACTTCCTGGCAGAAAACTTCCTGACTCAGTGACTCCTAAATGTAAAGGGTAATCCATTTTGGTTGAGAGGAGTTTGTATGATGCTACTGACAAAAATACATCTGATGATTTAACACTAACTTTAAAGTTAAAAAAATCCTCATCCTCTATAATCTGAATATTTCTTATTGCACTTTCTACTAAAGCATCTGGGCAAGGTCCTTTATATTTTTCTAAAATATCTTTTTCTAAAGAACCGGCGTTGACCCCGATCCTTAATGCACAATCATAATCTTTAGCAGCTTTTATTACTTGTCTAATTTTTTCTTTTTGACCAATATTACCTGGATTTATTCTCAAGCACTTTGCACCACTTTTGGCCGCCTCTAGAGCTCTTTTGTAATGAAAATGAATATCCGCAATTATAGGAACATTACTTTCTTTCACTATTTCCTTCAGAGAATTTGTTGATTCCTCATCAGGACATGAAACTCTAACAAGCTCAGCACCTTCCTCGGCGCATTCATTAATTTGTTTTATAGTTTCTTTAACATCGGTAGTTAACGTATTTGTCATTGTCTGAACTGTAATTGGATTGTCCCCACCAATTTTTACATTGCCAACGCTTATCTCTTTTGTTTTTTTTCTTTTAATGTCTCTAAATTCTTTATAACTCATCAATTTAAATTAAATTCTTTATGTAATAATTCAACTGATTTTTTTAAATTTTTGCTTTGAATTAAAACAGATATTTTTATTTCAGAAGTAGAAATAACAAGAATATTTATTTTTTTATTTGCTAGTGCCTGAAACATTCGATAAGTAACTCCTGGAGTGGTAATCATTCCAACCCCGACAATAGAAACTTTTGCAACATTTTTATCTACTACAAGTTTTCTAAATTTAATCTTATTATTTTTAGAAATAAGTTTTTTAGTTTTTAAAAGATCATCAGACTTAATTGTAAAAGTTAAATCTGTTTCTTTGCCATCAGACGAAATATTCTGAACTACCATGTCAACATTGATAGAGTTTTTATACAGAGGCTCAAATATTGCTGCAGCTACACCTGGTTTATCTTTTACACCAAGAAGACTCACTTTCGCATCATTTTTAGTAAAAGATACTCCCCTAATTATATTTATATCTTTAATTTTTTTCCTTCCAATTATTTGTGTGCCTGATTTATTTGTAAATGATGATTTTACGTCAATTTTCACTTTATTTAATTTTGCGTCTTGAATTGAAGCTGGTTGCATTACTTTAGCGCCAAGCGAAGACATTTCTAGCATCTCTTCATAGGATAATACTTTAATTTTTTTTGCCTTTTTTGTTAGATTTGGATCGGTTGTGTAAACCCCATCAACATCTGTATAAATTATACATCTTTTGGCTTTAAAAAACTTAGCTAACATTATTGCACTTGCATCACTGCCTCCTCTTTCGAAAGTGGTAATTCTGTTCTCTCTATTTAAACCCTGGAAACCAGTTATTATTGGAGTACCTCCCTTTTTTAAATATTTTTTTATTTGATTTGTACCAATTTTTAGAATTCTTGCAGAACTATAATTACCTCTTGTTATAATTGGTATTTGCCATGACATCCAAGATCTTGCGTCAAAACCTAGGTCACACAACTTTCCAGCTATTAAAGCACTTGCCATTTGTTCACCAGTAGATAACAGTACATCTCTCTCAGAGTTTGGAAAATATTTAGAAATTTTTTCTGCTTTTTTTATAAGTTCATTTGTAACACCACTCATGGCAGAAGTTACAACAATAACTTTATATTTTTTTTTTATGTACGAAATGATTATTTTGGATATTTTTGCAATTTTATTTAAGGTACCAACTGATGTTCCACCAAATTTTAAAACAATTATTTTCATTGATATTTTATATTTAATTTTTATATTTAGATAAAATACATCTTAATTGTAAAGTCAACAACCAATGAAAAAAGATACTATTAATAAAAAGGAAATTGATAAATTTTCAAAATTAGCTGATGAGTGGTGGGACCCAGAGGGTAAGTTTAAACCATTGCATAATTTTAATCCAGTCAGACTAAGATATATTAAAGATACAATTACTAAAAAATTTGGAAATAAATCAGAAAAATTTCCTTTAAAAGATATAAATATTTTAGATATTGGATGTGGCGGAGGTCTCTTAAGCGAACCTCTTTCAAGATTAGGGGCAAAAGTTACTGGTATAGATGCTTCGGATAGAAACATAAAAATTGCTAAAATGCATTTGAAAAAAAGTAAATTAGATATTCGTTATTACTGTTCGTCTCCGGAGGATTTTGTTGCTAAAGAGAAATTTGATGTTGTTCTAAATATGGAGATAGTTGAACATGTAGATAATGTAGATTTTTTTTTATCAAAAAGCTCAGAACTTCTGAAAAAAAATGGTTTAATGTTTATTGCAACTTTAAATAAAACATTAAAGTCTTATATCTTTGCGATAGTAGGTGCAGAGTACATCTTAAAATGGCTGCCAATAGGCACTCATGATTGGAACAAATTTGTGAAACCTGATCATTTAATCAATATTTGTAAAAACAGTTCATTAAACTTGAATGACCTAATCGGTGTAAAGTTTGATATTTTAAAAAATGAATGGATTGTATCTAAAGATAGTTCTGTAAATTATCTTGCGCAGTTTTCTAAAATTTAATTATCTTTATCCTTTATCCAAGGAAACTCCTCGGCTTTAATACCTTCTTGCTTAAGATCTTCTATTTCTTTTCGTGAAGCTTTTCCATAGATGGCTTTATTTTTCTTTTTTGAGTCATAATGTATTGACCTCGCCTCATGGGCAAAATTTTCTCCTACGTATTTAAAGTTATCTTTTATGAACTTTTTAAATTCTCTTAGCTTTGACTTAATTTCTTTAATTTTATTTATATCTTTGCTCTTAAAATCTGAGCTGTTTAATACATTTGGTGCCATCAAAGTTTTTTCTACTTTTCGAGAGTCGCAAAAATGACAATTCAAATATTTTCTCTTTTTTAATTTCTCATATTCCTTAGAACTAGAAAACCAACTATCAAACATGTTATTACAATCTTTACAAATTAGCTTATATTTTATCATGTAGTGTAAGTAATAATAATTTTTTTTTTTTCAATCTTTAGCTTCTATAATCTGAATTGATAGATATGTACTTTTGAGTGAAGTCCATTGTATAACAGCTAAAACTTTTGTTACCATTATTAATCTCAATTGTGATTTCTAAATTAGCTTGTTTCATATAGTCTGCAACATCCTTTTCGATATAATTTTTATTCAACTGTCCTTTGTCTAAAATTTTATACTCTCCAATAAATAAATTTACTCGATCTATTTCAAATTCTACACCTGCTTTTCCCGCTGCCATTAATATTCTTCCCCAATTTGGATCCTCTCCTGTAATAGCTGTTTTAACTAATGGTGAGTTAGCGATTGAAAATGATATTTTTTTTGCATCATTTTCACTAGAACACTTAAGAGAATTAATCTTTATAAACTTTGATGCACCTTCACCATCACTCACTACTCTTTTTGCTAAGTTTAATAAAACATTATTTAGAGCTAAGTCGAAATCTTTTAGTTTTGTATCATTTGTATTATAAATAGATTTATTTTTTGCCTTTCCTGTCGAAAAAATTGTTACCATATCATTTGTGCTAGTATCACCATCACAACTAATCGCATTAAAAGTATTTTGAATATTTTTTTTCAAAATCTTTTTTAATATATTTGAAGAAAGGTCTGCGTCAGTAAAAATATAAGCTAAGGTTGTGCCCATATTTGGAAAAATCATTCCAGATCCCTTCGCAAGACCATAAATTTTAACTTTTGTATTTCCAATATTACACTCTTCCATGGCAAGTTTTGGTTTTAAATCGGTTGTTAAAATTCCCATAGCAGCTTTTATCCATAAATACTTATTTTGAGTATACTTAATTTTATCTACTAAATTTTTTATGGAAGATTTAATTTTATCTTTTGGAAAGACCTCGCCTATTGTGCCAGTGCAACCAAATAAAACTTCGTTTGATCTAATTTTTTTTGGATGCTCCTCGTCCTCTTTTTGTTTCTTAGTCAGATTTGTTGATATTTCCTCTGAGATTTCCTCTAAAGCCTCATACCCTTTTTTTCCTGTAAGCGTGTTCGCATTTCTTGTATTTACTAAAAGAGCACGAATTTTTTTTGTTTTTATTTTTTTATTCCATTTAATATTTTCAGAAACTACTTGGGATTGGGTATAAACTGATGCATGTTCAGCGCCATGTCTAAAATAAAAAAGGACTAAATCATCTCTGTCATTATTATATAAATTGGCTGAAGTCGTAGATACTGAAACACCATCAATATGGTCTAAATCCTGGAAGTCAGCCATTTTCGACTTTTCCTTTTTGGATAACAAAAAATTGCTTAAATTTAGAGGCATTCTATTTAAAAAAATTAATTTATAACTATATAATCAATTAATAATTAATTATATATCAAAAAAAAATGCTAAATCCATTAAGCTTTATTAGTAAAATATTTAAGAGTAACAACGATATCGAGCTTGCTAAGTTCAGAAAAATTCTAGAAAAAATTAATTCACTCGAAAATGAAGTGGTTAAAATAAAAGATAGTGATTTTCCAAATAAAACAAATGAACTAAAAAATAAAATAAAAAGTGGAAAAAACCTTGATGAGATTTTGCCAAATGCTTTTGCTTATGTAAGAGAGGCCTCTCGTAGATCAAGAAATGAAAGACACTTTGATGTTCAGTTGTTAGGAGGAATTGCATTACATCAAGGTAAAATAGCAGAAATGAAAACTGGGGAAGGAAAAACAATCACTATTGCACTAGCAGCTTATTTAAATGCCCTTTCTGAAAAAGGTGTTCATGTTGTGACTGTAAATGATTATTTGGCAAAAAGAGATTGTGAAAATATGTCAAAAATTTATAACTTTCTTGGTGTAAGCGCAGGCTACATCAGCAATGATCAATCTGATGATGAGAGAAAAGAAAATTATTCCAAGGATATTACTTACGCAACTAATAGTGAACTTGGTTTCGATTATTTAAAAGATAATATGAAATATTCATCAAGTAAACTAGTACAAAGGGAACATAGTTTTGCTATTGTAGACGAAATCGATTCTTGTCTAATAGATGAGGCTAGGACTCCTTTGGTTATTTCTGGACAGTCAGACGAAACAAGTAATCAATATAAAGCCATAAATAAACTAATTGCAAAATTAAAACCAGTTGACTACGAATTGGATGAAAAAGATAGAAATATCACTTTAACTAATGAAGGAATAGACTCTATAGAAAAATTGTTAAATGATATTGGAATACTAAAAAATAATAATTTTTATGATCCGGCTAATTTAAACCTTGTGCATCATGTAAATCAAGCCTTGAAAGCAAATTATCTTTTCTCAAAAGATAAAGACTATGTAAAAGTAGATGGAAAGATCAAAATTGTTGATGAACTTACGGGAAGAATTCTTGAAGGTAGGAGATACAGTGATGGACTACATCAGGCTTTAGAGGCAAAAGAAAACGTGAAGGTACAAATGGAAAACCAAACGCTTGCATCGATTACCTATCAAAATTATTTTAAATTATATAAAAAACTTTCAGGTTGTACTGGTACAGCTGTTACAGAAAGTCAAGAATTTTATGAAATTTATAATCTTAATGTTGTTGTTATACCAACAAATAAAGAGATGATTAGAAAAGATTGGAACGATCAAATTTTTAGAACAGAAAAAGAAAAACAAGATGCAATTATTTCTAAAGTAAAAATGTTAAATTCAATAGGGCAACCATTACTTATTTTTACATCCAGTGTAGACAAATCAGAGATCTATTCAAATTTATTTAGAAAAAATAAAATTACTCATACAGTTTTAAACGCTAAAAATCACGAAAAAGAGGCTGAGATTATTGCCAATGCAGGAAAATTAAATTCGGTGATAATTACAACTAGTATTTCAGGAAGAGGTGTAGATATAAAATTAGGTGGGAAAGATTCAGATAACTCAAAAGAGAATAAAGAAAAAATTAAGTCTCTAGGTGGCCTTTTTGTTATTGGTACGGAAAGAATGGAGTCTAGAAGAGTTGATAACCAGGCCAGAGGAAGAGCTGGGAGACAGGGTGATGAAGGTAATTCAATTTTTTATGTAAGTTTGGAAGATGATTTAATGAGAATTTTTGGATCAGAGTCTATTAATAAAATATTAGAAAAACTAGGATTAAAAGATGGAGAAAGTATTGATCATCCTTGGATCAACAAAGCTTTAGAAAGAGCACAACAAAAAGTTGAGGCTAGAAACTTTGATATAAGAAAAAATTTATTAAAGTTTGACGATGTACTTAATGACCAGAGACATGTAATATTTAGTCAAAGAAAAGAGGTCCTAGAAAAACAAAACATATTTGAAACTATTGACAACTTTTTAAAAGATGAAATTGAAGATTTAATAAAACAAAAAGAAAAATCTCCCACAATTTTTGAAAATAAAGCACAGGTAAGTAGAATTAACACGCTTTTTGGTCAAAATGTGGGAAATTTAAATGAGAAATTAAGAAGTCTAAGTAACGAAGAAATATCGAGCTCTATAAATTCAAATTTTAAAAAAAAGAGAGAGGAAAGAAGCGCTTATTTAGGAGAGGAAAGTTCAAAAGAAATAGAAAAGAAAATCTTTTTGCAATTAATTGACTTAAATTGGAAAAATCATATTCAGTATTTAGAGCAGTTGCGTCAAGTTATAGGTTTAAGGTCTTATGGTCAAAGGGATCCATTAGTTGAGTACAAAAAGGAGGCATTCCATTCATTCGAAACACTGCTTAATAAGATTAGGCAAGATATAGTAATGATTTTGTTAAACTTAAAAATAGTGAATGAAAGAAGATAAAATACTTAGAAATTTTGATATTATTTTGAAAGAAAAAATAAAGCTGCAAAAACAAATATCGACCCTATCAAAAAATATTTGTATTTAAATAAAACTTTTTTAAATTTATTAATATTTGTTAGATTAATTGATAATTTATTAGAAATAGAAACTCCCTCAGTCAATCCTCTATCTCTGCCAATTTCTAAAAATTTTTCTTTTTTACGAGATATTATTTCAGCTTTCGAAAGATTATTTAACTCATTTAAATTTTTATCAATAGACATTTTTACATTTTCTAAAATAAGGTTTTTATCTCTGTGAGCTCCTCCCGTTGGTTCAGGAATTATTTCATCAATGATTTTTAAATTTAAAAGATCTTTAGAGGTAAGTTTCATTGCTTTTGCAGCCTCTAAAGTTTTTGTTGGATCTCTCCATAAAATAGATGCGCACCCTTCTGGAGAGATTACTGAATATATTGCATTCTCTAACATTATAATTTTATTTGATGATGCTAGCGCTATTGCGCCACCAGATCCTCCCTCACCAATAATAATAGAAATTGTAGGCACACCAATCGACATTGAGCATTCTATCGATCTTGCTATTGCTTCAGCTTGACCTCTCTCCTCTGCTCCAACTCCAGGATAAGCGCCAGGAGTATCTATAAATAAAATAATTGGTAAGTTAAATTTATCAGCTAACTTCATCAGTCTAATTGATTTTCGATATCCCTCTGGTTTCATCATTCCAAAATTTCTTTCAATTCTAGAGTCGAGGTCCTCACCTTTTTCTTGTCCAATTACCATTACAGATTTATTTCGAAAAGTCGCCAACCCAGAAATCAAAGATTTATCCTCCCCAAATAACCTATCACCATGAATTGGAAAGAAATCCTCAAAAAGATTATCAATAAAAAATTTTGATTTAGGGCGGTCCTCATGACGAGCAACCATTGTTGTTTGCCATGGATCAAGGTTTGAATAAATTTCATTTAGTTTAGAACTTAAATCATTCTGAAGTTTTGCCAATTTTCCAGTTTCAACTTGAGTGATGCCATCTTTAGCAAATGGATCTTGAAGTTTTTCAATCTCGTTTTCCAAGGATTTTATATCTTTTTCAAAATTCAAATAATTTTTCATAATTAAATATCCACTAATATTTAAAAATGGCAATAAAATGATTACTTTTATTAGTGTGTAATTATTATATATGTTAATTTATTAATTTCTAAGATAATTTTTAACTATGAAAACTAAAAATTTAAAAGAATACACGAGTGTTGGAAGTCTTTATGTATCAAAAGAGCTATTAAAGTTTGTAAACAACGAGGTTCTTAAGGGCACAAAAATAAAGCCAAAAAATTTTTGGAGTGGGTTTGAAAAATCTTTACATATTTTAAAACCAAAGAATGAAAAGTTGATTGATATAAGAGAAAGTATTCAAAAAAAAATTAATGATTGGCATATACAAAACAAAGATAATGAGTTCAATTTAGTAGCTTATAAAAAGTTTCTATATTCTATTAACTATCTAAAAAAAGAGGGAAAAAACTTCAAAATTCAAACAGAAAATGTTGATGAAGAAATATCAAAAACACCAGGTCCCCAACTAGTAGTTCCAATTTCAAATGCAAGGTACGCTTTAAATGCTGCAAATGCGAGATGGGGAAGTTTATATGATGCTTTGTATGGAACAGATGCAATTGGCTCTGAAAAACTTGACAACAGATATAACCCTGTCCGTGGAGGAAAAGTCATAAATTATTGTAGAGATTTCTTAGATGAAATTTTTCCATTAAAAAACGCCTCATGGAAAAAACTTAGTGAATTAAAAATTGTAAAACATAAATTAACTTTAAAAATTGGTAAAAAAACTATATCTTTGAAAGATAAGAAGCAGTTTAAGGGATATCGACAAGATAAAAAAGGTCTTAAAGGTGTTTTGCTTATTAATAATGGGCTTCATGTAGAATTAATTATTAATCCTTACGCTTTCCATGCAAACAACGATCCCATTGGGCTTAGTGATCTAGTAATAGAGTCGGCTGTCTCAACAATCATAGATCATGAAGATAGTGTTGCTGCAGTAGATGCAAGTGACAAAGTACTGGGCTATAGAAACTGGTTGGGTCTAATGAAAGGAAATTTACAGGTAAAATTTGAAAAATTAGGAAAAAAATATAAAAGAGTTTTAAACTCAGATAGAAATTACATTTCTCAAAATGGAAAAAAATTTAAATTACATGGAAGAGCTCTTTTATTAAACAGGAATGTCGGGCACCTAATGAAAAACCCTTCAATTTTATTATCAGATAAATCAGAAGTTCCTGAAGGTATTATGGACGCCTTTATAATTTCTGCAGCGTGTTTGCATGATTTTATTAAAAAAGGGAACTCAAGAAAAAATTCAATTTATATTGTTAAACCAAAGATGCACGGACCAGATGAAGTCGCATTTGCCGATGAAATTTTTACTCACGTTGAAAATGTTTTAAAAATGAAAAAGAATACAATCAAAATTGGAATAATGGATGAAGAAAGACGAACAAGTGCTAATTTAAAAGAGTGCATTAGAAACGTAAAAAGAAGAGTTGTCTTTATTAATACTGGGTTTTTAGATCGAACTGGTGATGAGATACATACATCTATGGAGTCGGGTCCAGTGATTAAAAAAGGTGATATAAAAAATTCTGATTGGATTAAAGCATATGAGAACAATAATGTTGTTGTTGGATTAGAATGTGGTTTTTCTGGTAAAGCACAAATTGGAAAAGGAATGTGGGCTGCACCAGATAGAATGGCAGATATGTTAAGCGAAAAAATAGGACATCCTTCTTCTGGAGCGAATTGTGCCTGGACTCCTTCACCTACTGCAGCAACTTTACACGCAACTCATTATCACAAAGTGAACGTTTTCAAAGTTCATAAAAAACTATCTAATAAAAGAAAATTCGACTTAGACAATCTTTTGAAATTACCAATTATTCGAGGTCCAAACTGGTCAATGGATGAAATTAAAACTGAACTTGAAAATAATTGCCAAGGGATATTGGGTTATGTTGTAAGATGGATAGATAGTGGTGTAGGTTGTTCAAAAGTTCCAGACATAAACAATATCGGTCTCATGGAGGATCGTGCAACTTTAAGAATTTCTTCTCAGCACATTGCTAATTGGTTACACCATAATATATGTACTCCTAATCAGGTGTTAGAAACATTAAAAAAGATGGCAAAAATCGTAGATGATCAAAACAAAAATGATCCTGAATACAAAAACATGTCTGATAATTTTGATGAATCTATTGCTTTTAAAACTGCTTGTGATTTAGTTTTTAAAGGTAAGGACCAGTCATCAGGTTATACAGAACCTTTGTTACACTTGAACAGATCTATAAAAAAAAATCTAAGTTCCTCTAGATAGTTGTCCTATTTTTAAAAGCAGAATGTAAAGTACCATCATCTAAACTTTCTATCTCACCGCCCACTGGTAAACCCTGGGCAAGTTTTGTAATTTTTACATTTGTATCCTTCAACTTATCTTCAATATAGAAAGCAGTAGTTTGTCCCTCAACTGTAGCGCTTGTTGCAACAATTACTTCTTCAATGTTTTCTTTTTTGACTCTACTAACTAATGAATTTATCAATAAATCTTGATCTTTGTTCAACGATGCCGATATCGTCCCACCTAATATATGAAAATATCCATTAAAAATTTTCGTATTTTCAATACTCCATTGATCAGCTATATTTTCAACAACGCAAATTTTTGAATATTTTTTACTTATATTTTCACAATTATTACAGCCACTATCTTTAGACTTTAAAGAACCACAGAAACTACATCTAGAAATATTCTTAAAGGCATTTACTAAAGCAGTTATGGTTGGTTTCATGATTTCGTCTTTATTATTTATCAAACTTAAAATTATCCTTTTAGCTGATTTGGGTCCAAGACCAGGAAATTTCGAGATTACTTTGATCAACTCTTCTATTTCAGTTAAATTATTCATGATTAGAATGGCCACTTAAAACCTGGAATGCCAAAATTTCCAGTGGCTTTTGTTATTTCCTCTGTAGTTTTAGTTTTCAAATTTTTTTTTGCATCATTGTGAGCAGCCACAATTAAATCTTCTAACATAGTCTTATCCTCAGAAAAGATTTTTTCAGAAATATCTATTTTTTCTATTTCACTATTACCGTTCAATATAACTTTAACTAAACCGCCACCAGATGAACCTTCCGCTTTAATTTGTTTAATTTTTTCCTGACTATCCTTTATCTTTTCTTCTATCTCTTTTGCCTTATCTAAAATTTTATTGAAATCAGTCATCCTTATTATCTTTAACATCTATCAATTCAGCATCGGGAAATGATTTTTTAATATTATTGAATATTTCTGTTTGTTCAAAATCTTTTAAATTATTTTTCTTCTCCCCTTCTGATGTTTTTTTAATTGTTTCTTGTCCTTTATTTTGTGAAAGAGAAATAATCCATCTGGTGTTAGTCCACTCATAAAGCTTGGATGATAATATTTTTACAAAATCTTTTTTTAGATTTTCATTAAAAGATATTTCAATGTAACCGTTTTTAAAGTTTATTAAATTTACATTGGTTTCCAACTCATATTTTAATTCTACTTCCTTTTTTGAATTGCATATATCAACTAAATCGTTGAAAGATTTAATTTCTAAATTATTTAAAGATTTATTTTCTTCTAAAATCTTTTTTTGTTTCTCTTGAGAAGAAGATTTTAGTTGGTTTATAACTATTTTCTTTTTCTCAAAATTATTATCAATTTTATTGTTTTGATTTGGTGCTGGATTATCAGTTTTTGTTTGATTACCTTTTAAATAAAGCAAGCGTATCAAAAACATCTCTACAGATAGGTTTGGATCGTTTACAATATTAACTTCATCCATTGTCTCTATAGTAAATTGCCAGAAAAGAAGTAGTGTATGAGCATCTAATTTCTCAGACATTTCTTTAATTTTTTTAAAATTATTTTCAGTTAAATCAGTAGAAAAACTTACTCTTTCTAAATTTTTAAAATTTTTTAAATAATAGATGATTTCTAAAAAACCATTTAAAAAAATTTTTGGCTCTATTCCTTTTTGATAAATCTGCCTATATAGATCTAGAGTTTTGTCTTCATCTCCATCAAATATTTTCTCTATTAGGCTTATGGTAAACTCTTTATCAAAATATCCAAATATTTCCCTTGCGCTTTCTAAGCTTATAGTCCCTTTTTGGCTATCATCATTGGTTAGTGATATTCTATCTAGTAATGACAATGCGTCTCTAACTGAACCTTCTGAAATTTTTGAGATTAGGCTTATAACATCTTGATTGATATCTATTTTCTCCATTTCAGCGACCTTTGCTAAAAATTCACTTAATTCTTCAGACTTGATTCTTGATAAATCAAATCTTTGACATCTAGATAAGACTGTCACTGGAATTTTGTTAACCTCAGTTGTCGCAAAAATAAACTTTAAATAGGCAGGTGGTTCCTCTAGAGTTTTTAGTAAGGCATTAAAAGCTTGCTTACTTAACATATGGACTTCATCGATTATAAAAATTTTAAATTTTGAAGATGTTGGTCCATATCTTGAAAATTCTATTAAGTCCCTAACATCATCAACACCAGTTTTGCTCGCCGCATCCATTTCTAGAACATCGATATGTCTAGACTCTGATATTTCCTCACAATTTTTACACTTATCTTTTAAACAATTATTTTTTTCAGAATTTTCACAATTTAAAGATTTCGCTAAAATTCTTGCAATTGTCGTTTTGCCGACACCCCTAATTCCTGTAAATAAAAAAGCATTGGGAATTTTATTTTGAGAAATGGACTTTTCAATTGTTTCTACAATGATGTTCTGACCTATTAAATCTTTAAAGACTTGAGGTCTGTATTTCAGTGCTAAAACTTTTGAATTACTACTCATTTTTTTTTAGGAGACCAATCAACCTGGAAAATACTCATTACCCTTGCTCTTTTTCAAGCCTGGGGGATTCGTGGTACCACCACCTGATTGGCCCCCAGTTATTATAACAGTTATATTTTCTAGTCTACAACAAAACTTTGTAAATTATTAGATTTTTCTATATTCGCTTGCTTCGTAAACTCCTAAAATATCTAAACTAACAGTATGGAATCCGAGCTCTTCTAAAGATTTTTGGATTTTTGGATCTTCGATATGTCCATAAATATCGCATATAAATAAATATTGTTCAAAACTGTTTTGATCAGAGAAACTTTCTAATTTACTTAAATTAACATTATTGGTGGCGAAGCCGCCCAAACATTTGTAAAGAGCGGCAGGTTTATTTTTTACTTTGAAAATACAACTTGTAATATAATTTTTTTTCTTAAATTCTGGATGGGAAGCTTTGCTGCCCATAATTAAAAACCTCGTCACATTGCCTTTATTGTCTTCAATATTCTTTTTTACTATTTTCAGATTGTAAATTTCAGCAGCTAGCTCAGATGCTATTGCAGCTTCATTTTTAATTTTGTTATCACTAATATATTTTGCACTACCTGCAGTATCTGCTGCAATTATAGGCTCAAGCTTGTTTTCTGTGATAATTTTTTGACATTGTGAAATAGCTTGGGTGTGCGATCTTACTGAAGATATATTTTTCATACTTGAACTAGGCAGTATCATTAAATTATGGGTGATCGGTTGAAAATGTTCTGCATAAATCTGGAGTTTATATTTATTTATCAGATATTGTATGTCTGCAACTCTTCCTGCTATTGAATTTTCTACAGGAATAATAGTTCTATAACTTTCATTTTTTAAGCAAAGATTAAAGCATTCTTCAAAAGTATTTTGAGAAATAGGTTCATAATCAGGGTAGATTTTTTTTGCCGCTAAGTGGGAATATGCTCCTGGTGAACCTTGGTATACAATTTTCATAAATTTAATCTTTTTTATATTCCATTATTTTTTTAATTTCCATAAAATCATCCATTGTATCTACGCCTAGTGGAGAATTTTGTGTATACATAACATCAATCTGTATACCATTATCTAAAGCACGTAGCTGTTCCAATCTTAATTTTTTTTCATTTTCTGTCTGTTTTAAATTGATAAATTTCTTTAAAGTTGAGATTTCGTACTGATAAATTCCAATGTGGTGATAGGTAATTTTTTCGTCAAAATCTTCTGCATTTCTAAAAAAAGTCAAAGCTGGTGAATAATTATTTTTTCGAAAAGTTTCATTTACGGAGACTTTTACAACATTCTTGTTACTAAATATTTTTTTGTCCTTAATATCTGTGCAAAGCGTACCAATTTTTGAATTTAGTTTTCTAACGTTTTTATCAAGATTAATTATATCCTCTGTTGATATTTGAGGTTCGTCCCCCTGTAAATTAATCACATATTTGATATTTTCTATGTCTTTAATTTTTTCTACTGCCTCAAAAATTCTATCAGTACCTGTTTGATGATTTTTACTAGTCATTATTGAATTACCACCATTTTTTTCAATTTCAGTCTGAATTTCAGTATCCTCTGTTGCAACATAAACTTTGCCCAAATTTGTTGCCTTAGCTTTGTTGTATACGTGCTGAATAATGCTTATTCCATTTATTTTTAGTAAAGGTTTTCCTGGAAGTCTTGATGCGCTCATTCTAGACGGTATCAAGATAATTGTGTTATTCATTTTAAAGTTTAATGCGTCTTACAGACGCAAATAATTTTTTAATTAGTTTATTTTAATATTAACATGTTATATGAGTTCTTAAGAAAAAATAATGGATTCTTTTGAAATAAATAAAATAGTTGCAGCTGTATTGTTAGTTGCGCTCCTAGTTATTGGTATTGGAAAAATCTCAAACTTATTATTCAATGTAGAAAAGCCAGAGGTTTCTGGTTATAAAGTTGAGGTATCTGAAGAAGTTTCAAAAAAATCTATTGCTCAAAAAGAGGAGAAGGTCGAAGTTGATATATCGGCTTTAATGGCCCAAGCTGATCTTGCGCATGGCGAAAAAATCTTTAAAAAATGTTCAGCATGTCACTCGATACAAGCAGGCGGGGGAAACAAAATTGGACCAGCTTTATACAATGTTGTGGGAAGAAAAGTTGCAGTAGTCGAAGATTACAAATATTCAAAAGCACTTGTTGCTTACACAAAAAATTGGACTTTTGAAGAATTGAATGGTTATTTAATCAAACCTCAAGCTTGGATAAAAGGAACGAAAATGGCATTCGCTGGTTTAAGAAAAGAGAAAGATAGAGCATCAGTTATTTTGTATTTAAACAAAAATTCAGATAACCCTTTACCGTTACCTTAATTTTCCAAAACAGTATAATAAAATACTTTTTTGAACATGAACTCTATTAAGTGCTTGTTGCCAGACATATGAATTTTTGCTCAAAAAAACGTCATCCGAAACTTCATTTCCTCTAGGCAGACAATGCAAAAATATATAATTCTTTTTTGCCAATCTTACTAACTTTTTATCTATTTTAAAATTTTTAAACGCATAGATCTTTTTTTTCTTATTTACTTTATCGTTAAGTGAAATTACCTTATCTGAAAATATTACATCAGCACCAGAGACTGCTTTTTTTGGATCATTGTAAATATAAATTTTCTTATTGTTTTTTTTAACCCATTTTTTAACTTCTTTTCCAGGTTCAAATTTTTTTGGGCAGCCAATGCTTAGCTTAAATGAAAATTTTACAGAGGCGGCTATTAAACTATTTAAAACATTATTTGAGTCACCAATCCAACAAATATTTAATTTTGAAATAGGTTTTTTTTTAATCTCTTCAACTGTAAAAATATCAGACAATACTTGTGTAGGATGAGATAAAGGGCTTAAACCATTTATTATAGGTATTGATAAATATTTTTTAAAATCTTCCATTTTTTTTTCGCTATCAGTTCTCAACATAAAACCGTCTCCATAAGTAGAGAGAACTTTGGCCGTATCAGTAATACTTTCTCCCCCTTGGCCTAAGTGCAGCTCATTAGATCTTAATGTTAAAGTTCCTCCTCCCAACTGTTTAATTGCTAAATAAAAACTTATTCTTGTTCTTGAACTTGGTTTTTCAAACATTTGTATCAATATTTTTCCTTTAAGCGGAGATCCTTTATCAACTTCAAGAGTGCTGAGTTTTTTTCTTAATCTTTTTCTTTTTTTAGCATCAACAATAATCTTTCTAAGATCTTTTGAAGATATATCTTTTAAATTTATAAAATGTTTCATTAAATTAATATTCTGAGCAAACTTTATTAATAACTTTTAATGCAGTATCGATTTCACTCTTCTTAACATTTAAGGGTGGTAAAATACGAATGACATTTTCAGCTGCTTTAATAGTCAATAATTTATTTTCCATTAATTTTTTAATAAATAAAGTTTGATCTTTATGTAATTGAATACCTATTAGCAAACCTTTTCCTCTTATTTGCTTAATTATATTTGGATATTTTTCTTTAATGTCATTTAAGTTTTTTAAAAAATATTTAGAAAGATTTTTTATATTTTTTAGAAATTTTTTATTTGAAATTATATCCATTACCTCATTTCCAACAGACATAGCTAACGGATTGCCTCCAAATGTTGATCCATGAGTTCCAGGTACCATAGCTTTACTAACCTTTTTATTCATAAGTACTGCACCAATTGGGAAACCTCCACCTATACCTTTTGCTATAGGTACAATATCTGGTTTTACTTTTGAACTTTCAAAAGCAAAAAAATCACCTGATCTGCCAATTCCACATTGAACTTCGTCCAATATGAGTAATATTTTTTTCTTATTACATAATTTTCTTAGATCTCTTAAACACCAATCAGGTATTACTTTAATTCCACCTTCACCCATAATCGTTTCAACCATAATAGCTGCAGTATTTTTTGATATTCTTTTTTTTAAAGAATTATGATCCCCAAAAGTAAAATGATCGAAACCACTTACTTTCGGACCAAAACCTTCTGTCATTTTTTTTGATCCACTAGCAAAAATTGCAGCTATAGTCCGACCATGAAATGAATTTTTTACACAAAGTATTCTATTTTTTTTTGGTTTTCCTATTGAATAAAAATATCTTCTTGCCACTTTTATAGCAACCTCTGTTGCTTCAGTCCCAGAATTTTGAAAAATCACTGAGTCTGCAAAAGTTTTTTTAACCAATTTTTTTGCTAAAATCTCTCCCTCAGGAATCGTAAAAGCATTTGAAACATGCCAAACTTTTTTTGCTTGTTTATACAGTGCTTTAACTAATCTTGGATTTGCGTGACCTAAACTATTGACTGCAATTCCTGAGCAAAAATCTAAATACTTCTTACCATTTGTGGCAACTAAATAGCTTCCAACACCCTTTTTAAAAGAAATTTTTTTTCTGTTATAATTGTTCGCTAAAAATGTCATTTAATTTCTAATTTTGTATCCTTTTTTATAAAGGAGAAATGATATGAACCATATAATTAAACTAAACAAAAATAAATATATAAGACCAAATTTAATTGAACCGTCACTACTTCCGATGAAGGAAAATCTCAACCCGTCAATCATATGAAAAAAAGGATTTAAAAAACTTATTTTTTGTAGGATTTCTGGCAGTCTTTCTATTGAGTAAAAAGTACCAGACAAAAAGGACATTGGAACAATTATGAAGTTGGTTACAGTAGCCATATTTTCCCATTTATCAGACCACATGCCCGCAATAAATCCCATGGCTCCCATAGAAAAAGATGACAGAAATAAAAAAACTGCAAAATATGTAAAGTTTTCAAGACGAACTTCTGTAAAAATACTAAATATCAAGATCGATAAAAAACTTATCATAATAGACCTTGTAATAGAGGCGAAAATTACAGCAAGCGTTACTTCGAGAGCTGCAAGCGGACTTCCTACCAGATCCACAATATTTCCCATCATTTTTCCCGATAATATTGAAGATGAAGAGTGTGCAAATGATTGTTGAATTATTTGCATACTTATCAATCCAGGAGCTAAAAATTCAATAAAAGGAACTCCGAGAACTATTCCTCTGTTATCTCCTATAGCTAAAGAAATAACCATTAAAAATAAAACTGCCGTAACAACTGGCCCTAAAATTGTTTGACCGGATACAATAAGAAAACGAAGAGTTTCTTTTTTATATAAAGAGTAAAAACCTATCCAATTTATTAGGCTAAAACGACGTACTCCAATCTTATATTTTTTTAATTCAACCATAAGTATTTATTATTTTATTTAAATAAAACTGTTAAGAAATTAAAGAAAATGCTTGTTTTGAAAGGCATATTATGAATTACTATATATAGTATTTTATTAATAATATTAACTAAATATTGTAATGAGTTGGACAACTGAAAAAGTAGAAAAACTGAAGGAATTATGGGGCAAAGGCAATACAGCGAGTGAAATCGCGCAAATACTCGGTGGTGTAACTAGAAATGCAGTTATTGGTAAAGCCCATAGATTAAATTTATCAGGAAAAATTCAAACAAAAAAAAGCTCATCTTTAGTCACTAGTAATAATGACAGTGAAAATAAGATATCTCGGAAAAATTTAAGAAGAGGAAAGTTCAAATCTTTGATTATAGACAAAGATTTTGAACCTGAAAATCCTAAGCAACTTGAGGAGCTTGATGAAAATTCATGCAAATGGCCAATTGGACATCCCGATGAAGATAATTTTTACTTTTGCGGCAGAACGTCGTTAAAGGATTTTTCGTATTGTAAACTTCATTTACTATATGCATTCCAGCCAAAAAATAGAAAAGAAGACGTTTTGGATAAAGACAAAGACAATGAAGTGCCAAAATTTATTAGAAGAAAAATAAAGTCAGCTTAAATTATTCGCCTAATACTTTCTTTTTAGCCGCAATAAATTCTTCATCACTCAATATTTTTTTTTCATGCAATTCTTTCAATTCATTGAGTTTTTTAATTAGGTCATCTTGATTGTCTAAGGTGGCATTATTAGAATTCTCTAAATCTTTATTAGCTTTTTTTGCCTCCATGCCGGTGTTTATAGCTCTAAAAGCAATATATAAAACAAAGCATAATATTAAACCAATTAAAGTATATACTATAGACGTAATCATAAAGTTAATTTACTCTTTTTTTAGAATATTCTCCTTCATTTTTCCACATATAAGAATATTTATTTACTATTTCTTCAAATCTTGATGAACAATCAAACTCAAAATCATTGTTGCTTTTGTATTTACCAGATAAAACGTTATCATATTTTAATAATCTAAGCTGATCATTTGTGATAAGAGGTTTAGGCAAAAGTTCAAAAAAATGTGCAGTCATTCTGGCAAGTGAAATTGGCATTGGAAGCAATACCCTTTTTTTTTCTATTAAAATAAGAAGTTTTTCTAAAATCTCCTTAAAAGACATTTCCTCTGGCCCAGCGAATTCAATGATATTTTCTTTAATATCATCAATTATTATCTTAGTTATAGAATTTGTTAAATCTGAACAAAAAATAGGTCTAAACTTTGTTTTGCCATTATAGTAAATTGGAAAAATAGGTAATAATCCCAATAAAGTCATTAATTGGGTAGTAAATTTATCATCGACGGAATACACTATCGACGGTCTTATAATAACAGCCTTATTGAAATTATTTAAAATTTCTTTTTCGCCTTTTAATTTACTTTGGGCATAAATTGAGTCCTTTGCATCTTCTATACCTAAAGCAGATAAGTGTATAAACTTTTCTAATTTATAGGTCGATGCATATCTTGAAATCATTTTTGGAAATTCGACATGTATGTTATTAAAATTATTTTTACCTTTTTCAAATAATATACCAATTAAGTTCACGCATAAATCAGCATTGTTAAACAATTCTTTAATCTTTTCATGATCAAAAATACTTCCCTCAACTATTTCAAGATATCCGGGGTTAGCTTGCGTTTTGAGTATATAGCCTTTTTGATGAACATTTCTTGTTAATGCCGTTACTTTAATATTATTTTTGGTTAAACTCCTTATCAAATTTCTACCGATTTGGCCAGAAGCGCCAAAAATTAGACAATTTTTTGGTTTCATATATATATAATTAAAAGTTTATGGATATAAAAGTTCACAAAACAGATTTACCAGAAGATCTTAACATTGGCAATAGGGTCGCCGTTGACTGCGAATTTATGGGATTAAATTTCCAAAGAGACAAGTTGTGCTTAGTTCAAATTTCATCAGGAAATTCCGATGCACACATAGTCCAACTAGACAGGGATGAATACAAAGCCCCAGTATTAAAAAAAATCTTATCAGATAAATCAATTAAGAAAATTTTTCATTTTGCACGAGCAGATCTTACTTTTATAAAAAAATATCTTTTAACTGATGTAAACAATATTGAGGATACTAAACTTCAATCAAAGTTGGCAAGATCATATTCAGATAAACATGGACTAAAAGACTTAATCAAGGAGTTCGTTGGCGTGGACATAAGCAAGCAATATCAAAGTTCCGACTTTGGAGGTGAGCTATCTCAAGCTCAACTAAAATATTGTGCTAATGATGTATTGTATTTACATAAAATAAATGACGCTCTTACAAAAATTCTAAAAAGAGAAAAAAGGTATAATCTTTATGAGGACTGTTTAAAATTCATCAATACTAGAGTTAATTTAGATTTAGCATCATTTTCAGAGGATATTTGGTCACATTAATGAATAAAGATATTTATAAAAAAATTGCGAAGGATGTGATTAATACTGAGATAGTCTCACTAAATAAATTGAAAAATTCATTAGATACAAATTTTAAAAAAGCAGTTGAGAAAATATTAAATTGTAAAAAAGGAAAAGTTATTTTATCAGGTGTTGGTAAATCAGGAATTATTGCTAAAAAAATTTCCTCCACCTTAGCATCAGTTGGTACTCCATCTTTTTTCGTAGACGCAAGTTCCTGCTCTCATGGAGATCTTGGGCAAATAAGTTCAAATGATGTTTTGATACTAATTAGTAATAGTGGAGAGTCAGTAGAATTAAAAAATATAATTCAATTTGCGAATAGAAATAAGAGTATTACATTAATTGGCATAGTCTCAAAAAAAAATTCACTTCTTTACCGTGCATCAGATATTAAGATTTTAATTCCAGAGGTAAAAGAGGCAGGACCGGGGAATATTGTTCCAACCTCTTCGACTATTGTTCAATTAGCAATTGGTGATGCAATCGCAATAGCTACTATGAAACAAAAAAAATTTGGTCAAAAAGATTTTAAAAAATTTCATCCCTCAGGTAGCTTAGGGTCTAGATTAAAATCAGTAGAAGACCTAATGTTAACTGGAAAAAAAATACCATTCATTAATGAAAATTGTAATATGAAAAGAGCTTTGAAATTTATGTCTCAAAAGAAGTTAGGTGTCCTTGTTGCTAGAAATAGCAAAAATAGAACCACTGGTGTTATCGTAGATGGACAAATACGACGTAAAAGTGAAAAAAAAGAGAATCTTCAACAGATGAAGGTAAAGGATGTTATGACAAAAAATCCAGTATCTATTAATCCAGATGTCTTGGCAGCTAAAGCTTTATCTTTAATGAACTCAAAAAGAATTACTTTTTTATGTGTCCATAAAAAAAATAGAAAAAATAAGACAATTGGAGTGATACATATTCATAATATTTTAGAGAACAATATTCAGTAAATGACAAAAAAAATTTATATACAATTATTTTTAATTCTCATTTTAATTGTTATCTCTTTAATTCTATTTTTCAAATATTTCAAAAAAACAAGCCTTGAAAGTAACAACAATACAAACATCTCTCAGACTGCTGATACTGGAGAAAGTTTAATAGAAGATTTAAAATACCTTTCAACTGATAAAGAAGGAAATGAATACAAAATAGAGGCAAAAAGAGGAAACATAGATAAACTTAACCCTGATATTATTTATTTAGAAAACGTAAGGGCTAATATTATATTGCAAAATTCAGAAAACATATCCATTCAATCGAATTTTGCGAGATATAATAACAAAAATTTTGATACTTTATTCAACGACTCAGTCTCAGTAGATTATGGAGAACATCTTTTAAAAAGTGAATTTTTAGATTTATCTTTTAAAAATAGTTTAGTTTCTATTTACGATGATGTGCAATATCTAAGTGGTATTTCATCTTTAAAAGCTGATAAAGCAGAGATAGATTTATTAAATAAAAGAACAAAAATTTTTATGGAAAATCCGAATAAGAAAGTCCAAATTATTAATGTAACAAAAAATGGCAATAATTAAAAAATTTAGAATTAAGAGTTTTAAACAAAAAAAACCAATTTTGAAACTTGAGAATGTTTCATTGTCGTTTGGAAATAGGCAAATTTTAGAAAATATAAATTTTGAAATTAATAAAGGAGAAATTTTTGGTATGCTTGGACCCAATGGTGTGGGTAAGTCGACAATATTTAATTTAGTTACAGGCCTAATTTCGCCCGAAAAAGGTTCAATTTTCATAGGAGGAGAGAAGGTTAATAGTTTTCCAATATTCCTACGCACTACTAAATTTAAAATCGGTTATGTCCCTCAATACGGTGGTTATTTCTATGATTTATCATTATTTGAAAATTTAAAAGCAGTTGGTGAAATTCTTATCAACAACCCAAGAGATAGAATTGAAAAGATAAATTATTTAACTTCAAAATTTGACTTAGAGTCGATTAGAGACATTAAGGCAAAATTTTTATCAGGTGGTCAAAAGAAAAAATTAGTGATTGCTATGGCACTTCTAGGAAACCCTGAGTTACTTTTATTAGATGAATGTTTTGCAGCTTTAGACGTAATGACAATTAAAATGTTGCAACAAATTATAGTAAACCTGCAATCCGAAAATAGAATTACAATTTGTATATGTGATCACCAGGCAAGAGATCTTCTGACCTGTGTTGATGTAGCAGTTGTTTTATCTGGCGGCAAAGTAATTGCAAAAGGAACGCCTTCAGAACTTGTAAAAAATCCAAACGCTCAAACAGCTTATTTTGGTGACTCCTTTAAAATTAATTGAGCATAATGGGAAAATCATTATTTATAAATAATCAATATAATTCATTCAAAAAAACTATTTCTATTGATGGTGATAAAAGTATTTCAATAAGAACGCTATTGTTTGGGTCTCAGGCTTACGGTAAAAGCAACATTGAAAATATTTTATTGTCAGAAGATATATTAAATTCTATCAAATGTTTAAAAAGATTAGGAGTTAAAATTTCTTTAAATAAAAAAAATTGTTTTGTTTATGGAAAAGGTTTAAATGGATTCAAATATAAAAAAAATATTACTTTGGATGCTGGAAACTCTGGAACATTTGCCAGATTAATTTTAGGACTTTTAGTAAAATCACCGTATTATATTAAATTGATTGGTGATGAAAGTTTATCAAAAAGAGATTTTGAGAGAGTAATATTACCGTTACAAAAAATAGGAGCAAACTTTAAAGTCAGTGATAAAAAAACTTTACCTCTAAAGATTATTGGATCTCCTTTTATAAATCCTATTCATTACTCTGAAAATATAGGATCGGCACAAGTAAAAAGCACTGTAATGTTAGCTGCCCTTAATTCACCAGGCCAGACGGTAATTAAAGCAGCAAAATCCAGAACTCACACAGAAAATTTTTTTAGATATTTAAAAATTCCAATAACAATAAAAAAAAATAAGAAATATGACGAAATAAAAATTAAGGGTCAAAAGCTTTTTAAGTCTTTTAAATATACTGTCCCATCTGATCCAAGCTCGTGTGCCTTTTTTATTGTTCTTACACTCCTCTCAAAAAATTGTGAATTGAAAATAAAAAATGTAAATATAAATGAGTCAAGGATTGGATATGTCAAAGTTTTAAATAGGATGGGAGCTCAAATTAAGATAAAGAATATAAAAAAAAAATATGGGGAAAAACAAGCTGATATTTTTGTTAAAAGTCAGTCTAATTTAAAAAAGATCAATTGTCCCCCAAGTCTAAATAGTAATTTGATTGATGAATTTTTGATAATATTCTTAGTAGCTGCAAAAGCTAAGGGTGTTTCTAGTTTTAAAAATTTAGATGAACTAAATAAGAAAGAGAGTCCAAGGTTAAAACTTGGTTCTAAAATTTTAAACAAAATTGGTATAAAAACAATTCTTACTAAAAATTCTATCAAAATTTATGGGAATCCAAATTTAAAGGTAAACAAAAAAATTTTAATTAATAAATATTACAAGGATCATAGAATTTTAATGACTTCGGTCATAGCTGGGCTTGTTTTTAATGGAAAGTGGATTATAGATGATGCTGCATGTTATAAAAGCTCGTTTCCGTCTTTTTTAAATATTATTAAAAAATTAGGTTATAAATTTAATCTTACTTAATTTTTCCTATAATGGATTACAAAAAACCTTAATACACCTATTGTTTTAAGCATTTGTAGCTTGATTAATTCAAATTTTTTATCTAAAACATCGTGATTTTTTAAAATTATGGAAATATTTAAAAGCACAGAGACCGAAGCGTCTAAAGAATTCGAAAAATTATTAAACAATCAATTCTCAAAAACTCAAAGCCTTGTCGAAGGTAAAATAATTGATGGTGTTGTTACAAAAATAACAGAAAAATTTGCTTTTTTGGATTGCGGTCTAAAATCAGAGCCTATTTTAGATATTAATGAATTAAAAACTATCGGCCTCGAGAAAAAAATTAAAGTGGGTGAAAAGATTCCTGTGCTTCTTGAGCGTTTAGAGGATAAAGAGGGAAATGTTGTAGTTTCAGCAAGTAAAGCCCAAAAAATAAAAGGTTGGGATATTTTACTAGAGTGTTACGAAAAGAATGAACCTATAACTGCACGGTTTGTTAGCCGAACTAAGGGAGGGGCTATATGTGAACATATTGATACAGGTTTTTTAATGTTTTGTCCAGGAAGCCAAATATCAGATACTCCTCTTAAAGATATCTCACATCTTTTTAATGAGCCACAAAAATTTGCAATTATAAAAGCTGATAAGGCCCGAGGAAATTTATGTGTTTCAAGAAGACAAATAATTTCGTCAGGCAAAAAAGAGGATAAAGCTAAGATTATCGAGAAGTATCAGGTTGGATCAATTTTGAAAGATGCAATTTGCAAGGGGGTTGGGTCATTTGGAGTTTTTTTTAATGTTAACAATGAGCTGGATGTTTTGGTCCACCAAAGTGAAGTGGATTGGTCAAGGGTGAATGATTTAAACGACGTCTTTTCTATTGGTGACAAAAGTGATTTAAAGATCATATCAGTTGATAAAGAAAAATTGCAAGTTGGTTGTTCAATAAAACAGCTTTCTCCTGACCCATTTGAAAAAATTTCTAATTATGAGCTTAACAAAAAATACGAGGCTAAGGTTATTAAGCTTATGGATTTTGGAATTTTTGTAGAGCTCGAGACAGGCTTAAATTGCTTACTTCACTCGAGCGAAATAAGTTGGTCAAAAAAAAATGTTAACCCAAAAAAAGCTTTTAAAGTTGGTAGCATGATCCCTGTGGTTATAACAGAGATAGATAATGAAAAAAAAAGGGTTGCTGTTTCTCACAGGCTAACACTTGATAATCCTTTCAAGGTTTTAGCTAACAAGAGCCCGGTCGGAAGCATTATTGAAGGAATAGTTGAAAGTTCAAATGATTATGCAATTTATGTAAAACTTGATGGATATGATATTAGTGGATTTTTGCACTGTAACGATCTGCACTACACAAATGATCCTGAGACTGAATTAAAAAAATATAAAACTGGAAATAAAATTAAAGTAAAAATACTTGAAATTAAAGAAGATCAACAAAAGGTAAGAGTTGGTCTGAAACAAACTCAAAAAGATCCTTTTGATTACTTCAAAGATAAGAAAATCAATGACACAATTACAGTTAGTATAAAATCATCTGACAATAAAGGTTTAGTCGTTCAGCCAGAAGGTTGTGAAATGAACGTCTTAATAAAGAAATCTCAAATAGCTGTAAACGCTAGTGATGCGCGTCCGTCACGATTTGTTGGTGGTGAGCGTATCGACTGTGCGGTGGCTGAGCTGAATCTTGAAAAAAGAAAAGTATCTCTGAGTATTAAACTTCTTGAAGAAATACAAAAAAAAGAAGCTTTAGACAAATATGGCGATGAGGGCTCTGGAAAAAATTTACCTTTTTCAACTTTATCTGATAAACTTAAGAAAAAAGATAAAGAAAAAAAATAGGTAAAAAACAAATTGCCGATAACTAAGTCAGAATTAGTAAAACAACTCTCTAAAACCTATCCCAACCTATTAAAAAAAGATTTAGAGAAATTTTTCGATATATTTATAAATGAAGTAAAATTAGCTCTTAAAAATGATGAACGAGTTGAGCTAAGAGGTGCGTTTACAATGCAAACAAAAGTTCAAAAAAGCAGAACTTCTAGAAACCCGAAAACTTCAGAAAAAGTAATTACTGATGAAAAAAAAAAAATATTATTTAAAATGTCCCAAGAAATGTTTAATGAGATAAATGATTTATAGAAAAAAAAAAATATTTGTCGCTGTAGATACCAATAAAATTTCTAAAGCAAAAAGAATAATAAGAGACACAAAAACAAACAAAATTAGGATTGGTTATAAGTTTGGACTTGAGTTTTTCTACTCAAAAGATGGAAGAAAGTTTCTTTCAAGTTTAAAAAATCAAATAATTTTCTTAGATTTAAAGTTTAATGATATCCCAAATACAGTAGTATCAGCTCTGAAATCACTTAGGAATTTAAAGATCTCTTATTTGACTGTTCATCTAAGCTCAGGGTTTAGTGCTTTAAAAATTTTGAAGAAAAAAAGTAAAAATATAAAGATTGTTGGAGTGACAACTTTAACCTCCTTAAACAATAGGGATTTAAGAGAAATTGGATATAATAAAAAGGTAAACGATCTAGTTAAACATCAAGCTAAACTTGCTAAAAAAGCAAATTTAGACGCAATAGTCTGTAGCGGACATGAAATAAGATCAGTAAAGAAGGTGTTTAAAAAAGAAATAATTACACCGGGAATAAAAATACGTGATACTCAAAATGATCAAAAAAGAATTATGAAACCTAAAGATGCTTTTGCTGCTGGAAGCGATTGGTTGGTAATCGGTAGATCAATAACTAAGGGAAATATTAAAAAGAATCTTCAAAATTTATTGGAATTTTTAGAGGACTGATGCAATCTAAGATTTGTGGAGTCAAGGATAGTGAAACATTAAATTTTTTAATAAATTATAAATATCCTCCTCAATTAATAGGTTTTATTTGTAACTATCCAAAATCTAAAAGATTTGTTGATGTAAAATCTCTTCAGAGTCTTCTTAAAGTTGATAATCAAAAGTCCCGATTTGTATCTGTTCTAGTAAAACCCGATGAATTTATATTAAATGAAATGCAAAAACTGAATTTTGATTATTTTCAGATTTACGATTGTACACCTGATGAAATAAAATCAATAAAAAAGAAATATAACAAAAAGATAATTTCTGCAATTACCGTTGAGACTAAAGAAGATGCTCTCAAATATAAAAAATACGAGGATTGTTCTGATATAATATTATTTGACAGTAAGGGTTATGAAAAATCATTAGAATTTGATCACACTTTAATGGAAAATGTACCAGCCAATGTTAGTAGGATGATAGCTGGAAATATTAAACACAACGATAATCTTGATAAGTTTATGAAAATTTGTAATTATATTGATATATCTGGGGGCGTAGAGACATCTGGATTAAAAGATATTTCTAAAGTAAAAATTTTCTTAGACAACGTTAAAAAATTAAATGATTAAATTAAAGAAAAAGACACCTCTTATTGACCAGCACGATAAGTTTGGATTTTATGGAAATAAATTTGGTGGAAACTATTGTGCAGAAACAATGCGAAAACCAATTGAGGATTTATCTAAACTTTTTGAAAAATTAAGAAAAGATAGAAAATTTCTAAAAAAAAGAGATCATTATTTTAAATATTATCTTGGAGGTGAAACACCCTTTTTTAAATTAGAAAATTTAACTAGACATTTAGGAGGAGCTCAAATTTGGTGTAAAGACGTATCAGCTATAAACGGAGATGCGCATAAGGCGTATCACGCAACTGTCAACGCATTAATTTGTAAAGAAAGTGGCAAGCGTTACATTGCGGGGGACACGGGAGCTGGAATGTTTGGAAAAAATCTTGCAATGGCAGCAAAAAAAATGAATCTCAAATGCAAAATTTTTATGGGGACAAAAGATATCTCTAGACAAGCACCAAATGTAAAATTTATGCGTGATGCAGGGGCTGAAGTTGTGCCAGTTGACTCAGGTTCAAAGACTTTAGTAGATGCTGTTTCGGAGTGCATGCGCCACTATGTTTCAAACTGTGATAATACACATTTAGCAGTAGGTTCAGCAATTGGCTGTAATATTTTTTTAAAAATTTGTGCATGGTCAACCTCTCAAATTTCAAGAGAATTAAAAAAACAATTAATAAAAGAGTTTGGTGAAATACCAAAACTTAAATTAATTAATGTCATAGGTGGGGGGAGTAGTGCGCTAGGATTTTGGAATGAGTTTATCGACTACGATAAAAAACATGTTGAACTAGTTGGTGTTGAGGCAAAGTATGCTGCGCCTTTATCTACAAACGCAAAAGTAGCTATTTTACATGGAGCTGCACAATATTGTTTGACTGATAAAGAAGGTCAAATAGCAGAAACACATTCATTGAGTGCAGGTTTAGATTATCCAGGTTCGAGTCCGTTACACGGATTATTAAAAGACTCAGGAAGAGCGCGATACACTAATGCTTCAGATAAAGAAGCATTAGATGCTTTCAAGTTGATTACTAAATTAGAAGACATAAGACCAAGTTTGGAACCAGCGCATGCATGGAGTGAATGCATTCGTTTAGCTCCAAAATTGAAAAAAAGTGATGTGCTTATAGTCAACAATTGTGGGAAAGGCTACAAAGATAAAAAAATTTATATTGAACAATTAGGATATTATCCTAAATGAAAAATTCTATTAACAATGCTTTTAAAGTTGCAAAAAAGGAAAATAGACCTGCATTAATATCCTATACGGTTTGTGGTGATAATACTAAGGACAAATCACTGCAAATACTAAATTCAATATCAAAGGATTTGGATATTGCAGAATGGGGAATACCTCACAACTGCCCAACTGCTGATGGTAAAGATATTCAAAACAGCTCTTATAGAGCCTTAAAAAATGGTATTCGATTAAATGATATTTTTAAACTTGTAAAAAGATTTAAGAAAACAAAACCATCTAAACCAATAATATTGATGGGTTACTACCAAATGATATTTAATTATGGAGAAAAAAAATTTATACGAAAATGTAAAGAATCTGGCGTTGATGGGTTAATTGTTGTTGACTTATCATTTCCTGATAACAAAAATTTTGCCAAATTGTGTAAAGGAAATTCTATTTGTTTCGTTCAATTAATAGCGCCTACTACAACTGTAAAAAGAATGAGAGAAATAATTAGAAGTTCACACGAAATGATTTATATGATTTCAACTATATCAACTACAGGGTCCGCATTAAAATATAGTATAAAAAGAATTATTAAAAATTATAATGTTATAAAAAAAATCAAACCATCAAAAAATGTTGTTATAGGTTTTGGTATTACTGAAAAAACTATTTCGAGTCTAAGATCTGCTGACGGTCTAGTTGTTGGTAGTGCAATTTGTCGAGAAATAACAAGAAGTTTAAAAGATAGACAAAATCCCGTCACAAATGTAAGTAAATTAGTAAGAAAACTAAAAAATAAAATCATATGAATTGGTTAAAAAAAACTCTTAGATTTGGTGAAAAAATAAAAAAGATTTTTAAGAAAAGACCTTCAAAGTCTGATATTGAAAACAGCGATTGGATCTCTTGTTGTAAGGGACCAATGTCAAAAGCTGATCTAGAAAAAAATTTATTTGTTTGCGCAAGTTGCAATAAACACTTCCATATTACTCCCATACAAAGATTTGATATGATGTTTGGTAAAGGAAATTATGAAATACTAAAAACACCACTTTATAAAGAGGATGTTTTGGATTGGGTTGATAAAAAATCATACAAAGAGAGACTTAAACAAGCAAAAAAGAAAACTAATCAAGATTGTGCCGTACTTGTTGCAAAAGGCAAATTAAAAGGAATTGATGTAACTATTGGCGTTGTAAATTTTGAATTTATTGGTGGGGCCCACGGCCAAAACGAATCTGAAGCGATAATATTTGCAGCTGAGCATGCTACAAAAAATAAGACACCTCTTATTCTTATGCCCTGTGGTGGAGGACAAGTTATGTTTCAAGGAGCACGTGCTTTAGTTGGTATGACACGTACCGCTGTTGCAGTTAGTGAATTTAAAAAAAATACAAACTTGCCCTACATTGTAGTATTCCATTATAAATGCGCTGGTGGTATCACCGCTAGCTATGCTCATCTTTCAGAAATAGCTATTGCTGAAAATGAAAATTCTGAAATAATTTTTGCTGGTAGGCGTGTAATTGAAGGAACAATCAAAGAAGAATTACCATCCAATTTTCAAAAAGCTAGTTGGGCTTTAGAAAAAGGATTTATAGACAACATAATTGATAGAAAAGACTTACCTGAAAAACTAGGTTCATTATTATCTATTTTGCTAAATAAGAAATCTCAAGTAAGTTCAGAAAATAATGAACAAACTTCAGAATCTAATATCACAACTAGAGAAGCATCATAAAAAGAAATTAGACCTATCCCTTGGTCGAACTTTTAATCTTTTAAAAAAACTTGGAAACCCTCAGGACAAACTTAATAATATAGTCACTGTAGTAGGAACGAATGCTAAGGCAAGTATGTCGTACAGTCTAAAAGCAATCCTTAATCAAGCTGGATTAAAGTGTAATATGTACACCTCTCCACATCTTCAATCCTATACTGAACGTTTTGTATTTAATGATAATGAGATTGATGAAGAAAATCTTTTTAAATTATTAAAGGATACAGAAAAAGTCTTAGGGGATGATAATGCTACTGTCTTTGAGATACTTACATGTGCTTTTTTAAAATATGCAGAAAGCTTTAAAAACAATATCAATATAATTGAAGCTGGATTATTTCATCAATTCGATAGTACTAATGTTTTTAAAAAAAATTTGATGACATTGATTGGAGTAATACATAATGATCATTTTCAATGGTTAGAAAATAAGAGTATTGATGGAGTAATATATGAAAAAACTTGTAAGCTTTTAAAATCTAATATTTTTGTAAACAAACAAGTAACTAATGAGATAGGTAAAAAAGTGGAAGAATCTTTAAATCAAAATACATCAAACAAATATTTTTTTGGAAAAAACTTCAATGTATCAAGATCAGATAATAGTTTCATTCAATATCAAGACGATATTGGTGAATTAGTACTACCGGAACCTAATATTCTAGGAGACCATCAACTCTATAATATTAGTACTTCAATTGCAGCCTCTAGAAAAATATTTAACGTTAAAGATCAAGATATCAAATCAGGTATTCAAAATATCTCACTTAGAGGAAGATTACAGGAAATAAAGTCAGGAAAACTCAAAAAAATTGCAGGTAATAATAGATTGGTAGTTGACGGGGGCCATAACATTTCAAGCAGTTATGTAATTGCAAACTGGATTAAAAACCAAAATCAAAAAGTTAATCTCGTTGTAGCTATGATGAAAGATAAAGAACACCAAAAATTTATGAAATCTTTTGAGGGTCTAGTTAATTCAGTTACTTTAATTGATATACCTAATCAGGATGGAGGGATTTCTAAAAATGAATTTAAAGAAAAGATAAGTAATCTCAATTTTAAGTTAAAAATTTCAGATAGTATCGATGGTGCAATTCATTTAAATTCAAAGGATATTAACGCTATTACCTTAGTTACAGGATCACTTTATTTAATTGGGGAAGTTCTAAATTTAAATTAAGTATTTTCTTTAATCCAAGAAACAATATTAGATTTAGTGGTAGCTCCAACTTTTGTTGCTTTCAATTCTCCACCAGAAAATAAGAGCATAGTTGGAATACCTCTAATTCCATATTTTGTTGGAGTGTTGGGTTCATTATCAATATTATGTTTAGCAATTACAACATCGGACATCTCGTTTGAAATTTCTTCTAAGATTGGTCCAATTTGTTTACAAGGTCCACACCACTCTGCCCAGAAGTCAACTATAACTGGTTTACCAGCCTTGATTACTTCTGCTTCAAAGTTTTCGTCTGTTACGTTTACAGTAGCCATAGTATTTATATATAAAGATTAGATTTATATTCAAGCCCAAAATGATTAAAATCTATTTTATCCACATTAAACATTTTGATATTTCTTCTCAATGGACATCACAAAATTATTTAGTTGGTCCAAAAATTTGAGATTTTTCTCATCATTTTCATTTGTAAATTTTTCTCTTAAATTGTCGCACTCAAAATAAAATTCTTTGCATGTCCACCACTTCTCTTTTTTATCACTAAGAATTCTCTTAGCTATATCTCGCTTTACCTGTTTTAAAATAGATTCAGGCAGAACATGAGGAGCTTCTTGAAAGATTATTTTTTTACCAAATCCAACAAGTCTTTCATCTTCAAACTTATCCAGCATTCTTAATTTATCTGACCAAGATGCCTCGTGCCATTTTGAGAATAAATTTGTATCTTTGTTTGGAGTGAACTTTTTATATATGCTCTCTTCTGGAAGTATATCCTCTTGAGATTTTGATTGTTCTTTTTCTTCAGCAATTTCTCTTAAAGCAGTCAATATGTTCTCAGAAAACTTTTCATCACTGTTTACTAATTCAGCTCTTTTTATCAGTATATTTCTATCTATTGCATTATAAGGTTCAACATCCATACCAAATTTTTTATCCAAAATAATAGGTGCTTTATTTGATCTGATAGTTCTTAAAAACTTGGGTGATTTTTTCATCTCAGCTTTTAAATCGTTGATCGACATTTTAAGAAGAGGCTCTACATCAACCCTTAAGTCGACCGCTTGACCCCACTGATATATCGGATGGGTACAAAATTTTGGATGGAGAGGAGCACAAAGATAAAGTCTTGATTTCCCATAGAAATACTCATTTAAAGTAATAATCTTTTCTTTTTTAATAATTGTTTCTGTGTCTAACTTATTTGCAGTTTTTAAAAAATCGTTCCAAGTTTCTGGCTGCTTTTTCTTAATTAAGCCTAATACTTTAAGTGTGAGCTCAGCATCAAAAATTGCACTATGAGCTCCGCCGGATTCAAAACCATTCATTCTTGCTAAAGACTCTAATTTCATCACTGCGTTACCCTTCTCGTTAATTTCAGTGTTTAATATTTTATTATCAATAGCAAAAGCACCTCTTGCTATATTTAGTCCATCGTGTCTTTTGTTTGGTGAGGCATTTGTAATGTAGGGGTATCTAATACCCTTAAAAAACTCTTTTCTTATCATTTCATCATCAAAACCTATGTTTGACCATCCCATGAAGATTGCGGGACTCCACTTTTTAAAAATTGCTTCAACTTGATTTAACATCTGATAATGGCTTAGGTTCGTTTTTGTTAGCAAATCTACGTTTGTTTTATTAACGAGCAGCGCCATACACTGAGGTATTTCACCTTCGGGTAGTCTACATCTTAGATTAAATCTATCTTTTTCTTTAAAGTTTTCATCTACCAATATTCCTCCAATTTCAATTATGCTGCCAAAATCAGTAGAAGAACTTGATGACTCAATATCCCAAATAACAATATTCAATTTTCTTCCTTTTATCTTAATGCTTTTTGTGAAGAGGATATGATCTCGCATCTAAACAAGTAGCAAGTAAATTTGTTAGTATATTAATTTAATAATTTGTCAATTTTATTTGACAAAAAAGTTGTAAAATTTTTCAACTCTCTCAAGAAATTTATTTTGATAATCTAAAAGTTCATTACCTTCAATTTTAAAATCTTGAAATAGTCTGTCTACTGTACACATCAAAACAACTCCCTGTGTGATGTTGGAGTTATAAACTGTGTTGTGCGCTAATGAATAGGCCCCTATTTGTAAAAAATAGTCTTCAATATACTCTTTCTTTTTTGGTTTATTACTTTGTTTAAAATCTAAAATTGTCTCTCTACCTTCATAAACACCTATACAGTCAGCTGTGCCAGCATATTTGTTAGGATAATATAGTGTTGCTTCAGCACCCCAAACTTCTGTTAGTTTATTTTTTAGACCATTATCTATAATTTCTTCTGCCATTTTTTTTGAGTGATTGTTATCATCAATTAAATCTTGATTAAGCTTTCCATGTAGAAACTCTTCAATAAACTTGTGAATTGAGCTACCTCTACTTGATGCTTCTTTTTTGATTCTATCTGCCTCAAACTTTCCGACTCTTTCCTTCCATGCAGCTAATGCAGCTTTGTCCTCTTCACTTTTTGTTGCTGAAAGTATGGTTGTTACAGAAGGTAAGTTAGATCCATCTAAAGAATAGTGCCTTTTTCCTTGAATTAATGCTCGAGTAGAACTTGGATAATTAAATTTTTTATTCCATTCCATTTGAGCTGTTATATTTGTTTTTTAATTTGAAATGAATTAGTTTTTAGCTTGTTTGGGTTGTTTACTTAGCTTTTCAACATTCTCTGTATTGATAGCTCTTTCAATCTGCTCTGGATCTCTTATATTTTCTAGTGTCCTCGTAATAGATCTGGCATCTTTTCCAAAACTGTCAACGACTGTCATAGCCTCCTCTAATTTTTTTCTTAATTTAAAAATATTATCGAAATGAGTTGAAAATCTAGTGCTGATTGTTTTTAAATGATCATAGATTTCTGTTGCGTGCTTTTGAACTTTCAAAGTTTGAAATCCCATATGAAGAGATTGCAAATAAGCTGAGAGAGTATTTGGTCCTAAAATTACAACTTTATACTTTTTCATTATTTCTTGCGTCAACAGCTCTTTATTAACAGGGTCTTGGTAAGAGCTTAGTTCTGAAAATAAACTTTCTGTTGGAGCATAAACAATTGCGAAGTCTGTAGTTTTAGGAGGGTTTATATATTTATCATTAACCGATTTTGCTTTATCCCTAAAAGCTTTTGCTAAATTTTTTCTTGCATCTGCAGCGGCCTTTTTATCCTCATCTTTAAATGCATCCTCTATGGCTTTAAATTTATCTACAGGAAAATGACTATCCACTGGTACAAGCACATCCTCTTTAAGTTTGATAGCAAACTCAACATTTTCACTCGTATCTTCTTTCATTTTAACATTAGATAAATATTGTGAAGCTGGTAACAAATCCTCTAATAAAGATCCTAAACTGAATTCAGCTAATGTTCCAAATTTTTTCACCCCTGCAAGTATCTTGTTTATGCCTCTCTGGCTTTCATTTAAATCTTTCACCTGCATATTAAATGCTTCAACTTTTTGATTTACTGAAGTTAGTGTCTGAGTCATATCTCTGGTGACATCTTTAGATAAACTGTTAAAAGATGCACTCATTGCATTAAATGAATTATTAATACTATCCCTTAAATTATTAATTTCTTGAGAATTATCTTTTGGTTCTGATTTATTTCTCCTCTGAGTAATTATTAGGTAAATTATTATTACCATCAAAACTAAAATTAAATATAATATCGAATCTTGCATACTATCAATTATGAATATTCCTATTTTATCAAAGTATACAAGTAAAAAGATTAAAAAAACAAATGAAATTGTAATATAATTAATTAAAATAATGGAATTTCAATTAACCTTTAAAATAATAATCATAGTAGTTGTTTTAATAGCTGTTTATGCAACTTTAAGAAATTTAGATGTAATTAAAATTATTCTTATCTATTTTAAGGACTTGTTTTTAAGAAAATAACTTAATAGTGTTTTTTAAACCTTTTTTTGAAAAACTTTTTTTTGATAAAAAAACACATGCCTGAGATTTAAGTATTTCACCATCTTTAAGGATACGTAAATTGTTACTTTTAATTGTTTTCCCAGTCGAGCTGATGTCAGTAATTAAATTAGCTGAACCAGTAAAAGGATAAACTTCCGTAGCTCCTAAGCTTTCGATAATTTGGAATTGAGTTACACCTTTTGAAAATAAAAAGTCTCTGGTCAGGTTGGGATATTTGGTTGCAACTCTAAGTCTTTTCTTTTTTTTATCCCTAAATTCAAACGCAATTTCTTCTAGGTCTGCAACTGTTTGAACATCAATCCACGGATCAGGTATAGCTACAACCAGATTTGCTTTTCCAAAATCGTATTTTTTAACAAGGTTTATTTTTTTTTGTATATTAAATTCACTTTCTTTAAATAAGTCAAAACCAGAAAAACCTATATCTAGAGAACCATCACCTAGTCTTTCTATAATTTCTCTTGCGTGCAAATATAATATTTTTAAATTTTTGTTATTTTTAATTGATCCAATGAGATCCCTTTCCCCTCTTTCTGAAATAAGTTTTAGTTTTTTTCTTTTAAAAATCTTTAAAACATCTTTCCTTAATCTGCCTTTGCTTGGTATACCTATGTTAATTGTATTCTTCATAATTTATTTTAAGTTAATTGCTGCTCCGACAGCTGGCACTTTTTTTTCCGATCCTAAATCAGAAATTAGTTGATCGTATCTTCCGCCATTATAAATATTTTTAATTTTATTTTTTGATTTAATATCGATTTTGAACACCATGCCTGTGTAATATTCAAGCTGTCTTCCAAATGCAGTTGAGAAAATTACATTAAGTTTCGATACTCTTTTATTTGATAATGGAAAATATTTTTGATCAACTGCTAAGTTAATTTTATTTTTTTTAAAAAATTTATTTAATTCTTGAGCTGCTTTATCAATTGGACATTTAATTTTTAAAAATTCTCTAATAATTTTTGAAACATTTCTACCTTTGCTTGGACGTCTTGGATCTTTTATTTTTTTATCGAATCTTTTTAAGATTTCATCTATAGATCTCCCGGCAATTATCGATGACTTATTTTCTTTAGTCATTTTTAAATAACGTTTTTTATCAATCTCTACAATTGTTGGATCAACATCTGAGTTTGTCTCTAATCTTTTAAGTAAGTCGTTGAAATAGCTTTCTCTCCAAAAATGTCTTGAAAGTCTCAACTTCCATCTCTTAGGGATATCTAGTTTTGAAATTAAAAGATTGAATATCTCCACATTGCCGATTGTCAATGTACCTGTGGAATACTTTAAGTTTTTTATTGATTTGAGAGAAGTATCAATTATTTCTTTATCATCTTTTTTCTCGTTTTTTGATCCAATAATTTCAAATCCAATCTGGTCTCTAATAATTGAATCTTTTTTATTATTTGATTTTCTATATGCCTGACCGCTATAAAATATTTTTTCTTTAGTTTTAAGATTGTTTTCAAGGTACCTTAGGCAAGAAACTATTGTTAAATCAGGTCTTAAACATAATTCGCTACCATTTTGATCAGTAAATGAAAAAATAAACTTTCTAAAATTTTCACCTGATCTTTGAACTATGTGATTAGTTTCAATTACGGATGGTAATTCAATGTATTTAAATCCTTTAGATTTTACAGATCTAAGAATTTTTTCAGATAAATTTTTTGATTTCATTGATTAAATTTTCTTTTGAAAATGTAGCCTGATTATTTTCTCCTTTAACCCCAAGAAGATTTTTCAAGGTGATGTTGTTATCTTTAAATTCATTTTCCCCACAAATTACAGCGACTGGACACCCTCTTTTATTGGCATAAGTCAATTGTTTCCCGAGATTTTTTTTACTGTCTAAAAAGATTTCTGAATTAATATTATTTTTTCTCAAAGTTTCTAAAATTTCGTAATAATTTTTCAAATATTTTTCATCCATCACACAAATAATAACCGGCTTTTGTTCGTCGATTTCTGGGTTTAATTGCATCATCGCAAATAACAATCTATCAACACCAATACTTACACCTGTACCAGGTATATCTACTCCCTTAAATCTAGATATTAATTTATTGTATTGTCCTCCAGAGCAAATGCTTCCAATGTCTACTTCTTTGCCTTTGTTATTTTTTGCTTTAAAACTAAGATTAGTTTCAACACAAAAACCATCATAATATGCAAGACCTCTTACAATTGCAAAATTAGTTTTAATTTGACCAGAATAATTTCCGAATTTTAAAATTTCTAGAAGATCTTCTAATTCTTTAATTCCCTCTTGTGTTAAAGGATTTTTAAAATTTTGTTTAAGTTTACTCAAATCATTAATCTTTAAAAAATCTAAAATCTTAGATACTTGGTCATCACTTAGATTAGCACCTTTTGTAATTGCACCACTTTTATCTTTTCTCTCTTTTTTTAATAAATCCTCAACACCTCTAAATCCAAAACCAGGTTTATCAAGCTTATCTATAGCTCTCATAACCTTGGTCTGTTTAGTATCTGGAATCTTTAGATCTTTGATTATACCTTGAATTATTTTTCTGTTGCTGACGTTAATGATAAATTGATCTGTTTTTAAACCACACTCCAACAATGTGCTTACAATTAAATTACATAATTCTGCATTTGCTTGAGCTGGGTTAACATTTCCTACAATATCACAATCTGCTTGCGTAAATTCCCTGTATCGCGCATTTCCAGCTTTCTCATTTCTAAAAACATTTTGGATTGCATATCTTTTATATATTGATGGAAGATCTTGATTGTTTAGAGCAACAAATCTCGCTAATGGACTTGATAAATCATAACGAAGGGTAATATCTTTAGTTCCGTCTTTAAAAGAAAATACATCAGACATAGGATTATTTTCGTCCTCTGCGAGAAAGGATCCAATATTTTCTGCAATTTCAAAAGATGGAGTTTCCAAAGGGTCAAACCCGTATTTTATAAAATTATTCTCTATAACTTTTAAAAGTTTCTTTTTAAGAAGTAATTTTTTATTCCACCTATCTTCAAATCCCTGAGGTAACCCAGGAGTTAATTTATTTTCTTTACTCATTTTTTTGGTACCCTGGCTTGGGATCGAACCAAAAACTGAAGTTCCACAAACTTCCGTGATAACCATTTCACCACCAGGGCCTATGTTTATTTTATATTAATTGTTGTTAAATTTAAATTTATTAAATAATTAAATAGCTAGCGTGCAGCCAGCATGTGTATGATGTCTGTGAAGTGAGTTGAACTTATTATTTAATATAATCATGTATCTTAGATAGCATTTAATTCTAAAAATACAAGAATGAATTGTATAGGAATAGCTAACCCAATGGATTTTGTACTCCTATACAATAATGATGAATTAGAATTAAGAGGTTTTTTGCAGTTTTACTGCGGCAGGACCTTTTTCTCCGTCTTCAACTTCAAATGTAATTTCGTCACCTTCGTTTAAGAATCTTAAACCAGCTTCTCTAACAGCAGAAGCATGTACGAATACATCTTTTTCTTTATCTTCTCGTTCAATGAAACCATAACCTTTTTTTCCATTAAACCACTTTACTTTACCTTTTAGACTCATTTTACTCTTTCTTTATTAATTTATCTTTGTTTATACAAAGAATGTGTTTTGTTATTAGATTTCTAAATTAGATGCAAGTGATTTAATTGTCATTTATTGAGCTTTTTGGTGGTGGCCTTGGTAAGAATCGCACTTACGACACATACCTTTTCAGGGTACTGCTCTACTACTGAGCTACAAGGCCATTAAAATCTAAATGTTATACGACCTTTTGTAAGATCATATGGAGTTACTTCTACAGTAACATTGTCTCCCTGCAAAACTCTAATTCTATTTTTTCTTAATTTTCCAGCTGTATGCGCTGTAACAATGTGATTATTTTCTAATTTGACCCTAAACATTGCATTGGGCAAAAGGTCTATAACCTTTCCTTTAAATTCTAAAGAGTCTTGTTTTGACAAATTTATAATTCTCCTAATCTTTTTTTAATTGATTTAGCATGCCCATCTAAACCTTCATTAGTTGCAAGAGTTATAACTGATGGACCAAGAGTTTCAATACCCTTTTTTGATAAATTTATGTATGAAATTTTTTTAATGAACTCTGAAACACTTAGTCCACTTGAGTATTTACTGGTCATATTAGTTGGAAGAACATGATTAGTGCCCGGTACTCCATAATCTGTCATTGCCATTACTGCATATTTTCCTAAGCAAATAGAACCAGCATTCTTTATTTTTGGAATTAAAGACTTATAATTTTTTATATTAAGCTCTAAGTGCTCTGGGCCAACCTTATTAATTATTTCTGCAATTCTATTTTCTGAATTCTCGTAGATTAGTATGCCATTCGTCATTAAACTTTTTTTTGCAATTGAGCTTCTCGAAATACTTTTAAGTTGATTTGTTATTTCATTCTTAGTTTTTTTTAGAACGTTTTTATCTTTTGAAATTAAAATACACTGGGCGAGAGAATCATGTTCAGCTTGAGCAATTAAATCACTTGCCAACCATTCTGGATTTGATTTGTTGTCACAGACAACTAAAACTTCTGAAGGTCCAGCTGTCATTGACTCAATTCCTATATCCCCAAAGACCTCTTTTTTTGCTGAAGCAACATATGAATTTCCTGGTCCTACAATTTTATTTACAGGTTTAATTGATTTAGTTCCATATGCGGCAGCAGCAATTGCTGAAGGGCCGCCAATAGAATAAATTTCTTTAATTTTACATTTTCTCGCAGCATACAAAACTGCAGCGTTTTGCTTTCCCTTATAACCAGGATTTATCATTACGATTCTTTTAACTCCTGCTACGATTGCAGGTATTGTGCACATTAAAACACTGGATGGATAAGAAACTTTTGAACCTGGTACATAGATCGCAACTGACTCGAGTGGAACATACTTATATTTAACTTTGTTTTGATACTTATCAATATATGAGACATCTTTGAACTTTTGAAGTGAATGGAATTTATAAATTCTATTATAAGCTGCATCTATAGCTTTTTTTACTTTTTGGTCTAAGGATTTAATGGAGTTTTTTATTTTTTTTAGGTTCGGAATAATTGTTTTATTTTTATTAAATTTTTTCTCATATTTTACTAAGGCTTTATCTCCATTTTTTCTTACATCTTTAATTATGTTTTTTACTGAAATATAATCTGATCGAAGCTTATTTTTTCTTTTAGAAAGAAGATTATCCAACAATTTATCAAAATTTTTATTTTTAGTAGAAATTACTTTCATTTTATTTCTTTTTTAAATCCTCTAATGTTACCTCTATTATTTCAGAATACAGGGTTATAAAACGATTATCTAAAAATAACAAATTAATTTCATATTGTTTATCTATTTTCATTACATCTATTCCCATCAACTTTAATTTCAGATTACTATCTTTCTGATCTATATTTTTTGCTACTACATTTTCTATAAATTCAAATTTACAAACACTCATGATGTTGCTTTTTTTGTTATCTTTCAGGGATTTTCGAGTTAGAGACAGTAAAAATATTTTATTTTTTTTAAGATATTTAATCTCTGAAACACTGGTAGTTGAGTCTTCGCAGTATGTAGAAATTATATTTAAACCATTAAGATCTCTTGCCAATATCTTAGATAAAAAATTTTTTACCATTATATTTTCATTTTTACTTTAATACCAAGTTTTCTTAATTTAAGTTGAAGATTTGAATACCCTCTTAATCCATGATAAATTCTTGATATTGTTGATGAACCCTTTGCTGCAATTGCACCCAATATTATTGAGAAAGTAGTTCTAAGATCAGATGAAATACAATCAGCAGAGTTCAATTTTTTTTCTCCCTTAATTATTGCAAAGTTTTTTTTAATTTTTATATCTGCTCCCATTCTATTAAGTTCGGGCACAGCCATAAATCTATTTGTAAAAATCGTTTCTCCAATTTTACTTTGCCCAAAAATTTTGGTCAAAACAGGTATTAAAATAGGCAAACAATCTGTTGCAAATCCAGGCCATGGTCCAGTTTTGACATTTATAGGTTTTAATTTTTTAATTGTGTTTAATTTTATAGAATTTTTGCTTACTCCAACTTTAAAACCTATTTTTTTTAATATCTTTAATTCTGAAGGTAAAAATTTAGGATTTATATTCACCACCTTTACACTACCCTTGGTAATTGCTCCTACACATAGATAACTAAATGCTTCTATCCTATCACCAATAATTTTATGATTGCCACTTAATAGCTCTTTAACACCTTTAATTCTTAAAGATCTTTTGCCAATAAACTTTATATTTGCGCCTGAGTTGTTTAGGAATTTTATAAGATCTATTACCTCAGGTTCTAAAGATATATTTTTTAAAACATGAGAGCCTCTAACAAAAACTGAAGACATGATTAAATTTGACGTACCTGTAACTGTAATTTTTGGAAACTTATAGCTCTTACCTACCAAACCATTCTTTGAAGATATTTTCACATAACCCTTTTCCAGAGCGTGTTCAGCTCCTAAACTTTTAAAACCTTCTAAATGCCAGGATGTATCACGAATTCCTAATGCACAACCTCCTCCTTGAGCAACTCTTATGTTTTTCTTTGAATATCTTCCAAGTAAGGAACCCATGGTTAGAACTCCTGCTCGCATTGTAGATACCAATTTATAGGGAACAGTTAATTTATGATCCTTTTTATTTGTAATAATCATAATTTTTTTTTTCTCTAAAATTTTTACTTTAGAACCTAAGGAAATTAAAAGATCTTTCATTGTAAAAACGTCTTGAACCAAAGGAACATTTCTTAAAATTACTTCTTTTTTAAAAAGAATAGATGCTGCCATTAAAGGAAGGCATGAGTTTTTTGCACCACTTATATTTATTATTCCATTTACGGCTTTGCTTGGGCCAGTAATTATAAATTTTTTCATACTATTTTGATTTTGCTAAAGTTATACCAACCTGACCTTGATATTTTCCTTTTCTCTCAGAATATGATACTTCTGGCTGATCTCCACTAAAGAATAAAATTTGCGCTGCTCCACTATTTGCATACAATTTTATAGAGTTGCTTGTATGATTTGAAAATTCTAAAACTAAGTTGCCATGCCAACCCGCTTCTAAAACTGTGGGGGGAGTTCCAAGTCCACATCTTGCGTAAGTACTCTTGGCAGTTACTAACCCGGTTACATTTCTTGGCATTTTAAAATACTCAAGACTACTTGCCAGTGCGAAAGAATTTGGAGGAATTAAAACAGACTCTTCACCTTTAATAGTTATAAAATTATCCTCACTAAAATTCTTTGGGTCAGCGGTAGCTCCTTTTATATTTGTAAATATTTTGAATTCAGAGCCACATCTTAAGTCATAGCCAAATGAGTTAAGTCCATGACTAATGCCTTTAGATATACTTTCACTTACAAATGGACTTATCATCTCCTCTTTTTCTGCCAGTTCCTTGATTTGTTTATCGTTTAGAATCATTTTTTTGGTTTTTTTGTTTGTGAATTTTTCTTTTTCTTAAATTTCTTCTAAGGGCTTTCTCGAGATCAAGCTTAGAAGGCTTTCTTTTAGAATTCATTAAAAGGATTATTTTTTCTCAGGATTGGTAAGATGCTCCAAAGTTACAACTTGATCAATTGGTATTGTCTTATCTTCAGATTTATTTGTTCCCTGCTTAGATTGTTTTTTGGCTCTCCGCTCAGCTAATTTCTTTTCTCTTTTAGCTTGCTTCTCCATTGCTTTAGCGCCTCTTGTAGATTTATAATCGTAGTGAATTCCCATAAAATTACCAAAAATTATTATAGACTTAATAAAATAAAAAATTAAGTCAAAAATTTGAATTTTATTGATTTTTACACTATTTTTATTTATTCGCCCTTGTAGTTTTAGTGTTAAAACAGGCCCTTGGTAAGGGTCAGTCATGAGTTAGATTCTCATCGAGGGCACCATTACTTTTTAAAGAAAAATTTTCTTAAAATAAATGTCAGAATGAACAAAAATATTATAGCTGATATTGGTAAATAAATTTCTTGAGTTTTTAAAAGATCTAATATTTTAGGTAATTCATCATTTTCATATATTTTCTTCTCTAAAGCTGATCCTAATGAGCAAACAATAAATGCTTGAATAATTACTCCAAGTAAAGTTCCAAAAAAATAGTTCTTTAATTTTACATCAAATAATACAGGAATTAAATTCTGTATCTGTATCGGAATACCACCAAGAAATCTTAGGAGACCAACCGCTAAAAGCTGATTGTTTCTTATTTTGTCATTAAGATATTGATACTTATTTTGTATTTTTTCAATGATGTAGTTTTTAAAAAAATAATTAGCAACTATAAAAGTTACACTAGATCCTAAAGCAAAAGTTAATGAAAAAATTAAAGTTCCAAAGTAAGGCCCGAAAATATATCCACAAATCAACCCTAATGGAGACCCAAATCCTTGAAGTAAAGAAATCCAAACAATTCCAAATATAATAAATACAAAAGATGAGAATATTATATTATTTTGTTTAAAATTAATTAGATACTCACTATTTGATTTGAGAAAACTATATGAAGTTAACTCCTCAATACTTATATAAGTTAATAAGAAGTATAAAAACAATCCCAGGAATATAATATAGGCTAAACCTAACCATATCTTAACGTTTTTCATAGTTTGCATATTATAGATTTTACATTATAAGTACTTAAATTTTTAATACTACATAATTAAAATCTTATGAAAAGAACTTATCAACCAAGTAAACTTGTCAGGAAAAGACGCCACGGATTTAGATCAAAAATGAAAACAAAAGGTGGAAAAAAACTTCTAGCCAGAAGAAGAAAAAAAGGTCGAAAAAAACTTACTGTTTAATGAATATTAAAATTAAGAGTCTCTCAAAGAATGAGGACTTTAAAAAACTTCTTAATGGAAGAAAAATTTCCAATTCTTATCTCACAATTTTTTTTAAAAAGATTCCTGATAAAAAGAATACATGTCTCAATATTAGTTTTGTGGCAAAAAAGAAAATGGGTAAAGCTGTTGATAGAAATAAGATAAAAAGAAGGCTCAAAAATATGACATACGCAATAACCAAAATAGCTAAATTAAATCTTAACTTTTCTTATTTAGTTCTTGCAAAAAAAAGTGTTTTAGAGGAAAAATACGATGAAATTAAAGAGGCATTACAAAAAAGTTTTGAAAAAATAAGTTAATGAAGATTTTAACCAAGATAATTATCAAGATAATAAAGTTTTATCAGTACTTAATCTCACCTTTGCTGGGTAACAACTGTAGGTATTTACCAACTTGTTCAGAGTATTTTATAGAGTGTTTAAAGGAGTATGGTTTGATTAAAGGTTTTTTCAAAGGTACCAAAAGGGTTTTAAGTTGTCATCCTATAAAATTCCTTGGTGGTGGTGAAGGATTTGAACCAGTTAAAAAAAACAAAAATTAAAAATGGACTCAAATAAAAATATAATCGCAGCTATATCACTTAGTGCAGCAATAATTGTTTTATGGGCATTATTTTTTTCACCTTCACCAGAAGATCGAGAAAAAATTAAGCAAAAAAGAATAGACTCAGTTAAAAGTTTAGATGCTCCAGAGATAGAAAATTCTGAAACTAATAACCTTCTTTCAAGAAAAGAGGCTTTAGATAAAGATAAAAGAATTATATTTGAAAACGATAACATTAAAGGCTCAATTTCTTTAAAAGGTGCAATTATAGACGATTTACTTTTTAAAAATTACAATGAAAAACTCGAGGGTACAAAGAAGGTAGTATTATTAAATCCAAGAAACGCATCTAATACATATTACTTAGAAACAGGCTGGGTTACTAATAACAAAAATATTGATTTACCGAATAATAAATCAAAATGGAAAGTAGAGGGAAACACAAAACTTTCTCCAGGAAATGACGTTAAATTAATATGGAAAAATACTCAAGGAATCACTTTTGAAAAAATTATTAGCATTGATAACAAATTTTTATTTACTGTTAATCAAAAAATAAAAAATAATACTAACAAAATATATAATTTTTATCCTTATAGCCAAATTATCCGAAACAATATTCCTAAAGATATAGTAAATTTTTTTATTTTACATGAGGGACCACTTGGGGTGTTTGATGATCAATTAGTGGAAAAAGATTATGATGATGTAATAGACAAAAAATATTCTATTAATGCTGAAAAAGGTTTTCTAGGTATCACTGATAAATATTGGCTTACAAGCTTAATACCAGAAAAGAACAAAAATTTTAGAGCGGACTTTGAGTACAGTGAAAAATTTAAAATTAGTTATATAGAAACTGAGGCTCTAGAGGTACAACCTAGCAAGCAAATTAGTAATAAAGTTGATATTGTTATTGCCGCAAAAGAAGTAGATGTAATTGATGAGTATAATGAGAAATTAGGATTATCAAAATTTGACCTTGTCATTGACTGGGGTTGGTTTTATTGGATTGTAAAACCTTTATTCTTTTTAAATGATTACTTCTTTAAACTTGCAGGAAATTATGGGGTAGCAATTATATTAATTACTGTTTGTTTAAGATTAGTGTTCTTTCCACTTAATAATTATGCATTTAGATCGATGAGTCGTATGAAAATTTTACAACCTGAAATGGCTCGTCTTAAAGAAGTTCATAAAGATGATAAAATGAAACTTCAGCAGGCAATAATGCAACTTTATAAGAAAGAAGGAGTTAATCCTGTAAGTGGTTGTGTGCCAATTTTAATTTCTATACCATTTTTTTTCGCAATATATAAAATGTTATTTGTAACAATTGAAATGAGACACCAGCCTTTTTTTGGATGGATAAAAGATCTATCTGAGAAGGACCCAACATCAATTTTCAATTTATTTGGACTGATACCGTGGGCACCCCCTGAATTTTTAATCATAGGTGGGTTACCAGTTCTGATGGGCTTAACAATGTGGGCACAACAGAAACTTAATCCAGCTCCACAGGATGATATACAAAAGAAAATTTTTATGTTTTTTCCCGTTTTTTTAACTGTAATACTTGCACCTTTCCCTTCGGGATTAGTTCTGTATTGGACAGCCAACAATATTCTTACAATGGCTCAACAGTACGTCATAATGAAGAGAACTACTGTGAAAACCGCTCAATAATGGATTTAAAAAAGATCTTACCTACAGACGGACCACCAGACAAGGAAGTTTTGAAATATGTTGAGAAATACAAAAATGAAATAATAGTTATAAAGTATGGGGGCAATGTATTCATTGATAGAAAAATTTTTGATAATTTTATTAAAGATTTAAGTGTGCTTAGCAAACTTGGTTTGCAAGTGGTTGTTGTGCACGGAGGGGGGCCAAGAATAAAAAGAGAGTTATCTAAACAAAATATTGAGTCCAAATTTATAAGGGGTCTTAGAGTTACTGATGAAAAAATTATAAATGTCGTTGAGACAGTACTTATTGAATTTAATGAGGATATTGTAAATTCTCTAAAAGAAATTGGGTCTCAAGCAGCTTCACTGCACACAAAAAAAGATAATGTTATAGAAATTATTCCTGAACAAAAGGAACTTGGTTTTGTGGGAATTCCTAGTAAAATTAATACAGAGACTATTTTTGAGAAATTAAAAAATAATATAATTCCTATTATTTCTCCTTTGGGATTAGGGGAAAATAAACAGACCTATAATATTAATGGAGATCATGCGGCTGGAGCAGTTGCAAAATCTCTTAGATCAAGAAGACTACTTTTAATGACAAATGTAGAGGGTGTTTTGGACAGCGAGAAAAAACTTATTTCGGAAATCAATTCTTCAAAAATAATCGAAATGATAAAGGATAAAACAATTACTGAGGGTATGATACCAAAAATTAATACTTGTCTTGATGCAGTAAAAAATGATGTAACTGCGGTAGGTATAATTGATGGTCGTAAACCTCGTTCAGTTTTGTTTGAATTATTTTCCGATAAAGGATCAGGAACATTAATAAGAAAATGAAAAGTTTAAAAGAAATGAAATATCTTCTTTTGGACCTTGATGGGGTTTGTTATGGTTCTCACAATGGTTATCCTTTAGAAAAAGTCTTTGGTCTTGTATCAAAAAGAATGACTCTTTTTATTCAGGAAAAACTTGGATTAGATGAAAAAAAGGCAAAAGAACTTCAAACAAATTATTTTTATAAATACAATACAAGTCTAAATGGTCTTATGTTACACCATGATGTTATCGGGGATGAGTTTCTTAAATATGTGCACGATATAGATATTTCTTTCATGAAAGAAGACAAAATAATGAGAAATGAACTAGAGAATTTAGATATGGAAAAATTTATTTTTACAAATGGTAGTGCGGAACATGCTCAAAATATTTTAACAAGATTGGGTATTTACGATCTTTTTGGAAAAGAAAAAGTGTTCGATATAAAAGATGCTGGATATGTTCCTAAGCCAGAAGCTCAGACCTTTGATTTAATGGTCAAAAAATTTGGTATTAAACCCAAAGAAACAATTTATATTGAAGATATAGCTAAAAATTTAAGTATTGGCTTTGAAAGAGGCTGTACAACTGTTTGGTTAATCAATGATGAGCATTTTGGAAAAATTGACTCTGATAAAGATTATATTTCTCATAAAATTGAAAATCTGTCTTTATTTCTTAAAGAAATAAGGTTATTAAAAAGTAGATAAATTATGTCTTTAGAAAAAATAATTAATGATGCCTGGGAAAAAAAAGACCAAGTAAATCAAAACTCAGATAAATCTTTGAAGGATGCAATAAATCAAGTTATCAAAGATTTAGATAGTGGTAAGTCTCGAGTAGCAGAAAAAATTAATGGTGAATGGAAAACTCACCAATATCTTAAAAAGGCTATCATGCTTAGTTTTAGAATTTACCCTATGGATAATTTAAGCGGTCCGTATAGCAGCTGGTACGATAAAGCTCATTTATTAAAAGGTAAAACAGCTAATTGGACAAAGGAACAACATGAGGCTGCCGGATTTCGAATGACACCAAACAGTCCAGTGAGACCAGGGTCTTTCATAGGAAAAAATGCCGTGCTTATGCCTTGTTATGTAAACATAGGAGCGTACATCGGTGCTGGAACAATGATGGATACTTTTAGTAGAGCTGGAAGCTGTTGTCAAATTGGAGAAAATTGTCATATATCGGCTGGGTCAGGTATTGGTGGAGTCTTAGAACCAGCTCAAGCACTTCCAACTATAGTTGAGGACAATGTCTTTGTTGGAGCAATGTCAGAAGTTGTAGAGGGCGTTATAGTGGGAGAAGGTAGTGTTCTTTCAATGGGATGCTACATTGGTCAAAGTACAAAAATTGTAAATAGATCAAATGGCGAGATCACAAAAGGTCATGTTCCACCTTATTCAGTTGTAGTGCCTGGTACTCACAAAGATCTTTATGCTGTTCATATAATAAAAACTGTAGATGCAAAAACGAGGTCAAAGACATCAATTAACGATCTTTTAAGAGAATAATTATGCAAAAAATAAATGAATTACAATTAGCTAAAGAGCTAATCAAATTCCCATCAATAACACCTAAAGACGCTGGTGTTATAAGATTTTTAGAAAAAAAACTTAAGAAAATGGGTTTCAAAACTAAAATTCTAAATTTTAAAGAAAAAAACTTTCAACCAGTAAAAAATTTATATGCCAGGTTGGGAAGGAAAGGACCTAATTTTTGTTTCGCAGGCCATTTAGATGTTGTGCCACCTGGAAATATTAAAGACTGGACGGTTAATCCTTTCAGACCCTCAATAAAAAAAGGTCATTTAATTGGCAGAGGTGCAAATGATATGAAAGGCTCAGTAGCTGCTTTTGTATCAGCTGTAAGTGTTTTTTTAAATAATAATAAAAGTTTTAACGGTTCAATTAGTCTTTTAATAACAGGTGATGAAGAGGGAGATGCGGTAAACGGTACAAAAAAAGTCGTAGATTATTTAAAAAAGAAAAAAGAAAAAATAAATTTTTGTTTAGTTGGTGAACCAACAAATCCAAATAAATTAGGAGAAATGATTAAAATTGGTCGAAGAGGAAGTTTAACTGGAAAAATAGAAATAATTGGTATGCAAGGACATGTTGCATATCCTCATAGAGCGAATAATCCCTCAACAATAATTGTAAAAATTTTAAATGAACTAAAAAATGTAAAATTTGATAGAGGAACTAAAAATTTCCAGCCCTCAAATTTAGAGATTACAAAAATTAATATTGATAATAACGCCGATAACGTAATCCCTAAGACTGCTAATGCAACTTTTAATATAAGATTTAATAATAAACACTCATCAGGTTCAATCAAAAAAAGAATTAATAAAATTTTAAGTAAAATAAGCAAAAAAAATAAATCAAAATTTAAAATAGATTATAGAGTTTCCGGTGAAGCATTTTTAACAAAACAAAATGCTACAACAAATATGATACAGAATGTTATAAAAAAAATTACAAAAGTTAGACCAAAACTTTCAACAACTGGTGGAACTTCCGATGCTAGATTTTTAAAAAATTTATCTCCTTGTTTAGAATTTGGTCTTGTAGGAAAAACAATGCACAAAATTGATGAAGCAGTATCATTAAAAGATCTTAAAAAATTAACTAAAATTTATGCTAATATTTTAGATAACTACTTTTTGTGAAAACAGCGATAATATCTTCAAAAGCGTCGGTAAATCATTTGACAGGTGATGGTCATCCTGAACAACCAAAAAGAGTTACAGTAGTAACTGAAAGACTAAAAAAAAATAAAAATCTAATATGGGATAAGCCAACTAGTTTTGATTACAAAATACTTAAAAAAGTACATGATGAAAATTATGTTGATATGGTTGAAAAAAGTTTTCCTAATCAAGGATTAAAATTTTTGGATGGCGACACTATAATTTCGCCTGGAAGTAAAGATGCTACAACAGATGCTGTAGGATCAGTAATTAAAGCAATAGACGGCATTGAACAGAAAAAATTTAGAAATGCTTTTTGTGCAGTGAGACCTCCTGGTCACCATGCAGAAAAAGATAAAGCGATGGGTTTTTGTATATATAATAATTGTGCGGTTGCCGCTCATTATCTCATGGAAAAGTATAAATATAAAAAAATTGCAATTTTCGATCCTGATGTCCATCATGGAAACGGAACTCAAGATATTTTTTTCGATAATAAAAATGTTTTATACTTATCTACACATCAATATCCATTTTATCCAGGCACTGGAAGCGAAAAAGAAAAAGGTAAGCATAATAATATTTTCAATGTGCCTCTTCCTGCTGGGACTACATCAGAAAAATATATGAATGCTTTGGATAGAGTTTTAGATAAACTAGTTGAATTTAAACCTGAATTTTTGATCCTAAGTATGGGCTTTGATGCAAATATTGCTGATCCTCTAGCACAGTTTGAATTAAAATCTGAAGATTTTTATGAGATTACTAAAAGAGCTCTAAAAGCAACAAACGAATTCACTAATGGAAAAGTTATATCAGTTTTAGAAGGAGGGTATGACCTTAATGCTCTTGCAGATAGTGCATTTAATCATGTAAATGCTCTCGTAGAAAATAATTAATGAAGCTGTATAAGATCAAAAAGTCTAAAATTGACAATAAACGAGGTTTATATGCAACTAAAGATATTCAAGAAGGTACAAAAATAATTAATTATATTGGAAAAATCATTACAAATAGAGAAGTTGAAGAGTCAGCAAAATTTGACAATAATAAACCAATCTATTTATTCACACTTAATAATAGATATACCCTAGACGGGGATTTTCATTGGAATATAGCAGGTTTAATCAATCATTCATGTAATAATAATTGTGACTATGAAGGAAAAGGTCTTAAGGTCTGGGTTTCAGCAATAAGAGATATTAAAAAAGGAGAAGAACTTACTTGCGACTATGGTTTTGGATTTGATAAAGACTATAAACAGTTCCCTTGTAAATGTGGTGCAAAAAATTGTTGTGGATATATCGTTAGAGCAGGTTCAAGGTTTAGGATAAATAAAAAATTTGCTATTAGTAAAAGAAAAAACTAATAAATCACTTTAGTCAAATATAGTCCCCCTGCTGGAGCGGGGGGTGCGCAATTAATTCTTTTTTTTGATTTTATTATTTTATCGAATTTTCGAACACTCCACTTACCCTCACCAACATACTTTAGACAACCAATCATCGATCTTACCTGATTTTGAAGAAATGACTGAGCTTTTATCTCAATCTCAATAATGTTTTTTTTAGTAAAAAATTTTATTGATTTTATTGTTCTTACTGGAGTTTTCGCAGAACAACTTGATGACCTAAATGTTGAATAATCTTTTGTACCAATTAATTTTTTAGCTCCTTTTTTCATCTTTACTAGATTAAGTTTTTTTATTACGTGCCAACACCTTTTATCCTTAAATACAGATCTAGATTTGCGGTTCAAAATAACATATTTGTATATTCTTGCTTTTGCAGAATATCGAGCGTGAAAGGTAATCTCCCTTTTACTCAAGTCTAAAATACTTATGCCGTATACAAACAAAAAATGATTAATTGAGTTCAAAAATTTACTGCTATCTTTTATTTTTATATTTGTATCAAAGTGAGCTGATTGTTCGAAAGCATGTACTCCAGTATCAGTCCTTCCAGAACCAATTATAATAATTTTTTCTTTTAAAATTTTAGAAATAACTTTTTGAATTTTCCCTTGAATTGTTTCTCCTTTTCTTTGTATTTGCCACCCACTATAATTAGTTCCCACATACTCAATAAGGATTTGATATCTATTCATTAAGAGAACACCCTTTAGGTATTTTTGAACCATTTAAAAATTCATTTATATCTTGTATCTTTTTTCCCTCTTTTTGAATTTCAACAACCTTTATACTTTCATTATTTGAGCATGCTATTTCAAGTTTATCATTTAAAACCTCACCTGAGAAACCTGATCCACTTCCGATTTCTGCTTTTAAAATTTTATATCTATCTCCATTTAATATAAAATACGCTCCTGGATTGGGATGCAAACCATTTATTTTTCCAATAATTGTTTTGGCACTATCACTCCAATTTATCTTACCTTCTTTTTTGTTTATTTTTTTAGCATATGTTGCTTTTGAATGGTCTTGATCTGTAAACTTTGCATCACCTCCAATAATATTATCGATATTTTCAATTATTCTTTCAGCTGCTAATTGAGATAATTTTTTTTCAAGCTCGGTTGCATTTAAATTTTGGTCAATTTTAGTTTTATAAGTTTCAAGAACAGGGCCTGTATCTAGATTTTCATTAATTTTCATAAAACTAATTCCTGTTTCAGTGTCCAAGTTCATTATTGCTCTCTGTATTGGAGCAGCACCCCTAAATTTGGGCAAGATTGATGCATGAATATTTAAAAAACCATTTTTGGAAAGTTCCAAAAATTCCTTCGGTATAATTTGACCATATGAAATTACTATAACAATTGTGGGTTTTATCTTTTTTATAAAATTATACTCATCAATATTATTTTTAAGACTCCTTGGAGTTCTAATTGGTAAGCCAAGTAATTCAGATTTAATATGAATAGGAGTTTTTTGAATTTTCATTCCCCTGCTAGATTTTTTAGGCGGTTGTGTGTAAACAACAGAAATATTAAAGTTACTCTCACTTATCTTTTCAAGTATGGGCACAGCAAATTTTGAAGTGCCCATAAAAATAATGTTCTCTGACATTTACACAATTACTCTACTAGATGTATTTTTGTTTTTAGATAATTTTTTTATTAGAATATCTTTTTTCAGCTTTGACAAAAAATCAATGATCAGCTTACCGTCTAAGTGATTAATTTCGTGTTGGATACATGTGGATAGCAAACCATCACATTCCATGTTTATTTTATTTCCTGAAACATCAATGTATTCAACAATACATGTTTTTGGTCTTTCAATCTCAATAAATGTTTCAGGTATCGACAAACAACCTTCTTCATATGTCGACCTATCTTTACCGAAAGATTTTATGACTGGGTTTATTAGACAAAAAGGTTTTTTTTCTTCATCTTTCTTTGAAACATCAATAACAATCATTCTTCGCAAAACACCAACTTGGACAGCGGCAAGACCTATGCCATTATTGTTGTACATTGTTTCAAATAAATCGTCCGCCAACTGTTTTTCTTTATTAGTTATTTTCTCAATTTTTTCAGATTTTTTTCTGAGGATTTCATCTGGAACCAGTATGATTTTTCTTTTGGTCATAATAAAGTTTATACTCTAACTGGCAAGATTTCAGAAAGGATTTCATTTCTTATAAGATCTATGTCCATTTGATTTAATGCATTTACTAAGAAATATAAAGTTTCTGAACCAAGATTTTTAAGTTCATC
>CACNXI010000001.1 GCA_902624345.1 uncultured Pelagibacteraceae bacterium | reverse complement strand
TATTCATGTCCTCATTAGCAATTTACGTTTTAGGTGAAATTTTCAAATTTCCTATGTAAATCAACAATTCTGGAAGCGATTTTATCTCATTGGAATTTTTCGAATTCATACTAAATAAGTCGGGTATGAACGAGTTAAACAAACATTTTGAGCCACAAAATTTAAGTGACAAGGTAGCATTATCTTTTACTAAATTTTTAAGGTTTTTAGCTGATACCTTTTTTAAGAAAAGATATGGGCATAGAGCAGTAGTTCTTGAAACTGTAGCTGCAGTTCCAGGAATGGTTGCAGGAATGCTTATTCATTTAAAGTCTTTAAGAAAAATGGAAGATGACAGAGGATGGATTAAAACTTTGTTAGATGAAGCTGAAAATGAAAGAATGCACTTAATGACATTCATTCATATTGCAAAGCCAACTTGGTTGGAAAGAGTTATTATATTAACAGCTCAATTTATTTTCATAGTCACATACGCTTTAATTTATTTAATATCACAAAGAACTGCACATAGAATTGTTGGATATTTTGAAGAAGAGGCTGTTAGAAGTTACACTGAATATTTACACGAATTGGAAACTGGTAAAATTAAAGATCAACCAGCGCCAGAAATTGCGATCAATTACTGGAATTTACCACTTCATTCTACATTAAAAGATGTTGTTAGAGTTATAAGAGATGACGAGGCAGGGCATAGAGATGTAAATCATAACTTTGCTGACGTAATTGATACTAGAGTAAGATTAAAAAGAAGCGCAGATATAGAGAAAAAAGAAAAATCAAAAAATTCAAACTTAAAAAATGATAAAGAGTTAAAAAAAAATTAATATGAGCAAAAATATAAATATTTTATGGGCATCAATGGGCGGTACAGCACAAGGAGTAGCTGATAGATTAAACGATAAAGCTACCAAAATGGGATTTACAACTAATCAACAAGAACTTAATGACGTTACAATGGGTGATTTTTCAAAAATGGATAATGTTGCAATTGTCACTTCAACAACTGGAGAGGGCGATCTTCCAACAAACGGTGAAGACTTCTGGTTAGATTTAAAAGATTCTAATAATTCTCTAAAAACTTTAAACTATAGTGTTTGCGCTTTAGGTGATAGATCACATGATTCTTTCTGTGGAGCAGGAAAGAAAGTTGATGCAAGATTAGTTGAATTAGGAGCAAACAAAGTTTTAGATAGACAAGAATGTGATGGATCAGATGAAGGTTCTGATCAATGGGGAGATCTTTTCCTTAACAAAATTAAAACTATACAATAACTTCAATAAATTAATGCAAAAGTTTTTCTTAAATATAATCTTATTATTATTTTTTATTTCAACAGCACAAGCTGATATGAATATGAAAATAGGTTCAAAAGGTAAACTTTCTGAAGTCGATAGAACTATTAAAGTTAAGATGTTTGATAACTATTATGAACCAAAGTCTTTTAATATTAAAAAAGGTGAAACAATAAAGTTCGAAGTTGTTAATGCAGGCAACCTGGTTCATGAATTTAATATTGCTAATGCAATGATGCATAAAAAACATCAGCCAGAGATGGAAAGAATGGTTGAGAACGAAATTTTATTAGCAGATAAAATCGACAGAGAAAAAATGAAAAAAATGGCAAAAATGGATAAAGCAATGGGACACTCACATAGCAATAGTGTTCTTTTGGCTCCAAATGAAAAAGGCGATCTAGTTTGGAAGTTCGATAATGCCATGAATATTGAAATTGCTTGCAATGTACCTGGCCACTATCAAATTGGAATGGTTGCTAGCGTTAAATTAGATTAGATAAAACTTCAACTTTATAGTAATTTAGTAGATATGGAATCAAACGAAAATATTATTCAGGAATTTAAAGTACTTGGTATATCGATTGAAAAATTTTCAATTTATTATGGACTATTTCTAATTATTTGGGGAATAGTAATCAGTTTTATTAGTGGAAGTGACTCTTTCACATCATATATCCCAGCCTTTATTGGTATCCCAATTTTAATTTTTTCATATTTATCCATTAAGTTCGAAAACAGAAAAAAACTTTTTATGCACATAGTGGTCCTTTTTGGACTTATTGCTTTTCTTGGAGGTTTAGATTTAATTAGAACAATAATTTCAGGATATGCATTTGAAAATTTCTGGGCCGATCTCTCAAAAACTATGTTAGCTATCACAGGATTTTATTTTACCCTGCAATGTGTAAAATCTTTTATACATGCAAGGAAAATGAGAGAACAATCTAACTAAACCCTTAAATCAAAAATGGAATTGGATAACACAAATAACTTTCATTGGAGCTGTAGTCATACATGGAAAAGGAGTGCTAAAAATACTGCATGGTGCTTACTTGGATGCTCAATTGGTGATTTTGGAACAATATTATTCTTCCAACTAAGTAAAATTCCATTTCCAGTTCTTGGAATAATGACATTAGCAATAATAAACGGGTTAATTACCAGTATTTTTTTGGAAACAGTTATATTAATGAGACAAAATTTTGATTTTAGAAAAGCATTTAATACAGCAATAGGGATGAGTTTTATATCTATGATCAGTATGGAAGTTGCAATGAATTTAACTGATTATATTTTAACTGGTGGAGCAATATTAACTTGGTGGGTAGTGCCATTAATGTTGATCGTAGGTTTTGTTACACCTTGGCCTTATAATTATTGGAGATTAAAAAAGTTTAATATAGCTTGCCACTAAATTTTTAATTAAAATGGGCAGAATTTAAGCTTTCTCTTGGAGTTCACCTTTGCTATTAGTTTCATTTTTTAGCCATGAATGTTGTAAAAAAAATAATTATAATCGTACTATCCCTAGGATTGTTTAATAAATTATTTGCTGAGGATTTTGCACCATCAACTCAAACAGGACAGATTAAGTTTACTGAGGAGTCAACACTTACAATTAATTCAGGGGTTACTCTTGGAAGTCTTTCAACACAAAATAGAGCTCACATAAATGCACAATCTGATAGCTCTGTTACAGTAAATTCAGGTGGAACAATTTTAAGTTTAAATAATGCTGTACAAGGTGCAGATGCTACAAGACTTACGGTTACTAATTCAGGAACAATTAGGGCTGCTGGCTCCAAGGCAATTAACCTCAAAGATAATATAGATTCTACTATAACAAATAATTCAGGAGGTACTATAAGATCAGGTGCGGGGGATGCTATTTCTGGTGAACAAGATTCTGGTGATGTAACTTCAGGAAATACGATAACAAACTCAGGAACAATCTTTAGTGACGACCAAAGAGCCATTAACTTTTTTTCTGATGCAACGACTACAACTGTTACCAATAATTCATCTGGTCATATTTATAACTCTAATACAAATGAAACAATTAAATTAGACACTAGTTCGACACTTACAAATAGCGGAAAAATTGAAAATAAAAATAGCGCTGATAATAATTCAGTTCTTCTTATAGGAGACAATAATACTGTTACATTAAAAAATAGTGGTTTAGTAATTGGTACAATTGGTGCAAGTTCAGGTACATCAGGAAATAAATTAAAAATTCAACACGGTATTGGACAATCATACTACTATAAAACATCAGGTGATTTTGATTTAGAAGACCTTGATGGTAACCAAATTGTCAAAGGTTCTGCAGGATCAGTAGGACAAGGTGGAAGTGAAACTTTAGATGAGTTATTAAGTTATAAAACAATTAATTTAAGAAATTTTTTTAATTCTTACACAAATTCGAATTTTTATAATAATGAGGGAGGGTGGGGTGAAATTTACGCCACCAATCTAAATAGAGACCAAAATGCTTCCAGTAAAGGATTAGAGTTTGAATTAATTAATATTGGAGCAAATATAATTTATCCAACTGAGAATTCAAATGTTGTTATGGCGTTTGAAGGTGGAATACAAGATTTTACAAAAGATTATAAAATTAATTATCAGAGTTTACATGGTGGAATATTTTCAAAGGAAAATGAAAACTTTTATAATTTAGAAACTTTTTTAATTACTGGAGTTACTTTAAAAGATTCTGAGAGAAAAATACTTACCAACACCACATCAAGTGGTACTTTAATCACAGATGGTAATTTTCAAACGTATGCTATACACATCGGGGCAAAAAAAAATAATCCTTATATTATTCCTAACGTAGGTTTTACCTCAAGTTTTTCTGTAACACCCTCATATGATGAGAGTAGTTATTTCTCTTGGCGAAATAGAAAAGTTGGAAATATTTCTTTTTATCTGAATGATGTTTATGAGATTAAAAAAGATGAATTGAGTAAATTGTCAATTAACTGGGATTTAAATTTTAGAAATTTAATTGGTGATGAAAAACAAACTTATTCAATTAATGGTACATCAGCCACTTACGATCAGGCAAACGACTTAACTAGAGAAATATCATTGCTAGCAGGATTAGCATATGAAAAATATATTTTAGACAATGGCAAAATTGGCTTTTCAATTAACGGCAAGACAACAAGTCAGAACACAAAAGGTTTGTCAGGTAATGTCTCTTTTAAGATGGACTTTTAATTTGAGTAACCGTATTTTCTAAGTCTTACATCACCAGTTCTTGCATGTGCTTCCATTCCTTCATATCTTGAAATTCTAGCAGCGGCAGCACCAACTTCTTTTGTAGACTCTTTAGTCATTCTTTGGAAACTTAATGTTTTAATAAACTTACCTACAAATAAACCGCCCGTATATTTTCCAGCTCCTTTAGTGGGTAATATGTGATTAGTACCAGAACATTTATCACCATAAGCAACAGTAGTTTCTTCACCAATAAACAATGACCCATAATTTTTTAATCTTTCATGGAACCATTTTAAATTTTTTGTTTGTAACTCTAAATGTTCAGGAGCATAGTCGTCACTTACTTTAACCATTTCTTCGTTAGTATCACACAAAACAACTTCACCATAATCTCTCCATGCTGCTTCAGCACTTAATCTTGGAACCTCTGGCAATTCTTCAATTAATTCAGGAACTCTTTTCATAACTGCATCAGCTAACTTTTGACTTGTTGTATATAACCAAGCAGGTGAGTTATAACCGTGTTCAGCTTGTCCTACTAAGTCAACTGCAACAATTTCAGGATCTGCAGTTTCATCAGCAATAATTCCAATCTCTGTTGGTCCAGCAAATAAATCAATACCAACTTTACCAAACAAAATTCTTTTAGCCTCAGCAACAAATTGATTTCCAGGTCCAACTAAAATATCAGCGGGCGCGTTGCCAAATAAACCATAAGTCATTGCAGCAATTGCTGGTACACCACCTAAATTTAAAATTACGTCTGCACCACATAAGTCAGCTGTATAAATTATAGAAGGGTGGGCACCTATATTTTCTTTTGGAGGACTGCATGCGATGATGTTTTTAACTCCTGCTACTTTTGCAGTAGTTACACTCATAACAGCAGAAGCAATATGTGCGTATCTTCCTCCAGGTATATAACATCCAGCTGTATTCACTGGCACTAGTTTTTGGCCAGCATACAATCCGTTTGAAAGTTCAACTTCAAAGTCTTGTCCGTAATTTTTTAATTGAGCTTCAGCAAATTTTTTGACTCTATCGTAAGAAAATCTAATGTCGTCCTTAGTCTTTTGATCCAATTTCTTCTTAATATCTTCAATTTTTTCTTTAGAAACAATTATTTCTCCATCGTATTTATCAAACTTTTTTGTTAATTCCTTACAACCTTCTTCTTTTGATTTTTCAAGTTCCTTTAAAAGATTTTGAACAATCTCTTTAGTTTTAGTATCGTCTGTTGAAGCAGTTTTAGTTGCTTTTTTTAAATATTTAATTGTCATTTATATAAATTTATATTTCATTCTTAATCTAATGCAACAACTGCTGCAGCTATCGAAGCTAATCTTGCAACTGCCTCATCTGATCTACTTGTTATAACTACAGGAACTTTTCCACCAACCACAACTCCTGCTGCACACGCCCCCATAAAATAGATCATCATTTTAACTAGCGCATTCCCAGTTTCAACACTTGGTACCAAAAGAACATCAGCATCTCCCGCAACAATATTCTTTATTCCCTTTATGTTAGCTGATTTTTTAGAAATACAATTATCAAAAGCCAAAGGTCCAAAAACATCAGCATCTAATTTTTCTTTCATTGATAATTCAGTAATTTCTTTTGCTTCCATTGAACTTTGTATACTATCAAGAACTTCTTCTGTGGCAGATAATACCGCAACTTTAGGTCTGTTGTTTCCTATTCTTTTTGAAAAGCCAATAACATTTTTTAAAATATGCATCTTAGTTTTAACATTTGGCAAAACATTTAAAGCACCATCAGTTATAATTAGTGGTTTATCCTCTTTATCTAATGTCATATGCCATATATGACTTAGTCTAGTTTTTCCTAAAAGCTGATATTCTCTTTTTAAAACTTCCTTCATTAATATATCTGTATGAATATGACCTTTAACAATAATTTTGATCTTTCCAGCTTTTGCTAATTTAGCGGCTACAATTGCAGTATTATTTTCTATTGGCTCATGAATAATTTCATACTGAGAAATATCAAATTTAATTTCTTCAGCACATTTTTGAATTTCTTGTTTATCCCCAATAAAAATTGGTTTAATTAAATTTTCTTTTACCGCGTCCATAACCGAGAGCATTGGCAAAGGTTTTCCAGCATTCACAATTGCTGCGCTAACACCCTTCTTTTTGCTAGCAGCATCCAATAGATTGTTAGGACACACTATATGCTTGTCTGAAATCATTAAAAAATCTTATATTTGTTTTTAATATGAGTATAAAGTAATTTGAGCATATTTGTGGTAATATAAACTATGGAAATCGTTACATTAATTGCACCAATTGCACTAGCCTTAATAATGTTAGGACTAGGTTTAGGGCTTACTGTAGGAGATTTTGTTAGAGTAATTAAAAATCCAAAAGACTTTTTAGTTGGTTTCATTTGTCAACTAATAATTTTGCCAATCGTCGCGATCATATTAATTTTAGCATTAAAGATCCCTAGTGAACTTGCTTTAGGAATAATGATAATTGCTGCTGCTCCAGGTGGAGTTACATCAAATATCCTTACAAAATTTGCAGACGGTGATGTTGCATTATCTATTTCATTAACAGCTATTATTAGCTTGATAAGCATTATAAGTGTCCCATTAATCATTTTTCAGTCAGCAAATTTTCTTGATGTAGATATTTTTTCAAAAGATTTATCAATGATAGGGGTATCTTTAAAAATGTTCTTGGTTGTTGTTGTGCCTGTTTTATTAGGAATGATGTTGAGAAAATTTTTTGAAAGTTTTATTTTATCGATAATTGAATATTTTAATAAGATAAATGTCTTTTTATTTATTATTGTATTTATAGCCATTTGGATTGAAGAAAGAGAAAATATCTTTTACTATTTAACGCAATCAGGTCTTTATACTTTAATTTTAAATATTGTAATGATGTTTTTGGCTTACTTTATAGCAAAAAAATTTGTATCTGGAATTCCCCAAGTCAAATGTATTGCATTAGAATGTGGAATCCAAAACGGCACATTAGCAGTGTTTGCAGCAACACAAATTTTTGATGATATTATTTTCATCATACCAACTGCAACCTATGCCCTAATAATGTATGTTACGGGTTTTGCTTTTATGCTTTTACTTAGACGGAGCACCAATTAATCTTTTTAAATCTTTTTCTATTTCTTTTGGTAAGTAAATTTTCTTTTTAGAGTTTTTAGAAAACCTTTTTGCTTTATTTTCCCCTGGGTAAGAAATTGTTTTAAAACCTTTAATACGTGGAAGTTTTTTTATAATTCTTATATTTTCTTTTATTCGTTTAATGTAATTTTTTCCAATAAAGATATGAGGTTTAATGGCTAAAAATAAATGTCCAACATTTTGTGGTCCTCTAAAATCATCAAATGGGTCTCTTACTTTTCCACCGTGAGCAGCCCCTGTAATCACGCCGCTCAATATATCAACCATCCAAGCTAATCCTGATCCTCTAAAACCTGCAATTGGAAGCTGAACTCCTTTTAAAGCTTTTTTTGCATCTGTTGTAGGATTTCCGTTTTTATCTAAGGCAACACCAGCTGGAATCTTTTTTCCAAGTCTGGCAGCAACTCTAATGATACCTCTGTTAATCATCGAAACAGATGTGTCTAAAATAAATGGAACTTTTCCTCCTGATGGTGTTCCAAAACAAATTGGATTAGTTCCAAATAAAGTTTTTTTTGCCCCATAAGGTGCTATTGCAGGTGGAGCATTAGTAAAACACCAAACCATTAAATTTTTTTTAACTGCTTGTTCAACGTAATAACCTGACAAACCATAATGTCCTGAATTTTTTACACCGACTAATCCTATACCTGTTTTTTTTGTATTCTTTATTAAAGTCTTAATAGCTGTATCTGCTGCAACAAATCCAATTGAGTTGTTTGCATCAATAAAAGATATTGAGTTTGATATTTTCTTAATCTTAATTTTTGGTTTTGGATTGATAACTTTTTTCTTAATTCTTTCACAATACATCTTAAGTCTTGATATACCATGACCATATGCACCAACATACTCAGCATTAATTAAAGCATTAGCACTTATTGTTGCATGAGAAAGACTCATTCCTCTTTTTTTTAAAATTTGGATAACAATTTTTTTTAGTTTTTTTCCATCAACCATAGACCGTCCTGACCAAGAAAGTAAATCTTTCCATTGACGGGATGAACCTGAATATCTCTAATTCTTCCAATTTGATTTTGAAATACAATTTCTTCTCGCACATTTTTTGTGTCAGAAAAATCAAGCTTTCTCAAAGACATATCTTTTAAAGATGTTACTAATGCTTGACCATTCCACTCTCTAAATTCATTACCTTTATAAATTGTTATTGCACTTGTTGCAATTGAAGGAACCCAATATTTGATAGCTTTTGTGTAACCTGGCATCCATTTTGGTCCTATCTTAGTTCCACTGTAATTTGTTCCACCCCATCCTAATATCTTCCACCCATAATTTTCACCTTTTTTAATTTCTCCAAACCAATCTCCACCTTTTGCACCATGATTACTTGCATAAACTTTCTGATCAAAAGGAGATACTGTTAAACCTTGCGGGTTTCTAATACCAATTTGATAAATTTCGGGTAGCCAATCTTTTTTATCAACAAATTTAGGATTATCTTTTGGAATGCTACCATCTAATTTAATTCTTACTATGCTACCAGGATGTTGAGTTGGATCTTGCGCTATCATTCCTTTTCCTCTTTCACCAACGGATGCAAAAAGAAATTCATCTTTAACTGCTAGTCTAGAACCAAAATGATAACCTGAATTAATAGGAGGTTGAGCAACAAATATATTTTTAAATTTTAATTCGTCTTTATTTAAATTTGCTCTTGCAATAGAGGTAGTAGATTTAAATTTTCCGTGATCCTCTGAGTAGCTAACAAAAACAACCTTATCTTTATATAAAATATCTAATAAACCACCTTGGCCATCTTCTAAAATTTTAAGATTATGTACTACTTCAGAAACTTTTCCAGAAACTAGATTTATTAATTTAATTTTTCCAGACTTTTCAGTAATCAATAATTCCTTATCTGATATGAAAGTTGAGCCCCAGGGGGCATCAAGTTTTTGTATTTCTTTAAGATTAATTTCACCTGCACATACAAAAGATGAAAATAAGAAAAGAAAAATAAAAGATTTAATTGTCTGAGCAAACACTTTCATCTTTTAAACTAACAGTTTTCTTTTTCTAAGTCTGCTTTAATAAAATCGTAAGCTTTTAAAACTTCTTTTTTTGTTCCGCTAGGAAGAGGGTTAGGCCAATCTTTTATTAAATTTGTTAGAGATTTGCAATAAACATCCTTAGCAAATAGTTCTGCTTCTCTATCCCTTGGTTTTAATTTTTTTGCATTTATTAAAGGTTGTTTGGCCATCAATACAATTCCCTTAGCTTTAGTCATTGTCAATTTTTTATAAGACTCATGATTTGTTGCAAAACTTAAACTGTTAAAAAAAAATATGATAAATAATGATATTAAAGTTTTTTTCATTAGCACTATCCTTTTCCACGCCATGGGATAGTTTTATCTATTATTTTTCTTAATGTAACGTCGAATAATAGTCCCAGCATACCCATAATGAAAATAGTTATCCAAATAACTTCATATTGGAAATATTTTTTCGCGACATTTTCAACAAATCCAATTCCAGTAGTACCTGCTAAAAATTCTGCTGCAACAAGTGTTCCCCAACACATTCCAACCGCCACTCTTATTCCTGTAAGAATTTCAGGTAAAGAATTAGGAAAGATTACGTATCTTAAAATTTGTTTTTTCGACGCGCCAAGAGAGTGAGCTGCATGAATTTTTGACAGTTGAGTTCCAGATGCACCAGCTCGTGCAGAAATAATCATGATTGATAATGAGACCATAAATAACAAGAATACTTTTCCAGTATTATCGATACCTAAAACTGAAATGATTAAAGGAGCCCATGCTAATGGTGGTACAGGTCTGTAAAGTTCAATTAAAGGATCAAAGAAGCCTTTAGCAAATCTATTTAAACCCATAAATAATCCAAGAGGAACTCCAATTAAAATTCCAAAGATAAGTCCTAAAAATACTCTTAAAAATGAATCCCAAATATGCCCGTAAGGTACAGGAATTTTAAATAATTTGAAATCTCCTGTAACAACTTTAAGAACTCTTCCTTTAAAGTTTTGCTCAACTACACCGTCTTTAGTGTGAGTAGGATATTCACCTGGAAGAATATCTGCAATCCAATCTGGTAAAATAAATCCAATAATTTTACTTACATCCATCATATCTATCCAAAGCAATGGTATATTTTTGTAACCAACACTTGGTTTTGACATTAAGATAAATTTATTAAGAGTATCTGATGGTTTAGGTAACCATCTTCCAGAACCCTGTTCAGAACAACTTGTTCCACTTGATACAATTGTTCCCGCAGGAAATAAAAACATATCTACAAATCTTAATCCGCCTTGTTCAGACTCTTGAACATTGTCGAATTCAATAATTGCCTTTTGCATTTCATTTAATGCATTTGGTGGATAAATACTTGCAAACTCTATTCTTCTAGCAATTTTAACAATATTTTTTGCATAAGTAGATGCCGCTTCCTCTGTATCATCTAAGTTACCTCTATATTCTTTAATTTTATCTTTTAAAGCTTTAATAGAATTTTTGAATTGTGGGTTATGATTTCTTAATTTAAAGAATTTATCATTTATTATCTCAAGTTCTTTTGCAGCAGCGTCAAATTTAAGACCTCTATTAGTAGCTGGAACTAAAGGTACTTCAATTGTGTTTTCGATTGAACCTGTGCCAGATTGAACTTTTGTGATACCCCAACCACCTTCTTCAGATACTGCTCTTAGTCTTTCATTTCTTTGTTCATCAGTTTCAAATGGGTAATCATTTTTTTTGAAGTTTGACGTTAAAAGTCTTATTTCCTCAGTCATCTCTTTAATCTGAATTTTTGTATCTGTTTCCATTAAATTTTCGTTTGTTAGTAATGGAATTAACTGCCTCGTCTCGTTTATAAATCCAACTAAAGTTGATTTCTGTGGACTGCTTAAATCTGGAGAGCTTTGTATTTCATTAGTGATTATTTGAAGGTTTTTATTTTCAATTTTAATTATTGATGTACTTTTAAATTCTCTTTCCTCTATTGGAAACTGGTACTTTAAACCTAAAAGAGATTCATTTACTTTAGCAACCTGACATAATTCATTAGCAGATTTAGGATAAAAACCTTTTGCTATATCCCAAGAATAATATAACCAAATTAATAGTATCGCACTGCTTCCAACAATAATCCAATGCGTTCCACCTTTTGCTCTTTCAGGGTTACCAAATACAGCGTCAACTTTTTCTGTTCGAATTAATCTTCTTCCATAAAGAATACATCCAACAATGGATACCAAAATTAATATTGTAATAAACTGGGTGAACATTTAATTATCTTTCCCCATTATTTCTTCTTCCATGTTCCATATCATGGATAGTATTTCTTCTCGTTTTGATGAAAATTCTTTATTTTTTTTAATTTCTCTTAAGTCTTCTTTTAAACCCATTTCTGCAAATGGAAGTTTATACTCTTTATGAATTCTGCCTGGCCTTGGTGCCATCACATATAATCTTTCACCTAATAACAAAGCTTCTTCAACTGAGTGAGTGATTAAGATAATTGTTTTTCCAGTTTCTTTCCAAATTTTTAAAACAAGTGATTGCATTTTTTCTCTAGTTAAAGCATCTAATGCACCTAAAGGTTCATCCATTAAAATTAAATCAGGATCATTAATTAAACATCTTGCAAGCGCTACTCTTTGCTGCATACCACCTGATAATTGATAAGTAGGAGTATTTCCAAAACCTTTAAGACCAACTATTTCTAACCACTCATCAACTTTTTTTTGAGTTTCACCCGGATCTTTTTTTTTCATTCTTAATCCAAAGTTGACATTTTCAGAAACAGTTAACCATTCAAATAAAGCGCCTTGTTGAAATACCATTCCTCTATCAACTCCAGGACCATTAATTTCATTTGATCCTAAAGTAATTGTTCCTGATGTAGGTCTAATAAAACCAGCTGCAATGTTTAGTAAAGTTGTTTTTCCACATCCTGATGGACCAAGCACTGTTAATAGCTCACCTTTTTTGATGGTGAAATTCAAATCTTTTAATGCATGAACAGTTTCTCCTTTTGGAGATTTAAAGATCATATTTAGATTTTGAGAAACTAAATCACTCATAACAAGACCTTACATTAAAATTAGTATAAAAAAAATAGGCACCAATTAAAAAATTGGCGCCTATTTAATTCTGATTTACCTTCAGATTATAAAGGTAAGAAACTAGTGTCTACGTTTCCTCTTGGTGTTCCCATTCCTTTTAAGAATGCATCAAGATTTCCTTTAGTCATAGATTGTTTAGTTTCCTCTGGTGTTAAGAATTTAAAACCACTTAAAGTTTCTTTCATATCACCAACTTTCATTTCAGAAGCTTTAGACATAGAATTCATATCGCTTTTACCAGCTTTGTATCTAGCATTAGCTTCATGAGTAACTTCAATAAAAGTTCTTAGCATTTCAGGATTTTCCTTCATGAACTTAGTAGTTACTGAAGTAATATCTATTCCTAAGATACCAGCGTCTCTTGCTTCTTGAACTGTAAGTAATCTTGTTCCGACAGCTGTTGCAGCTTTAATTGAATTACCACCAAATAAACATGCCATTACAACATCACCACTTACTAAAGCAGCAGCACCTTCTTCAGGGTCCATTTGAATGATATCCATTTTTTTTCTGTCTGCACCAACAACTTTCATACTTTCATCAAAAACGTATTCAGCCATTGTTCCTAGTGGTACAGCAACTTTTTTACCTTCAAGTTCAGTAGCATTAGCTTTTGTAATACCTGAAGCATTTGAAGTTACACAAGTTGTTCCACCCATTCCATATTCCATAGCTATATCTACAAGCTTAATAGGTGCTTTAGATTTAACTGCGTTTATGAAAGGTACTAAACCTTGTGAGTAAGAAATATCGATGTCTCCCGCTAACATAGCGTCAGTCATTGCTCCACCGTTTGTAAAGTTAGTCCACTTAACTGGTACACCTAAAGCTTTAGCAAAATTTTTCTTCTGCATGTCCTCCAGGTTTGGACTAGGCCATTCTAAAAAGTAAGCAACTCTAACTTCTTTTGCAGCTGAATTAGCAACTGAAATAGTTAAGTTAAGAGCTAATATACTTCCAAGAATAAAACTTAGTATTTTTCTCATTTATTCCTCTCCTTATTAAAATTTATAACCAGTATTAAAGTTGAAAATAGAGCCAAAGTAAATGAAGTTGTTAACAGGAATGGGTGTCAAAATAGACTATTCAATTTTTGGTTGTGCTGGTATAATAGATTTTTATAGTTAATTAATATTAATTAGTTTAATGATTAAGGATAAATAAAAATGAGTCAAAAACCTTCAATACCAAATTCACTTAATGAACATTGGATGCCATTTACATCCAATAAAGACTTTAAAGAAAGACCAAGATTAATAACAGAAGCTAAAGGTGTTTATTTAAAAAACCACGAGGGAAACACTCAAATAGATGCAAGTTCTGGACTTTTTTGTAATCCACTTGGTCATGGTCGAAAGGAAATTATTGATGCAATTACAAATCAATTAAAAACATTAGATTACGCACAACCCTTTCAACAAGGTTTTGGTGGATCTTTTGAATTAGCAACTAGAATCTCAAAACATACTCCAGGAAACTTAAATAGAATTTTTTATACAATTTGTGGATCAACTGCTGTTGAAACCGCAATTAAAATTAGTATTGCTTATCACAAAGCAAGAGGTGAAGGACAGAGATTTAGATTTGTTGGAAGAGAAAGAGCTTACCATGGTATGAATATCGGAGCAACTTCTGTAGGCGGAATGATCAATAATGTTAAAGCATATGCAAGTGTTTTGATGCCAGGTGTAGTTCATATGAGACATACTCATTTAGACGAACATAAATTTATATCTGGTCAACCTGAAACAGGTGCAGAAATTGCAAATGACTTAGAGAGAATTTGTACAAACTTTGGTGCTGAAAATATTGCAGCATGTATCGTAGAACCAATTGCAGGATCTACAGGAACACTTGTTCCACCAGTTGGATATTTGCAAAGACTAAGAGAACTATGTGACAAACATAATATTCTTTTAATTTTTGATGAAGTAATTACTGGATGGGGTAGAACAGGTTCGACTTTCGGTGCACAGGAGTTTGGTGTTACTCCAGATATCATGACAATGGCAAAAGCTACAACAAATGGAATTGTTCCTTTTGGTGTAGTTGCATGTAAAGAAGAAATTTATGATGCAGTAATGGATAATTCTCCTAAAGGAGTTATTGAACTTTTCCATGGCTACACTTATTCTGGAATTCCAATATCTGTTGCAGCAGCTTTAGCAGTACAAGATATATTTGAAAAAGAAGATATTTTTAAAAGAGCAAAAGAATTATCTCCTTATTTCCAAGAAGGTTTATTCTCATTACAAGATATTGATGTTGTAGAAAACATCAGAGGATATGGAATGATGGGTGGTATCGACATTAAAATGGATACAAAACCAGGCAGAGCAGGACTTGCAACATTTAAACATTGTTATGATGCGGGTGTAAATTTCAAAGCTACTGGAGACTGTTTAATTATTGCACCAATGTTTATTTGTGAGAAAAAACATATTGATGAAATAATTGAGAAACTAAGAACTGGAATTACTAACTATAGTAAAAGTAAAAAGAATTAATTTTCTTTATGAAAATTGGTGTCCCCAAAGAGATAAAACCTCAAGAAAATAGAATTGGATTAACTCCTGAAAGTGTAAAAACCTTAGTAGGTGAAGGTCATGAAGTTTTAGTTGAAAACAATGGCGGATTTGAAGCAGGTTTTGATAATGATCAATATACTAAAGCTGGAGCAAAAATTGCAAAAACCGCTGGTGATATCTTTAATGATGCAGACATAATAGTTAAAGTAAAAGAGCCTCAAAAAGTTGAGGTAGATATGTTAAGAGAAAATCAAATTCTTTATACTTATCTTCATTTAGCAGCTGCAAAAGAACTTACCGAAGGATTAATCAAATCGAAAAGTGTTAATATTGCTTACGAAACAGTTACAGATGATAATGGTAGACTTCCATTACTTGCACCAATGAGTGCAGTTGCTGGTCGTATGTCTGTTCAAGCTGGAGCACATTGTTTAGAAAAAAATCAAAAAGGCAGAGGTATTTTATTAGGTGGTGCACCAGGAGGTGAACCTGCAAATGTATTAATTCTTGGTGGTGGAGTAGTTGGAGAGAACGCTGCAATTATTGCAACAGGCATGAGAGCAAAAGTTCATATAGTTGATAAGTCTGAAGAGAGATTAAAACAATTAGTTAAAATTTTTGGTGATAAAATTATCCCAGAACAAAGTGATAAAGTTGACTTAAATAAGTTAGTTTCTGAAGCTGATTTATTAGTCGGTGGTGTTTTAATTCCTGGCGCAGAAGCTCCAAAATTAGTTACCAAAGATATGCTTAAATTAATGAAAAGAGGTTCAGTAATAGTGGATGTTGCAATTGATCAAGGTGGATGTGTTGAAACAAGTAAGCCAACAACTCATGGGGATCCAACATATATAGTAAATGATGTTGTTCATTATTGTGTTGCTAATATGCCTGGGGGAGTTCCTAGAACTTCTACATTCGCACTTAATAAAGCAACTCTTCCATACCTAGTAAAATTAGCGAATAAAGGCTATCAAAAAGCTTTAGGTGAAGATAAGAACTTTTTAGCAGGACTTAATGTTCATAAAGGACATGTAACTTATAAAGCTGTTGCAGATGTTTTTGGTCATGAATATGTCAGTGCAGGCGAAGCAATAAAAAACTAATTAAATTTAAATAATTATTTACAATTTTTAAATAATATATACTAATAAATTAAACCTTTATTTAATATACTTAATAATTGCGGAGCCTAAAAATGAAAGGCAATTATGAAAAGTGTACAAAAAAAAAGACATTTAGCAAAAACTGTAACGTGGAGAGTAATAGCTAGTTTAGATACGTTTTTAATAGCTTGGTTAATTACTGGAAAATTTGATTGGGCTGGAACAATAGCTGGGATTGAGGTGTTAACTAAAATGTTCCTTTACTATTTCCATGAGAGAGCGTGGTATAAATTTAGTAAGTATGGAGTTTCTAAATAAAAAAATTATTTTAAGAATAAAAATTAAATATTATACTATTAAAAATGAAAAAAATTCCCAGTTCAGCTAAAGTGATCGTTATTGGTGGTGGGGTTGTTGGATGTTCTTGCGCTTATCACTTAGCAAAATTTGGATGGAAAGATGTTATTCTTTTAGAAAGAGATAAATTAACATCAGGAACCACTTGGCATGCAGCAGGATTAGTCAGTCAATTAGGACCCTCTGCAACAATTACAAAAATAAGAAAATACTCTTTAGATTTATATAAAGAACTTGAAAAGAAAGTAGATCATTCTGCAGGACTTCGTTTAAATGGTGCAATGTCAATTGCTCAAGAAGAGGGAAGGTGGCAAGAATTAAAAAGACAAGCAACAACTGCTCAACTTTTTGATGTTGATGTTCAAATTTTAAATAAAGATCAAATAAAAGAAAAAGTTCCATTAATTAAAAACGATGATTTGTTAGGTGGTATTTTAATGCCCGGAGATGGATCAGGGGATCCTTCAGGAATAACTCAATTACTTGCAAAAGCTGCAAGAGCAGAAGGAGCCAAAATTTTTGAAGACTCACCTGTTGAAGACATTTTAGTAAAGAATAAAAGAATTGAAGGTGTTGTTGTTAATGGAGAAAAAATTGAATGTGAATACATTGTTTTAGCAACAGGAATGTGGTCAAGACAAATTGGAGAAAAGTTAGGCGTAAGTATTCCATTATATCCTGCTGAACATTTTTATGTAATTACTGAACCAATAAAAGAAGTACCAAAAGATTTACCAGTAATTAGAGATTTTGATAGTAGAACTTATTTTAAAGAAGATGCAGGAAAATTACTTTTAGGAATATTTGAGGGAAAATCTATTCCGGCATTTAATAAAACTAATAAAGTTCCAGAGGATTTTTCTTTTGGTGAATTTCCAGAAAATCTTGAACACTTTGAACCTTATTTAAATGCATGTATGAAAAGATTTCCTATTTTAGAAAAAACAGGAATTAGAAAGTTTTTTGCAGGACCAGAATCTTTTACACCAGACACAAATACTTTATTAGGTGAAGTTCCTGAAGTTAAAAACTTTTTTATTTGTTGTGGTTTAAATAGTATTGGAATAGCAAGTGCTGGTGGAGTTGGTAAAGTTACAGCTGAATGGATGATGAATGGTCATATTAATGAAGATATTTTTAGTTATGACATTAAAAGATTTCAAAAATTCCACTCTGGTATTAATTTTATAAAAGAAAGAGTTACGGAAACACTTGGTGATCTATATGGAATGCACTGGCCGTATAAACAACACAAAACTTCAAGAAATGTAATTACACTTCCTTATCATGATAAATTAAAAGAACATGGTGCATGTTTTGGAGTTTCTGGTGGCTATGAAAGACCTATGTGGTTTTCAAAAGATGAAAAAAATAAAGATTATAAATATAGTTATAATTATCAAAACTGGTATCCAAGTGCAGAGTTTGAAACAAAAAATGCAAGATCAAATGTAGGCTTGTTTGAATTATCACCTTTTTCAAAATTTGATTTAAAAGGGGAAAAAGTACATGAAGAGCTACAAATTTTATGTACAGCTAATATTCCAAACGAACCTGGTAAAATTAAATATACACAAATGTTAAATTCAGACGGTGGAATTGAGACTGATTTAACTGTTATTTGTATTGATAAAAATTATTTTAGAATTGTTTCTTCTGCTGCAAATAGAGAACACGATAAATTTCATATTTTAAAGCATATTTCTAAAGATGTGAAATTAACAGACGTTACTGAAGACTATTGTTGTTTAGGTTTATTTGGACCAAAAAGTAGAGAGATGATTTCTTCAATTAGTTCAGACGATTTTTCTAATGAAAACTTTAAATTTGCTACAGCTAAATTTGTTAAAATAAATGATGTAGAAGTATGGGCTCAAAGAATTTCATACGTGGGAGAATTAGGCTTTGAACTTTATGTAAAAAAAGAAAATGCTTTAAAACTTTTTGATATTTTGATCGATGAGGGAAAAACTTATAAAATTTCTCTTTGTGGAATGCATGCAATGGATATTATGAGGATGGAAAGTGGTTATTTACATTGGGGCCACGATATTTCACCTGAAGAAAATCAATTTGAGGCAGGGTTAAGCTTTGCTGTCAGTTTTAAAAAGAATATAAATTTTATTGGAAGAGCTGCCTTAGAAAAAAAACGTGACAAAAAGGAACATAAGAAATTTAAAATGCTCATTTTGAACCATTCTAAAGAAGGAGCACCTCTTCTGCTTCACGACGAGCCGATCTATTTGAAAGATAAGATTGTGGGTCGTACAACTTCAGGGTGCTATTCTTTTAATTACAACAAAAATTTAGCATTTGGCTACATTAATTCAGGTTTAACTAGCGACCAGATAGACAAAGAAGCCTTTGAGATAGAGGTTGAGAAGAAAAAATACCCAGCATCTGTGATCACCCGACCCCTCAATGATAAGAAGCTTAGTTCGTTGTAGGACCATTTTGAACGGGGCATGAAAATTTGTAACTCATTTTGAACAACACTTTTCTTGAAAAACCGAATCGGGTGGTGTTAAATACAAATTATGAGTGGAGAAACATCAAGTTACGATCAACAAGCAGAGCTTAAAAAAACGCCAAATATTAAAGTTGATATCAACGATTTACTATCAAGAGTTAGAGACGAGAAGAAAAAAGAAAGAAAAGAAAATCTTTTATTCTTAGGTTTGATTGGTTCAGTGATAGTAATTACTGGTATTATTGCGTCTCTTTAATTAAATACGATAGTATTCAATATTTTCGTTAACATTCTAATAAATCTTTCTTCATTGCTTTTATTAATATCACGAACTGTTTTTAAAGTTACATCTTTTTCAATAGTATTTGTATCCAATTTTGGTAATCCGAATAAAAGATAAAGATTATTTTTATCTTTTTTAAGCAATTTTCTTTTAATCAAAGTATTTAATTTTCTAAGAGCTGTTGGTCTTGGTATTCCTGATAACTCAGATATGGTCATTGCATTTAAACCTTGGTTTCCCCAATTATTAAGTTTTTCAACGAAATTATCTGATGTTAATTCTGGACTTAAACTTTCTTTAAAACCTTTATTCATTACAAGATTTTGATTATAAGCACATTGAGCCCAGATAGCCCAAGTCTCTATATCTCCAAAAAATTTTTTCCAACCTACAATAGTTGGTATTTGAAATTCAAAAAAGATAGTCCAAATTTGTGTGAAATTATCTTTTATCTTTTTATCTAAAACAGAGTTTTCAACTTTTTTGTCTAAATAACCTGCTTGACTTAAAAAATCTGTAAATCTTGAAAGTAATCTAGCCATATTTCGTATTGAATCTTTTGGTTTTTGGTACTCTTGTCCTTTACGATTTATCATTATTTTTTTTTTATCTTTTTTAATTGCTCCATCTCTTTCCATTTCTAAAATTTTTCTTCTAGTAGTTTCTTTTGAAATTAATAATTCTCTTGATAAATCAATTACATTTATTTTCGGTATTTCATAAGTTTCTTTTGAATAAAACTCATCAAATGTGTTTTTAATTTGGAAGTCTCCATATGCTTTAAAAGTTTTATGTACTAAATGAATTAAAATTAAATACTTATCAAAGTCTTTAAATCTATTATAAGCAGCATGGAGCCATTGTTGCTGGAAATAAAATCTTTCTGTAACGATATAATTAAAATTTTTGTGATAGACAGATTTAATTTGTTCTTCTTGGATCTGATTTGAAAATTTTAACTCTCTTAATGACATTTTTTATTATTTACGCAAATAATCTTAAATTTTATGATTTAGCAACCCCAAAATGAACAAATATGCCTTGAAATTTATTTTTTTTCGTTCATAAAGCGAGTGAGGGAATTGTGGAATTTGTAAAAACCGTTGGACCACTTGGCATGATTTTTATCATGTTTTCTTTAGGTCTTAATCTTTCTTATAAAGATTTCTTTGAGGTATTAAAAAAACCAAGAAATCTTATTATTGCACTAATATGCCAAATGATAATGCTTCCTTTAATTGGAATTATTATTATTTCCTTTTTTCCAATGCAGGCTGAATTTCAACTTGGAGTATTCTTATTATTAATTCTGCCTTCTGCCGTTATGTCAAATTATGCAACCAAACTTGTCAAAGGGAACGTAGCATTATCAATAACTATTACATCAATTTGTGGATTACTATCATTTATAACAATTCCAATGTTTCTAAAGATCTATGCAGTCTTTTTTTCATCAGTTGAATTTGATCTAAATCTTCTAAAATTTTCAGTAAGGATGTTTTTATTTATTGCTTTACCAACGTTTGTTGGAATCCTAGTAAGGGGAAATTTTAAAAGATTTTCTGAGCAAAACAATTTAAAATTCGATCGAGCAGCTCTCGCTTTATTTATAATTATTTTGTTAGTAGCTATATTCACTGAACAAGGAAATTTGGGTGGTTATTTTGCAGATGCAGGAGCAATTGCCTTTGTTGTAATTATTTCAGTTTTGACATCCGTTTATATAATAACAAGCTATACCCTAAGAGATGTGAAAGTAAAAAGAACTATAATGATCGAGGCTATGTTGCAAAACGGAGCAATGGGTTTCATCGTTGGAGCTCAATTATTCCATGAGATTGAATATATTACTCCGATAGCAATTTACGCTTTGATACAATACGTTGCTTTAATGTTTTATATTGGTAATATAAATATAAACAAAATCACTGCGAAATAATTATTGGCGGGGTAGCTCAGTTGGTTAGAGCGCGGGACTCATAAGCCCGAGGTCAGTGGTTCGATCCCCTAAATTTCCTTATTAATTTAAGCAAACATAATTATTGGTCCACTGGTGGTCCACTGATAGAATGGTTTTATGAGGGCATTTTCTATTTTAATAGCACTTATTCTTTTTATAAACACTAATGTTTCATCAAAAGAAATAATATTGAAATGCAGATTTATCATAAATGAGCAGTTCACAGAAAATGGAAAAAAATTTTCTGAAGAAAGCTTATTTAATGAAAATATCTTTAAATTGAATACAAAGAAAAAAAAAATTGAGCAGTATAGTGAAAGTTTAGACAGATATAGTCCAATTAAATCTCAATATAAATATAATTTTGAAAATAAATGGACTGAACAATTCATTATTTGGAGTTATGATTATGATCTTGACTCAGATGGAAAAGGAGATGCATCTTTTAAACATAGAATTGATAGAACTACTGGTGAGTATAATACTACTATCTTAATTGAAAAAAGTTCTTTATATTTTTATGAAACAGGGGTTTTTAAAGAGATTAATAAACATAAGTGTGATGTCGTTAAAAAGAAATTTTGATTAATCTTTAAAAATGATGTAATAGTTAAATCAGTCCTGATTTAGAAAATAACTCTACTTGCTGGGACTTTAAACACAACGCTAAAGGAGGAAAATGAAAATAATAATACAATCAATAAAAAACTATTTTAAATCAAAAAAAGAAAGGGGATTAGAACCTGTATTTTTTGAAAAAATAGGTGATCAAAAGACATCAAGAGATGAGATGCGTGAAAACTTGATTAAAGCATTAAAAAGAAATGGTTGGACAATAAAAAAATAAATAACGCACGGGTTTCCAGTGGACCAGAATTTTTGGTCCACTGGTGGTCCACTAAGAAAGGCTTATTAAACGTAATTTCTAGATTTCTTGTTTGAAAGAAAAAAAATAAGTAGTATAAATCAATACGAATTTAATGGCGGGGTAGCTCAGTTGGTTAGAGCGCGGGACTCATAAGCCCGAGGTCAGTGGTTCGATCCCACTTCCCGCTACCAAATTTTAATTAATTTTTTATCTTTTTAAACTTTTCAATATTCATAGTTGAGTTTAGTGGAAGAGTCTTGTTTGTTTTTTTTAAGATTTTTTTTTTTATTTTCTTGTTATTTCTTTTTGCAAAGTTGTATACAGATTGTGCTGGACCACCAATGTTAATGATACCTTTTTTATTTATTAATTTAAAAAAAACTTTTGCCAAATCTTCATGAAACATAAAATTAGTTTTTAAATTTGTATAAGCATGTTTATATAAAAAAGGTTTTTGGGTCATGCATATTCTCAAAATTAGTGAATTTTTATACATTTGCACAGCACATTCACCTCCAAGTTTTGACCAGGCATAGTTGTTAAATGGAAGCAAGGCATGATGCTCCTTATAATTACCACTTTTTGGTGGATATACATAATTTGTAGAAAAATAAATAAGTTTTAATTTATATTTATTACAAAGATTTACTATATTTGAAGTTCCAATAATATTAGTGTTAATGCTCTTTTCAATTTTCTTTTCATGTAAGCTCATTGGCCTTGAAATTGCAGCAGCATGAACAATAAATTTTGGTTTAATTTTTTTAATGAATTTTTCCATTTTTTTTACATTAGTAACATCAAAAATTTTTGAAGATGGGTAGTAAATATTTTTTTTGTTGAAATTTAATTTTTTAAATACTTTACCAAACTCTCCACTCCCACCAGTAAATATGATTTTTTTCATTTTATTTTTTTATATTCCTTTAATGATAGAGCAAATTTATCTTTTTTTGAGATAATAGGTTTTTTTATACCCCAATTAATTTTTAAATCAGCATCATTCCATTTAATTGATACTTCACTCTTTGAATCTCTATAATTTGAGCAGGCATAATGGAGAATGTTTTCTTTATCTAAGCCTAAAATTCCGTGAGCAAAACCTTTAGGAACAAACAAATGTTTTCCGTTTTTTTCACTGAGAATAATCTTAAAGTGTTTTCCATATGTTTTTGAGTTTTTTCTTAAGTCTACCACAACATCAAGAACCTTTCCTTTAAGAACAGATAAAAACTTATCTTGGGGCTTTTTTGTTTGCATATGAAGACCGCGCAAAACATTCTTTTTTGAACTTGATACCAAAGTGAAAACAAGGTTTTTTTTTATAAAATTTTTTTTGAATTCTTCTTTTAACCAACCTCTTTTATCTTTGTAAACTCTTGTATTTACAATAAACAAGTCCTTAAACTTTGTCTTAACTTTTTTCATCTAAGAGATCAATTTTTTTAAATAATTTGTATAATCACACTTTCCATAAAATTGAATTGCAGCTAAAATTTCTTTTTTCCCAATCCAGTTATTATTAAAGGCAATTTCCTCAAGACATGCAATTTTAAATCCTTGCCTATTTTCTATTGTTGAAACAAATGCACTCGTTTTATAAAAATCTTCAATTGAGCCGGTATCTAACCAGGCTCCACCTCTACCTAAAATGTCAGATGTTAATTTATTCTTTCTTAAATAAATCCTTAGTAAATCAGTAATCTCCAGCTCATTTCTTGATGATGGCTTTAGTTTTTTTGCATATTCAATAACTTTTTTATCAAAAAAATATAAACCAGTAATTGCTAAATCGGAAATATACTTTTTTGGCTTTTCTTTTATTGTTGTAATTTTTCCTGATTTAGAAGTTTTAGCTACACCAAATAATTCTGGTTTGATTACTTTATGTAAAATAACTTTTGCACCATTTTTAAGTTTTGTACAATTAATTAATTTTGAAGTTAAATTTTGTCCATAGAAAAAGTTATCTCCAAGTATTAATGCAACATTTTTATTATCTATAAATTTTTCACCTAACAAGAAAGCATCAGGCAAACCTTTAGGATATATCTGTTCTTTATAAGAAATATTGATACCCAAGCGTTTACCATCTGGCAAAATTTTTTTGTATTGATTTAATTGACCCTTGTTAACAATTATCAAAATATCTTTTATTTTCGCTAACATTAAAATTGATAATGGGTAGAAAATTAAAGGCTTATCATATATTGGAAGTAGCTGTTTATTTACTGCTTTAGTCAAAGGGCTCATCCGAGTACCCATACCCCCAGCTAAAATTATTGCTTTTTTAATCATTTAACTATCCCAAGTCTTTTGGTGATATCCTTTTTTTTTAAAGTTGTATAGTATTTCATATTTTCAAAATACCAATTAAAGGTTTTTTCTAGGCCTTTTTTAAGATTTATCTTTGATTTCCATTTAAGTTTTTTAAAAATTTTTTTACTATCCAATGCGTATCTGAAATCATGGCCAGGTCTATCTTTTACAAATTTTATTTTAACCTTTTTTCCCAATTTTATTTTCTTTTTTGCGATATTGATTAGAAGCTTTGCTATTTCAAAATTGTTACAATTTATATTGGACCCAATATTATAAAATTCTCCTACTGATCCACTTTTGAATACTTTAAATAAAGCTTCACAATGATCATCTACAAATATCCACTCTCTAGAATTTTTTCCCTTTCCATAAAGAGGAAGCAACTTATTATTAATTATATTATAAATTAATTTTGGAATTAATTTTTCTGGATGTTGATGAGGGCCATAATTATTTGAACAATTTGTTATCATTGCGTTAAGCCCATAAGTTCTAATATATGAATACACCAAGTGATCGGAGGAAGCCTTCGAAGCCGCATAAGGCGAACTAGGTTTGTAAGCATCAATTTCTTTGCTTCGACCTTTTAAGACATCCCCGTAAACTTCATCAGTTGAAATATGAATTAATTTAGTTTTTTTATTTTTTTTTGAAAACTCTCTAAATGTCTCTAGCAAATTAAAAACACCAACTATATTACTCCTCACAAACTCTGCAGGACTGTCAATTGATCTATCAACGTGTGTCTCTGCTGCTAAGTTAAATATAGCAATAGGCTCATGTAGCTTTAAAACTTTTTTGAACTTGGATCTATTGTTAATATCTAGTTTAATAAATTTATAATTTCTTTTATTAAAAAAATCCCTGGTGTTATAAAAGTTTGAGGCGTAATTAATTTTATCAATATTGACTACAAAATAATTTTTTTTAATTAATAGCTTTATTAAATTACTGCCTATAAATCCCAAACCACCAGTTACAATTATTTTTTTCATTACTTTTTTTTTTACAACAATACTTATTTTAAGTATACTTCATTCTTAAATGGAATTAACAAGCAATAATTTAACCTTTGTAATAGTCACTTTTAATAGCAGAAAAGTAATCTACGATTGTTTAAACTCATTACCAAAAGATTTTCATAAATTAATAATTGAAAATTCATCTGATGAGGAATTAAAAAAAGAATTAGAGCAGAATTATGATAAAACTGAGGTGGTTTTGTCTAAGAATATAGGGATGGGAGCTGGAAATAATCTGGGTATTATAAGATCAAATACACAGTATGTTTATGTTTTAAATCCAGATGTAGTATTAAAACATGACACTATTTTAAATATCAATAATTCAATTTCTGAAATAGATAATTTTGCGATCTTATCACCGGTATCAGATAATCCAGATTATCCGAATTACAGACTTAATTTAAATAAATCACATAATGATAGTAGAAGTTTAATTAGAGATGTTGAAGAAATTGACGGTTATTCAATGATTATTAATAAAAAATTTTTTATAAATAATATTTTTTTTGATGAAAAATTCTTTATGTACTTGGAAAATGTTGATTTATGTTTAAGAACAAAAAAAGAAAATGGAAAAATATTTATTATTATGAATTCTAAAATTCACCATCTAGGCGCACAAGCTGTTGATGAAAAATATAGTGAACAGATAGAGCTTTCAAGAAACTGGCATTGGATGTGGTCAAAATTTTATTTTAATAAAAAACACCGAGGAATTTTTGTTTCATCGTTTTCAGGATTAACTAGTTTATTAGGGAACTTACTAAAATATTCTATCTATTTACTTACTTTTAACAAAAGAAGGAATATTTATAGGATGAGGATGTCAGGTGTTATTAATGCTTTATTGGGCAGACAATCTTGGTACAGACCAGAAATAAACTAATGGCCAGGAAATTCTATTAAATTTTCAACATTAAAACCTTTTTCTAGTAATTTATCAGATCCACCTAGGTCAAATAAGTTTATAACAAAAACAAAACCCCCAACCTTTCCTTTTGATATTTTAATAAGTCTTGAAGCTGCCTCTGCTGTTCCGCCAGTAGCAATTAAATCATCAATTATTAAAACAGTGTCTTTTTCATTAATAGAGTCTTTATGCACTTCAATAGTTGCAGTTCCATACTCCAGTTCGAAATCGATAGAATGAGTTTCAGCAGGTAATTTATTTTTCTTTCTTAACATTATGAAAGGTTTCTTAAGAATATACGAAACAGCAGATGCGAACACGAAACCTCTCGACTCAATTGCTGCAATCTTATTAAATTTAAATTTTTTTGATCTTTCAACTATTTGATTAATTGTTTCCTCAAAAGCTTTTTCATCCTTAATTAAAGTTGTGATGTCTCTAAATAAAATACCCTTCTTAGGATAATCAGGGATAGATCTAATAAATTTTTTTAAGTCCATTTTAAATTGCGTTATATTATTAAATAAACTATCTTTCAAATATGGCAAACAATAAATTATCAATTATTGGTGGAAGTGGACTATATGATGTTGAAGAGTTTCAAGATAGGGAGTTATTAGACATAGATACTCCTTGGGGAAAACCATCAGATAAAATTTTAAAAACTAATTATAAAAATAAAGAGGTTTATTTTTTACCCAGACACGGAAGAGGACATTTTATAAATCCATCCAACATTAACTTTAGAGCAAACATTGATGCGCTTAAGCAGCTTGGAGTAACTGATATTGTTTCTATTTCAGCCGTAGGATCTCTTAAAGAGAGTCTGCCGCCAGGAAAATTTGTTATTATTGACCAATTTATCGATAGAACTTTTGCAAGAAATAAAACTTTTTTTGATGACGAAATTGTAGCTCATGTTTCAATGGCACATCCAACTTCAAACGGATTGATGAATGCTTGTGAAGATGCAATTAAAAAGGAAAAAATAGATTATCAAAGGGGTGGTACATATATAGTTATGGAAGGACCACAGTTTTCTACCTTGGCAGAATCAAATTTGTATAGGTCTTGGAATTCTGACGTAATTGGTATGACCAATATGCCTGAAGCAAAATTGGCTAGAGAAGCTGAAATTAGATATGCATCTGTATCAATGGTAACAGATTATGATTGCTGGCATCCAGACCATGAAAATGTTGATGTTCAAAAGGTAATAAAAGTTCTTTTAGGAAATGCTGCAAAAGCAAAAAATATGATCAAAAATCTTATTGATAACTTTGAAAATCATATAGATCCTAAAGATCCCACTAACAATTGTTTAGATGTAGCAATAATAACATCACCAGAAAAAAGGTCACAAAAAACTAAAGATAAGCTTAAAAACGTTGCTGGCAGAGTTTTGAGCAAATAAAAAAAAACCCCCCGCGTTGCGGAGGGTTTTAATTTTTCTTAACGATCAGTAATTAGAAACTTCTAGCAACAGATAATGATAAAATCTCAGTATCTATGTCTGCTGTAATTTTCGTACTATTTGATGTTGTAGCTGAAATTTGGTCGTAATCTGTTTCACTGTACTCAAGTTTGATAAAACCAAAGCCTGTTTCTTTTTTAAGACCTAAGCCTAATTTTGTACCATCCAAACTTTGTTCAACAGTTTTATCTGTTGAAGAAACTGATTGAATTTTTGACTCAACATCTGCTCTTACTAATCCTAGTGTTCCAAAAACCTTAAGGCCATCTCTAATTTCTTTTTGAGGCTGTAAATAGAATGTTAAGTGTTGGCTAACATCCGCGTTACCTTTGTTAGTTCCTGTACTTTGTGGCGCAGCACCTGCACCTTTTGCTTTAGTAGATGACTGTGTAGTTGATCTACTTTCAAACTCTGCTTCAAATGGTATTAAATCTACACCAACGCTTAAGTTTTCATTAAGTGCCTTTTCAAAGAAAATAGAAGCAAATGTAACATCATTGCTAATGTTCTTTGTAGTGTCTATTGTATTGTTGCTATCAATGTCATCTTTTACAGTTGAATTAACATCAGCCATACTAATAGTGAATCCCGCAGAACCAGTAGCGTATGAGTTAGTTATAAAGCCAAGCAAAAATAAGATGCTTAAAACTAGTTTTTTCATGTTGTACTCTCTTATTATTATTAATTAATTAATATTAAGCAGATTATTTAGCAAAATAATCTTTAAAAGTATAGAAAAGCGAGCCAATAATTTATGGCCTCAAAGTTGAATTTATAAAAAAACCACTAAAATAAAGGGTATTTTTTGTTGCATAAATACCACATTCTCTAATTTTTTTAACAAGGTATTTATAGTATTTATTCATATCCACCTTAGCTATTAATTTTATGAATCAGGGTTTATCGTTAATACTAATTATTATAAAATGAAAAACATTCTAATTTTACTTGTTTTTTTAATTTCCTCTTGTGCCAAACCCTTATTGGTAGATACAATTCAGCCAGGTGATGATCTTTTAAACTGTACAGAATTGAAACAAGAAATTGAAGAAGTAAAAAAAATTAAACAAGAAGCTGAATTTTCGAAATCATCAGGTGGTAATTTTGCAAGAGCTATTTTGTTCTGGCCTGCATGGGCGCAATCACTAAATAATGCAGATGACGCAATACTTGCAGCTAACAATAGGACATTCCATTTGATTAAGGTGATGAGGAAAAAAAATTGTCCTGGTTCTGATAGTTTGGAGGCAAATATTATCGATAAACCAAAAAATGTAATTGAAACAAATTTAGCTGATCAACTTAAAACCTTAAAAGAATTATACGAGGATGGACATCTTTCGGAAGAAGAATACACTAAAGCAAAAAAGAAGATAATAGATTAATGAAAATTGAAGGAAAAGAATACAGGACTATCTGGTTTGAAAACAATATTGTAAAAATAATAGATCAAACAAAACTACCACACCAGTTTACCATTAAAGACTTAAAAACAGTCAAAGATGCGATTAACGCTATTAAGATTATGGAAGTAAGAGGTGCTCCTTTAATAGGCGCAACTGCTGCATATGGTTTAGTACTAGCTTTATTGGAGAATAGAGATCAATCTTTTTTAAAAAAATCAGCAGAGAATTTAATCAAATCAAGACCGACTGCAATTAATTTGAAATGGGCAGTGGATAGAATGATGAGTAAACTTTCAGGAGTTAATAGTGAGAAAATTTTAAATATCGCATTAAATGAAGCAAAAGAAATTTGTGAAGAAGATGTAAAGTTTTGTAAAAATATTGGTTTAAATGGTCTCAAAATAATTGAGGATATTTATGATAAAAAAAAAGATACTGTAAATATTCTTACCCATTGCAATGCAGGATGGTTGGCGACAATCAATTGGGGCACAGCTACGTCTCCAATATATCATGCACACAAGAAAGGAATTCCAGTTCATGTTTGGGCAGATGAAACAAGGCCTAGAAATCAAGGTGCAAACTTAACATCTTATGAATTAAATGAAGAAGGGATTAAAAATACAATTATTGCAGATAATACAGGTGGAATTTTAATGCAAAGAGGACAGGTTGATATGTGTATTGTTGGAACTGACCGAACATTATCTAATGGTGATGTATGTAATAAAGTAGGAACTTATCTTAAAGCTCTTGCGGCACGTGATAATAACGTGCCATTTTATGTAGCATTGCCAAGTTCAACTATCGATTGGAAAATTAAAAATTCTAAAGATATTCCAATCGAAGAAAGAAGTTCAGATGAGTTGTCAAAAATTGAAGGTGTTGACGAAGATGGAAACATAAAAAAAATACAGATATATCCAAATAAAAGTAAGGCAGTGAATTTAGCATTTGATGTTACTCCAGCAAAATATATAACTGGTTTGATAACAGAAAAAGGTATTTGTGAAGCATCAGAAAAAGGATTAAAAAATTTATTTAAATGAACCCACTTATTTTATCATTAATTTGTCTTCTATTAGTTGGAGTTTCAGCTAACTGGCTAAGTATTGTTAAAAATAATAAGACACTAATTTATCTATCTTTAGCCCCATGTATTTATATAGCAATTTATGGAATTTATTTGGTTATCGGACCTGTGGATTTATATGAAGATGGTTCAAAAAACTTTTTTTTGCAAAACCCTTATGAGAGCGAGCTTCCACCACAGTTTTTATTATTAAAACTCTATCAGTATATTCTAATTGGCGTAGGTGTAATTTTTGGGTATTTATTTTTAAAATATTTAAAAAATTATGGACGTTAAAAGTAAAGAAGAAATAATAAAATTTGCTCAAAAATTAAATAGTACAAATTTATCTCCATTAAGATCAGGAAATATTTCACTTAAAGCTCAGAACAATAATGAAGTGGGGTTTTTAATTACTCCATCAGGCAAAAAATACGACAGTTTAAAAGCTAATGATATCGTATTTGTATCTTTAGAGGGGAGATATGATGAAAAAGGTTTGCAGCCTTCTTCGGAATGGAGATTTCATAAAGATATTTATTTAAAGAAGGCAGATGCAAAAGCCGTCGTTCATGCACATTCACCACACGCAACAGCTGTATCTGCACACAATAAAGACATTCCAGCTTTTCATTACATGATAGCGTTAGCTGGAGGAGACAATATAAGGTGTGCAAAGTATGCAACTTTTGGAACACAAGAACTATCTGACAATATTATTGAAGCATTAGAAAATAGAAAAGCATGCTTGATGTCTAATCACGGTCAAGTTGCTTATGGGGATAACTTGAACTCAGCTTTCGAACTTGCAGAAGAAGTTGAAAATATTTGCCATCAATACATAAATGCAATAAAGTTAGGAGATCCTAAGATTCTTTCATCAAGTGAGATGGATGTAATATTAGAAAAAGTTAAAAACTATAAAAAAGGATAACTTTTTATGACGAAGGTTGGGGAGCACGTCACTTTAGATATCATAGGTACTGAAAAAGAGTACGAACCAAAATTCTTTGAAAAACTGGTCTACAAGATATCAAAGAAGGCAAAAGTAACTGTTTTAGAGATTTCAAAATATAAGTTCGAACCACAAGGCTTTACTCTTGTGGCTTTATTAGCCGAAAGTCATATTAGTTTTCATACTTTCCCTGAGAGAGGAATTATAAGTTTTGATTTTTTTACGTGCGGAAAAGTAAATCCTAATGTTGCTTATGATATTTTAAAAAAAGAAATCAAACATAAAAGAATTGTTAAAAAAGAGTTTAATAGAGACACCATAAGCTATTATGATGATATTTATAGCTCACCAGGTTTAAAAAAATATTACATGGTAAAAGATGTTTTAGAAAACTTTACATCAAAAGTTGGTCAAAACATTGAAATTTTAGATTTAGAACAGTTTGGTAAATCCCTTTTTATAGACGGCGAACTTCAAGTAGCAGAAAATGACGAACATTTGTATAGCTCAACTTTTGTTAAATCTGGTTTAAAACTTAATCCATCAAATGATAAAACTGCAATTATTGGTGGAGGGGATGGAGGAGTAGCAAGAGAATGTATCTCTAAAGGTTTTAAATTAATTGATTGGTATGAATTAGACCCTGAAGTTGTAACAATGTGTGAAAAATATTTATCTAAAGTAGGTAAGAAAGCAACGACAAAAAATCATGTACAGTGTGTATGGGGAGATGCATTTGAAAGTATTAAATCAGTTGAAGATAATAAGTATGATAAAATTTATGTGGACTTAAACGATGATCAGTATTGTATTGATTTGGCCGCAAAAAATATCAAATCTTTAAAAAGAATTCTTAAGCCAAATGGAACAATAACTGCACAAGTCGGAAGCCAGGATAAAAAACCTAAACAAGTTGATAAATGGTTAAATCTTTTTGAAAAAAGTTTTGGCAATACGTCATTAGATAGAGTTTATATCCCAAGCTTTGATTGTTCTTGGAATTTTGCATCTTCTCTTAATAAATAATTAATATTTAGTATACTCTTTAATCTCTTTAATATTAGATCCAGTGTGATTATTTATTTCTAACTTAATACTTGCTCGTTTGTCGTTTAAGAAGTGGATCTCTCTTGATAATAAAATGAAATGATCATCGAATTTTGAATCTTTTTCGCATTGTCTTTTATTATCTTCAATATCCCACAGTTTAGCATTTATTTCTTTTAATTTAGAGAAAAGACTCTTAATCTTTTCATCAACTTTCACATTTTTATCATATTGTTCCTTTAAAGAATCATATTCTAAATTTATGAATTTTAATTTTTCTGAGTCTTTGATTTTGTCTTTTTTGATTTCAAGGATAGTTAATTTATCTAATAACTCACCAACAGATACTTCAACTAATATTTTATTCATAAAATTTTATAGTGTGATAAATTGTTAAAAATATGTCTAATATATTAATCATAAAGCACGGATCACTAGGAGATATAGCTCAAGCGAGTGGGGCAATTCAAGATATTTATGACAACCATAAAGATGATTTTATTTATTTATTAACATCTCACGTATATTCAGATCTTTTCAAAAAAAATCCCAATATCAAAGAAGTAATTGTCGATAAAAGATTGTCCAGGTTTAATTTGATCTATCTTTTTTCTTTAATGAAAAAAATTAAACAACATAAGTTTACGAAGGTCTACGATCTACAGAATTCCTCAAGGACTTCATTTTATAAAAGAATTTTATTTCCTAATTTAGGATCTTATAAATGGTCTTCTTCTGAAACTACTCTTCCAGCAAATGAAACTAAAAAAGAATTTGATAAAAAACCAGTATTAGAAAGATTTGATCACCAATTAAAGATATCTGGTTTAAAAACATTTCACACTTTAAAGCCAGATTTTTCTTGGGGTTGTTCTAATATCGATAAAATTATTTCTAAATATAATTTATCTGATTACATATTGTTATTTCCATTCTGCTCTGAGCACTTACAGCAAAAGAAATGGCCATATTACGATCAATTAATAAAACTTATAAAACAAAATCATCCTAATCTAAAAATAGTGATAGCTCCTGGTCCTGATGAAATAGAAAAAGCCAAAAAGTTAGATGCTGTTTCTATTCTAAAAGAAGATAAAGCTATTTCTATTTCGGAACTTGCAGGTTTAATTAAGAAAAGCAAATTTGTCGTTGCTAATGATACAGGTCCTGCACATATTGCAGCACATTTGAATGTTAAAGGTCTATCGTTGTTTGGCAGTCATACAACAGCTCACAAAGTAAGTATTGAGAGGGAAAACTTCAAAGCAATACAAGTGAGTGACTTGAAAAATTTAAGTGCAGAGAAAGTTTTTGAAAGATTAGTTCTTTAAAATCTCTAAATATTTTTTTAAGATTTCTGGCCAAAGAAATTTTTTTGCATTTTCTTCTGCATTTTTTCCTAAAACTTTAAATTTATTATTCTGCAATATATCAACTAAACTTTGATAGATTTCATCTAAATTGTTTCCATCACAAAGTAGGCCAGTTTCATTATTGATAATTGCGTCAGATGCACCACCAACCTTTCCACCAATTGATGGAACTCCATATTGAGCTGCCTCAACATAGACAATTCCAAATCCTTCTACAGATTTTTTATAAGAAATTGATGGCATAACAAAAACATTTGAATTTTTTAAGTAAGAGTTTTTTTCATCTTTTGATAAATTTTTTAAAAATAAAACATTACTTTCAAGTTTTAATTCTTTGATAAGTTTTTCTTGAGACTCCAAAGTATCTCCTTGACCTATACAAATATAAATTATGTTTGGGTAAATTTCTTTCAAATTTCTCAAAGACATAATTATTTTTTCATGATTTTTTCTTTTATCAAATCTAGCAACAGTGATTAGTCTTGGCTCTTTTCCCTCAAGTTTCTTTAATATTTTTTCATCTATCTTTGGATTTACTTCCTCTCTTGGAAATACACCCGGATTTATAACTTTGATTTTTTCCTCATTAACACCAATTTCAATACCTAGATTTTTTGTAAAGTTTGAATTCGCAATGATATGATCGCAGTTGTTTAACACTCTAACAACTCTTTTATTAAGAAAAGAATCTTTTTTATGATTTATCTCTTTAGAGTGAATAAGGCATGTTTTTCTTATTTTTGTATTGATGTTTTCTAAACTTTTCCAATGATCAGAGATGATATTTTTTACTTTAGTATTTTTTTGTAGGTAGTTATTAATTAATGAAGCTTTTCTAAATTTTCTAAATATTTTTGGCCCTCCAACTCTTTCAATTGAAAATGATAAATCATCGTCAAATTTTTCCTGCTGATAATGTTCATCAGCAAATACTTTAACCATCATATGTTCCGACAGTGATTTTGTAAGGCCAAACATAAGATTTTGCATACCTCCAACATCAGGTGGAAAATTTCTTGTGATAATTAAATTCATTATTTAAACCATTTTATACTGCATCCCATACTAGGATATTGTTCTTTTGGACCTTGTTGAGTTTTAGCAATTAACTTCATTGATTTAAGCAACTCACTGTCGCCAGCACCGACAGGTTTTAAATCATTTAATTCTCTTATTCTTCCTCTGTAATTTAGCTCAAGGTTTTTGTTGTAGCCAAAGAAGTCTGGAGTACAAACTGCATCATATTTTTTTGCAATTTCTTGAGTTTCATCAATTAAATATGGAAATGAAAATTTATATCTATCAGAAAACTTTTTCATGTTTTCAAAAGAGTCTTCTGGATAGTTTTTGGTATCATTTGACATTATCGCAACTGAGTTAATGCCATCTTCTTTAAGTTTTGCACAATCATCAGCAAGTTCTCTTATTATAGCTTTCACATAAGGACAATGATTACAAATAAACATTATTAAGGTGCCGTTATTACCTTTGACATCATTCAATGTTAATAATTCCCCATTAATTGATTTAAGCTTAAAATCTATTGCATTCAGACCGAAATCACATATTGGAGTTTTTAAAAGTGCCATGTTAGAATATATAAATTATGTTTTACGATTTGGAAAATAAAAAACCAAAAAACTCTGGCGAAAATTGGGTAGCTCCTAATGCTGTTATTATTGGAGATGTAACATTAGATAAAAATACAAGTGTTTGGTTTAATGCAACCTTAAGAGGTGACATTGAAAATATTCATATAGGTGAGGGCTCAAACGTTCAAGATGGTTGTGTCTTACACACTGATCCAGGTTGTCCTTTGAAAGTTGGAAAAAATGTAACCATTGGACATTTAGTGATGCTTCATGGATGCACAATTGGTGACAATAGTTTAATTGGAATTGGTGCAGTGATCCTTAACAAAGCAAAGATAGGAAAAAATTGTATTATAGGTGCCAAAGCTTTGATTACAGAAAATAAAGAGATACCAGATAATTCTCTAGTTGTAGGATCTCCAGGAAAAATTATTAGACAAGTGACTGAAGACGAAAAAAAAGCAGTTTTTGAAAATACTAAACATTATCAAGATAATTGGAAAAAATATTCTAAAAGTATTTTTTAGTTTAGAAGGGGGTCGCTCTTAGGTTGTGCCGTAAGAGCTCCCCTTAATTATGCCCTTTGGCTAAATCCATATAATGGATTTTATTTTTAGTTTTATTTGATTTTAATCTCACCAGCTAAGTATCTGGTGGTAATTTCATAGTTTAAACCTCCTTTATTCAATTTTCACATAATAAAATTTTTGATCAATTAATTTATTTTCTAAAAAGACAAATATATAAATTGAATACAACCTAGTTATTTTGTATAGTCTCGATAATTTAAAATTTTGTTCTTAAGGAATTAACCAAGTATCTTTGTTGTTTTCCAAATCAAATTTTGCCCTTCGATGGCCTTTAGCTGCAAGATATAACCACTCAATAGACTTTATTTTACACTGAATAACAGTGAAGTTTTTATAACCTTCTTCACTTTGTTCTTTTGTATAATCAAAATTATCTAACTCGGGTTTTAATCCTGATGTTGGAACATCAGACTCTGTACCTGGACCATTATCAACCAAATAACATTTACGGCTTATATGTTGAGTTTTTTCCCAAGAATTCTTAGTGATATCGTTTTTGTAGTTTATAATACAGTTTACTTTAAGTCGAACCTGGATTTTTTCATCTTTATCATAAAACAAAAGTGCTGCATTGGGATTATTTTTAAGTAATTCTATTTTATCTGATCTTATATCACTGTGAAATTGAACTAAGTTATTTTGCTGGTCTGACTTTCTTAAAACAACAATTCTTCCATCTAAATCGTTATTATGACCACATATAAAAGTTGGAATTCTAAATTGAGAACCCCTATTAGTCACTGCATCATCTAGCATTGACCATATTTTCTTCTTTATTTCTGTGAAGTCTTCATAGTACGCAGGCTGCATACTTTTACTTTCTAAATCTTTTTATTAAGCTTGAAGTATCCCATCTTTTACCACCCATGTCTTGAACTTCAGCATAATATTTATCAATTATTTCTGTAATTGGTAACAATGATCCATTATTCTTTGCTTCTTCCATTGCAATTTTAAGATCTTTTCTCATCCAATCTACAGCAAATCCAAAATCAAATTTATCTTCTAGCATTGTTTTATATCGGTTCTCCATTTGCCAAGACTGAGCAGCGCCTTTTGAAATAACTTCAATAACATCTTCCATGTTTAATCCTGCTTTTTGACCAAAGTTAATTGCTTCTGATAATCCTTGCACTAATCCTGCAATACAAATTTGATTAACCATCTTTGCTAATTGACCTGAACCTGATTTACCTAATAACTTTACTTTTTTGCTGTAACAATCAATTTTGTCTAATGCTTTATCAAAATCACCTTGGTCTCCACCAACCATAACAGTTAAGGCACCATTCTCAGCACCAGCTTGACCACCAGATACGGGTGCATCTAGAAAACCAAAACCATTTTTTTTTGCGTGTGAATAAATTTCTCGTGCTATTGTTGCAGAAGCAGTTGTGTTATCTATGTAAACTGCTCCTTTTTTAATTGATTTAAATATTCCATTCTCTCCAAATGTAACTTCTCTTAAATCATTATCGTTTCCTACGCATGTAAAAACATAATCAGCGTCTTTTGCAGCATCTTTAGGTGTGTCAGCTTTTTTTCCTTTGAAATCTTTTAGCCATTTATCAGCTTTAGATCCTGTTCTATTATAAACAGTTACATTGTGACCGCCTTTTGATATATAACCAGCCATGGGATATCCCATTACACCAAGACCAATGAAAGCAACGTTACAAGACATAATTTAATGTTAAAAAATTTAAGTATTAAAGTAATTATTTTTGGATTTATATTTACATTTTTTTCAAGCTTTGGACAGAGTTTTTTTTTAGGATTGTTCAATGAAAGTATAAGAAATGAATTAGATATTACTCATGGACAATTTGGCTCAATCTATGCATCTGCCACTCTACTCAGTAGCATAATCTTAATTTGGGTTGGAAAAAAGATTGATGACTTTGATGTTTTAAAATTTTCTTTTTTTGTAATATCATTACTTGCAATTTCAACTTTTACCTTTTCAAAAATTAATTCAATAACATTTCTATTTATTGCAATATTGCTTATGAGATTTTCTGGTCAAGGAATGATGTCTCACACTGCTTCTACTACAATATCCAGATACTTCACTAACACAAGGGGCAAAGCTCTTAGTACTGGATGGTTTGGTTTATCTACAGCAGAATTTTTAATGCCTGTTACAATAATTTATGCTTTAACAATAATAGATTGGAGAAATATATGGATTATTATTTCACTCGCGATAATTTTATTTCTCCCTTTAGTATCCTACTTTTTAGTTAAAGAGGTTAAACTTTCATCGAGAGAGGATGACAATGAGGTTATTAAAGAAAATATAAAACAATGGAAAAGATCTGAAGTTATTAAAGACTATAGATTTATTATTATAGCATTAAATATGCTAGCGATGCCCTGGATAGCCACAGGTATATTTGTTTATCAATCATTTATTTTATCTGCAAAAAATTGGGGTGAATATACTATTGCTCAATCTTTTATGGTTTATTCAATAGCGTCAGTTTTAACTTTGTTCATAGCAGGCTATTTGATTGATAAATTTACAAGTCGAAAACTACTTATATACATGAATATTCCTTTTTTAATTTCTTTATTAATTTTAATTTACTTTAAATCGCCAGTTTCCTCATTTTTCTTCCTTGGATTAATTGGAGTATCAAATGGTTTTGCAAACGTTTTAGGTTCATCGACATGGGCTGAATTATATGGAGTTAAGTTTATAGGATCTATCAAAGCATTAACCACTGCATTAATGGTATTTTCAACAGCATTTGGAACGGCTCTTTTTGGATTAATGATAGACTTTGATTTTTCTATAGAACAGATATCTATGATTTCAGGTGGCTATATTTTAATTTCCTTAATTCTGCTGTTTTTAATTAAAAACAAACTCAATCCAACGATTTTATAAAAACACCTTGATTTTAAGGATCTCAGAGTATAAATACTCCGCATGGCTAGAGTAACTGTAGAAGATTGTATCGATAAAGTAGACAGCCCTTACGAATTAGTTTTAGTTGCAAAGGAAAGAGCTACTCAATTAAATTCTGGAATTGAACCAAGTGTTGAAAGAGATAACGATAAAAATACTGTTATCGCACTTAGAGAAATTGCAAATGAAAATGTCAAAACTAGCGAATTAACAGATAGCGCTGTTTATAAACTAAGAAAACATATCGAACAAGTTGATGATTTAAATGAAGAAGATGAAGATATCGGAGATGATTTTGAGAACCTTTACAAAGGTGAAATCTCAAAAAGCGGAACACCTATTTTGCCTTCTAAAAGAGCAAGAAAAGTTCCTGAAAAAATTCAAGTTTCAAAAGAAGACTTAGCTGAGTTACAAAATGCTGATGCACCCCAATCAAATGATGCTCCAACCGAAGATGATGGAGTCGAGGAGAGTAACGAAGTTTCTCTTGATGAAATAGCTGAAAACGATCAACAAGAAGCTGATAACTCAGAAAATTCAGAACAATAATATTTCAATCATAATCAAAATAAGTTATTTAATTAAACATAGTTTTAATGAATAAGTCTTTAAGAATTGCATGTGACGGAGAAGCTGCTAGCGGTAAAAGCACAGGTGCAAAATTAGTTTCAAAAAAATATAAACTTTTTCTTATAAACTCTGGATTATTATACAGATATGCAAGTAAAATTATCATTAAGCATAAGCCTAAAAAAATTGTTCCTTTTTTAAAGAAAAAATTTAGAAACATTTCTTACAATAAAATTAAAAAACAATCTCTTCACTCTCAGGAAATTAGTAATCATGTTGGTTATTTAGCTAAAAATAAAGATGTAAGAGAAATAATGAAAAAATTTCAAAAAAGAATTATCAAAAAAAATAAAAGAATATGTGTTGAGGGAAGAGATATAGCTAGCACTATCCTTAAAAAAAATCCCCGTTATGATTTAGCTTTTTATTTTACTTGTAATCTTAATTTAGCATCCATTAGAAGATGGAAAGATTTAAAGAAGAAAGTTCCTCTAAGAGAGGTTAAAAAAAGCTTAAGTATAAGAACTAGACTTGATAAAAAAAGAAAACATTCACCACTAAAAAAAATGAAAGATGCTATTTTAGTTAGAACAGATAAACTCAATAAAAAAAAAGTATTACTTAAAATGTCTAAGGAGATAGATAAAATTAATTACAAAACTCTTTAATAATTTTTTCTCTATGTTCATCTAAATCTGGAATATCGCCTCTTTTTTCTTCATCTTTATAGTTTGACATCTTAATTGGGTTACCAGCAGTTTTAAACTCACCAATTTTTTTATGATATGAATTTACAATCATATTTCTTGCTTTGATTTGAGGATTTTCAACAGCTTGTTTAATATTAAAGATTGGACCACAAGGAATTTTTTCTTTTTCCATTAAAGAAACCCAATCGCTTGTATTTTTAGTTAAAAGCTCTTTTTCTAAGATTTTTTTTAGTTCATCCATATTTTGAGCTCTAGATGAATTTGTTTTAAATTTTTCATCTTTTAAAATGTTATTGATATTTAAAACTTGGCAAAGTTTTTCAAAAAGCTTGTCGTTACCCGCCGCTATTATAATGTGACTATCTTTTGTTTTAAAGGCTTCAAAAGGTGCTATTGATGGATGGCGTGATCCCATTGGTTTAGGTATTTCATTTTTTGCTAAGTATCTTGCAATTGCATTTTCTAAAATTGCAATTTGACAATCAAGCATCGAAACGTCTATGTAAGTTCCTTTACCTGTTTTCTTCCTGTCATATAGTGCTGCATTAACACCTATCGCTGTAAACAAACCAGCTGTAATATCACCAATTGACGTTCCAACTCTTGTAGGTTCAGAATTTGGTTGACCTGTTACACTCATTAATCCACCCATCCCTTGAACAACCATATCATATGCAGGTAATTCTCTTAATGGACCTGTTTGACCAAAACCTGATGCAGAAGCATAAATTAATTTTGGATATTTTTTACATAAATCCTTCCAACCAAACCCCCATTTCTCTAATGTTCCAGGTTTAAAATTTTCAACTAATACATCTGCTTTTTTAAGTATTTGTTCAAAAATTTTTTTGTCCTCTGAATTTTTTAAATTTAGAGCTATACTTTCTTTTCCTCTGTTTAGTGACATAAAGTATGCAGACTGATCATCAATAAAAGGTCCAAATTTTCTAGAGTCATCTCCAATTTCAGGTGCCTCAACTTTTATCACTCTAGCCCCTAGGTCTGACAAAATCATAGTGCAATAAGGACCAACCAGCACTCGAGTTAGGTCTAAAACTAATATATCTTTTAAAGGTCCATTCATAATAGCGACAATTGTATTTTAAAGCATATTGACTCTTATCAAGAAGTTACATTTAATACATCAATAAAATAATAATAGAGAGGAATAATAATGTTTAAAAAAATATCTTTATATTTTCTTTCATTAGTTTTCGTAACTACAACTATTGGATCAGCTTTTGCAGTAACTTTAAAAGCTAGTCACCAATGGCCAGGTACGCCAAGAGCCGACGGGTCTTTTGATGTAAGACACGAAATGGTTCAAATTATTGCTGATGAAATGAAAAAAGCTAATGTAGGAGTAGACATAAGAATTTACCCTGCAAAATCACTTTACAAACCAAAAGAACAATGGAAACCAATGACAACAGGTCAGCTGGATATTTCAGCTTTCCCATTAGCATATGCTGCTAAGTTCCATCCAGAGTTTGACATTACTTTAATGCCTGGAATGGTTAAAAACCATAAACATGCTTTAAGAGTTAATGCGTCTCCAATGATGACAGAAATTAAAAAAATCATCAATGATGCTGGAGTAGTTGTTTTGTCTGATGCTTGGCTTGCAGGTGGATTTGTTTCAAAGAAAAATTGTATTTCAAATCCAGCATCTGTAAAAGGCCAAACGTTTAGAGCTGCAGGTAAAGCATTTAACCAAATGTTAGAAGCAGCAGGAGCAGGTATTCAATCAATGCCATCTTCTGAAATCTATAACGGTTTGCAAACGGGTGTTTTAGATGGCGCTAATACTAGTTCAGGAAGTTTTGTTTCATACAGAATTTATGAGCAAGTAAAATGTGCAACACCTCCAGGAGATTTTGGTCTATGGTTTATGTATGAGCCAATTTTGATGTCAAAAAAATCTTTTGATGCATTAGATAGCAAACAACAAAAAGCTTTAATGAAAGCTGGAAAAAAAGCAGAGAAGTATATGACTAAAGAAGCTGCTGGTTTAGATACGACAATGGAAAAAGCTTACAAAAAAGCTGGCGTGAAGTTGTCTTACATGTCGAAATCAGACTTTGATGCTTGGTTAGCTATTGCTAAAAAATCTTCATACAAAAACTTTGCAGAAAAAGTGCCAAACGGTCAAAAATTGATCGATATGGCTCTTGCTGTAAAATAATTAAATTAAAATTATACCCCTGCTTTTTCGGCAGGGGTATTTTTCATGACTGATAAATTTATTAAATTGACAAACTGGCTAGCGAAAGCTTGTGGAATTTTTGCAGCTGGCTGTCTTTTTCTCTCCATCGTTATTATTACAGAATTAGTTTTCGAGAGATACTTATTTAAGAACGCTATTACATGGCAAACAGAGCTTGTTACAATGTTATTAGTTGCTTCTACATTTATAGGCGCTGCATATGTTTTAAGTGAAAAAGGCCACGTTAATATGGAGTATCTATATACTTTTTTAAGTGAAAAGAATGTCACTAAACTTAAAATTTTTACTGACAGTCTTTGTTTAATTTTTTTTCTTATTTTATTTTACGTAAGTTATGAAATTACTTACGAAGCATTTATAAAGAATTACAATACGGGAACAGTATGGGGTCCTCCACTCTGGATACCTTATTCATCAATGCTTATAGGCGCAATTCTTATGACAATGTCATATATATCTGAATTAATTTTACATGTAAGAAAATTAAAGGAGTTTGAATAATGGACCCTTTATTATTAGGTTTAATAGTCGGGATAGCAACTGTTGTAATGCTATTCTCGGGAATACCAATAGCTTTTGGCTTATGTTTTATTTCGGTGATCTTTTTAGTTATCGCTGAAGGTTTTTCAATTTTAAATGTTTTTGCTGAAACATTTTATGCAGGTTTAAATTCATTTGTTTTGTTATCTATCCCAATGTTTATTTTGATGGGAATGGCTGTTGCAAATTCACCAGCTGGAAAAGATTTGTACACAGGTTTAGACAGATGGCTCTGGAGACTGCCTGGCGGTCTTGTTGTTTCAAATATTGGAGCTTGCTCTATTTTCGCAGCCTTAAGTGGATCAAGTCCTGCAACATGTGCAGCAATAGGAACAATGGGTATTCCAGAAATGAGAAAAAGAGGATATTCAGCAAGATTAGCAACTGGATGTATAGCAGCAGGGGGAACTTTAGGAGTTTTAATACCACCCAGCATTGTTTTAATTGTTTATGGATTAGCAACTGGTACTTCCATTGGAAGATTATTTTTATGCGGTGTCATACCTGGTTTACTTCTAGCTGGATTATTTATGTTATGGGCTTATATCTATTCTTACTTTATTGATAAACAATCAGCAGCAATTTTAAGAAATAGAACACCCCCAACACTCAAAGAAAAATTAGAAGTCATACCAAGAGTTCTTCCATTTTTATTAATCGTGGTTGGAGTTTTATATGTTCTATACGGTGGGGTAGCAACTCCTTCAGAAGCATCTGGAGTAGGTGCATTTCTTGTATTTGTCATGATTGCAATTGTTTATAAAATTTATCAACCAAAAAAAATATGGGATATCGTAAAAGTATCTATGAAAGAAAGCGTAATGATAATGTTTATCATTGCAGGCTCTTACATATTCGCTTTTAGTTTATCTACCCTTTATGTAACACAATCAATTGCTCAAACCATTGTAGAGATGGGATTAAATAAATGGGTCTTATTTTTCTATATTAATATATTTTTGTTAATTGCTGGTTTCTTTTTACCCCCTGTTGCAGTTATAGTTATGACATCTGCAATATTACTACCAATTATTACTCAGTTCGGCTTTGATCCTTATTGGTTTGCAATAGTTTTTACTATCAATATGGAGATAGGATTGATCACACCACCTGTTGGATTAAACTTATATATTATAAAAGGAATTACACCCGACGTAAGTCTTTCTGAAATATTAAAAGGATCTATTCCTTTTATGGTAATGATGGTCATTTGTATTATAATATTGTGTATTTTCCCAGAAATAGTAACTTGGTTACCTGACAAATTAATGGGTAAACCAATTGGATTTTAAAAACAAAAAAATCAATAGAAAAATATCGGTTGCACCAATGATGGATTGCACTGATAGGCATGATAGATATTTCTTAAGACTTATAAGCAAAAATGTAATGTTGTACTCTGAGATGGTTGCAACGAAATCAGCAATTCATGGTGATAGAAAAAGAATACTTGGTTTTAGAGAAGAAGAGAAGCCAGTTGCTCTTCAAGTAGGAGGCTCAGACAAAAATGAACTAGCAGAAGTTGCTAAACTAGCAGAACAATTTGGTTATGATGAAATTAATATTAATTTAGGTTGTCCAAGTAAAAAGGTGCAAAAAAATTCTTTTGGAGCATGTTTGATGAAAGAACCTGATTTAGTTGCAGAATGTATTAATAACATGGTCAATTCATGCAAAATTCCGGTTACAGCTAAAACTAGGATAGGAGTTGATGAAATTGAGGACTTTGAATATTTAAATAATTTCGTTAACAAAATAAAAAAATCTGGATGTAAAACAGTGATACTTCATGCAAGAAAGGCTTTATTAAAAGGTCTTACTCCTAAGCAAAATTTAAATATACCAAAACTAAATTACAAAATGGTTTACGAAATTAAGAAAGCAAACCCAGAGCTTGAGATAATAATTAATGGAGGAGTCTCACAGACTGAAGAAATTAAAAAACATTTAGAACACTGCGATGGCGTGATGATTGGAAGAGCAATTTATCAAAATCCTTACTTTTTAACCGATATTGAGAAAGAAATATTTAATACAAATAAAGTGCCCTCAAGAGAACAAATAGCAAAACAGATTATTAGTTATTTAGAAGAAGAGGTTAAGCTTGGTACAAAAGTAAATCATGTTATGAGACACACAGTTGGTCTTTATCACGGTCAACCTGGTTCTAAAGATTGGAAAAGATATTTAAGTGACAATATGATGGCTAGAGATTCAGATTTTCAAAAAGCAAAACACATAATGACAATTGTGCAAAACAATGAGAAAGCAAATCAATTAAATTCTTAATGGAAAATTTAAATATCAATGAAATTTTTTATCTTTTAACTGTTTTAGCTATTGCTGCAGCAGTAGCAGGATTTATGGCTGGTTTACTTGGAGTAGGTGGGGGCATAATTATGGTTCCCGCTCTTTATTACGCATTTACTGTTTTAGAATTTGATATTGTAACAAGAATGCACTTAGCTGTTGGTACATCTTTAGCAATAATAATACCAACCTCAATTATATCTACCTTAACACATAGAGAACATGATGCAGTAGATTTTAAAATGGTAAAATCTTTTGGTATTTTTATTTTAATTGGAGTTTTTTTTGGAACTTTCTTAGCAGTTAATTTGAAAACACCTGCACTTGTATTATTTTTTTCTATATTTGCTTTTATGGTTGGACTTTTTTTTATTTTTTTGAGAGAAAAATTAGTTGATAACCCAAAACAAATATCAAATTTAGTTAAAAATATTTCCGGTATATTGATTGGATTTATTTCTATTCCTTTAGGAATTGGAGGCGGATCGTTGATGGTTCCTTTCATGAGAACATTTGGTTACGATATTAGGAAATCAATTGGAACAGCTGCAGCTGTAGGTTTTGTTATTGCTGTTGCTGGAACTATTACAATGATCACAGGCGGTAAGATCGTAGACAATGTTAATACACCGTTCAGTCTGGGTTATATAAATTTACTAGGCTTCATTGTTTTTGTACCAGTAACTATGATAATGGCTAGACTAGGCGCAAAAGCAGTCTATAGAATAGACAAAAAAATACTTAGCAAAATATTTGGAACTTTTTTAATTTTGGTATCAATTAGATCATTTTTAGAATATTTAAGTATCAATTAATTTTATAAAAGTGATAGAAACAATCTTAAACGAATATTTGCTCATAATTTTTTTGATGATAGCCGCTGCTATCCCTGTGGGTTTTTTTGCAGGACTATTTGGAATTGGTGGAGGATTAATTTCCGTACCTTTTTTATTTTTTATCTTTGAATTATACGGAATAGATAAAGAATATTTAATGCACTTAACAGTTGGAACTGCATTTACAATAACAATCTTAACGTCGTTTTCTTCAGTCTTAACCCACAAAAAACACAACGCTGTGGATATGAGTATAATTAAATCTTTTGGAGTATTCGTTATTATTGGTGTAGTGAGTGGAACTATAATTGCATCCAAAATGGACACAAAATCCTTAGTTTTATTTTTTGCTATTATGGTTTATATCCTAGGAGCTTATTTACTACTTGTTAAAAATAATAATAAAAGTGCCCTCCCATCATTTAATTTATTACCTCGTTTAACATTTGGATTTATTTCTGGTTTAATTTCTGCTCCAATGGGGATTACAGGGGCAATGATAAATGTTCCTGTTTTAAGATATTTTGGATACACTATTAATCGAGCAATAGGAAGTGCAGCAGTAATCGGATTTATAATTTCATTATTTGGAGCAGCTGGTTTTTTTATATCTGGTCTTTATAAAGAGGTTGATATCCCATTAAGTATCGGTTTTGTTAATATTCCAGCCTTTTTCATATTCGTTCCAATAACTACTTATATGGCCAGAATTGGTGCAAATACAGTACATAGACTTGAAAAAGCAAAAGTTCAGGTACTTTTTGGAATATTTTTATACGTTATGGCTACTATATTTCTTTATAGATATTTTAATATTTGATGGTGATAATTAGAAAACTTCTCTTGAACTACAAATCAAAATATTTAAGATTTAATTATGATTTCTAAAGCAAAAAACTTTTTATTGAATTTTGAAGCTATTGCATCTCATCTATTAAGATTTGGAATTGGTATTGCTTTTATTATCCACGGTTATGCAAAATTTCCTTTACCACCAGCTGGTTTAGTTGAGTATTTTGGTTTATCTCCTGCGTTAGCTTCGTTTGTTGCATTAAGTGAGCTCTTATCAGGAGTTATTTTAATTATAAGTGGTTTTTTAAAAAATCCTATAGGAGACACGCTTACAAGATTTGCAGGCCTTGTAATTGTTATAATCATGACAAATATTTTTATAATCGCTCATCCAGATTGGTTTATCACCCAAAAATTATTCACCAGTGAGCAAATTTTTCTTTTTATTGGTGGTTTTTATTTTTTAATTAAAGGAAATAAAGTTTAATCTAAATCTTTTGATCGTACTCACCAATCTTCCCTGTTTTTTGAAGTAGATCATCTATAAATCTAAAGATATCAGTTTTAATTTGTTCCGACACAGGACTTTCTGTTACAACAACAAGTGAAGGCTTGTTCGAAGATGCTCTTACAAGACCCCAAGATCCATCAGCAAGAGTAAATCTTACGCCGTTAACTGTAAGTATGTCGGTAATTTCTTGATTACATATTTTTTTCTTTTCAGTTCGAAGATTTTTTATAATATCAATAATTTCATCTATAACTTTATATTTTTCTTCATCTTTACAAAATGGTCCCATAGTTGGGCTCTGAAAAGTTTTTGGTAAATAATTTATCAAAACATCTAATTTTTTATTTTGATTATCTATTAAATGACAAATTTGAATTGCCGAATTAATACCATCGTCAAAACCAAATCCTAGAGGTTTATTAAAAAAAAAGTGACCGCTTTTTTCAAATCCAGCTATTGCATTATCCTCTTTTACTTTTCTCTTTATATAAGAGTGCCCTGTTTTCCAGTATATAGTTTTACAATTATTCTTATTTAAAATTTCGTCTTTGCTAAATAATCCTGTAGATTTTACATCTACAATAAATTTATTATTAGGATGCTCTTCTGAAATATTTCTTGCAATTAATAAACCGATTTTATCTGCAAATATTTCATTCCCTTTATTGTCTATAACTCCAACTCTATCTCCATCACCATCAAACCCAAAACCTACGTCTGCATTGTTTTCTTTTACGCATTTTGAAATTTCATGTAACATTTTCATATCTTCTGGGTTTGGGTTATATCTTGGAAAATTATAGTCTAAATTACAATCAAGTTCTATTACTTCACACCCAATATTCCTTAGGATCTCTGGTGCAAATATTCCTGCAGTTCCATTCCCGCAAGCAGCTACAACTTTTAATTTTTTCTTTATCTTATTTTTCGATAATTCGTCAATGTATACTCTATTAAAATTTTCTACTTTTTCGTATTTACCTGAACCTTGTTTAAAATTTTCATTCATTACAATCAATTTAAGTTCAGACATTTCATCTTTGCAATGAGTTAAACCTTTCTCAATTCCCATCTTTATTCCTGTCCAACCATTTTCGTTGTGGCTTGCAGTTATCATTGCTACTGCATTCGATTTTATTTTAAATTGGGAAAAATAAACTGTAGGTGATAAACATAGACCTATATCTTTTACATTACAGCCAGTTGATAAAAGTCCTTTTACAAAATTATTTTTAACCTCTTCGCTATAGGATCTGTAGTCGTTACCTACGATTACAGTTGGATTTTTTTCAGTGTTAATAACTTGGGTCCCGAATCCTTTTCCTACTGCCTCGATTCCCTTCGAGTTGATGCTTTTTGGGTATAGCCACCTTGCGTCATATTCCCTAAATCCGAATGGGTCGATTTTTTTTTCCACTTCCATGTTGATATATGTACATTTTTTTGATTTTTTTATTGAACTATTTTTTTTATGTTCTATAAATGTTCTGTTGATTTTTAATTTATATAGTGTATTTAAGAAATCTGCACACAACATATAGTTGTTTTACTAATAAATAGTGTTAAAAAGGGAGTATAATGAACAAAGTCTTGTCTCAGGCAATAAAGAAAGCTGTCTCTGAATTTAAACCTCAGGTTGATCAGAAGACTAAGGCCAAAGGCCCAGATTTATTCTCCTTAAACAACAACACAGAGCTATTTCAAAACTCTAGAGGTATCACAATTAAGATTGATAGAAGTAGAGATGAAAATCTAACAGATTTCGGAAAAGCAACACTTAGTGACAGATATTTAGGGGAGAATGAATCTTTCCAAGACTTGTTCGCAAGAGTAGCAAGTCATTATGCTGATGATAATTTACACGCACAAAGACTATACAATTATATTAGTAATCTTTGGTTCATGCCTGCAACACCAGTTCTGTCTAACGGAGGAACTACAAGAGGTTTACCAATATCATGTTTCTTAAATGAAGCGAGTGATAGTTTAAATGGTATCTTAGGTCTCTGGAGTGAAAATGTTTGGTTAGCTGCAAGAGGTGGCGGTATTGGAAGTTACTGGGGCAATCTAAGATCTATTGGTGAAAAAATTGGAAGAGTTGGAAAAACTTCTGGAATAATTCCTTTTATAAAAGTTATGGACTCTTTAACAATGGCAATTAGTCAAGGTTCTTTAAGAAGAGGATCTGCTGCTTGTTATTTACCTATTGACCATCCAGAGATTGAAGAATTTATTGAAATGAGAAGACCTACTGGTGGAGATCCAAATAGAAAAGCTCTTAACCTGCATCATGGTGTTCTTGTTTCAGATGCTTTCATGAGAGCTGTTGAACTTGATGAACAGTGGGCACTTAAGAGTCCGAAAAATGGATCTGTGCAATCAACTGTTTCAGCTAGAAATTTATGGATCAGATTATTAACTGCAAGAGTTGAAACTGGAGAACCTTATATAATTTTTATTGATACTGTTAACAGACAAATACCTCAACATCATAAATTAGCTGGCTTAACAGTTAAGACATCTAATTTGTGTAGTGAAATTACTCTTCCAACAGGCATTGATAAAGAGGGTAGAGATAGAACAGCTGTTTGCTGTTTATCTTCATTGAATATTGAAAAATATGACGAATGGAAAGATGATGAAAGCTTTGTAGATGATGTGATGAGATTTTTAGATAATGTCTTAACTGACTTTATTAACAATGCACCAGAAGAATTTAGTGACGCAACGTATTCAGCAGCAAAAGAAAGAAGTGTAGGTTTAGGTGTAATGGGGCTTCACTCATACTATCAGAAAAAAATGATACCTCTTGAGTCAGTAATGAGCAAAGTTTGGAACAAAAAGATTTTTGAGAATATTCAAAAGAAAGTCGATAAATCTTCAAAAGATTTAGCTGAAGAAAGAGGAGCATGTCCCGATGCAGCTGAATACGGTTTTAAAGAAAGATTTTCAAATAAAACTGCAATCGCTCCAACGGCTTCTATTTCAATTATCTGCGGCGGAACTTCTCCAGGAGTTGAGCCAATTGCAGCGAATAGTTATACCCATAAAACTCTTTCAGGATCTTTTAATGTTAGAAATAAATACTTAAGAAAATTATTAGAAAAACATGGGAAGGATACAGATGAAACGTGGTCAACAATTACGACTAACCAAGGTTCTGTGTCTCATTTAGATTTTTTAACTCAAGAAGAAAAAGATGTTTTTAAAACAGCTTTTGAATTAGATCAAAGATGGCTTGTTGACTTAAGTGCAGATAGAACTCCACATATTTCTCAAGCACAATCGATTAACTTATTTTTACCTGCAGATGTTCACAAAAAGGATCTTCATCAAATCCACTTCCAAGCTTGGAAAAAAGGATTGAAGAGCCTTTATTATTGCAGGTCTAAATCAATACAAAGAGCGGAAAATGTTAATGATGCAAAATCAACTGACATTACTGCGAATGTTTATAAATCAAAACAACAAGAAACCGACGAAAACAAATACGAGGAGTGTCTATCATGTCAGTAGTAAAAAAAGAGGAAAAAGGAAAAATCATTCAACCAAAAAAAATGGGATTATTAGTAGAAAATCCTGTCTATAAACCATTCAGATATCCATGGTGTTATGATGCTTGGTTAACTCAACAAAGAATACACTGGTTACCAGAGGAGGTGCCATTAGGAGATGATGTAAGAGATTGGCAGAAAAATTTATCAGAACCTGAAAAAAATTTAGTAACACAAATCTTTAGATTTTTTACACAAGCAGATGTTGAGGTTAATAACTGTTATTTAAGACACTACACAACAGTATTTAAACCAACAGAAGTTTTAATGATGATGACAGCCTTTGCTGCAATGGAAACAGTGCACGTGGCTGCTTATTCACATCTTTTAGATACGATAGGTATGCCTGAGTCAGAATATTCAGCTTTCATGAAGTATAAAGAGATGAAAGATAAGTATGATTACATGCAAGGATTCAATGTTAATTCAAAAGAAGATATTGCAAAAACCGTGGCTGTATTTAGTGCTTTTACTGAAGGTTTACAATTGTTTGCAAGTTTCGCAATTTTATTAAACTTTCCAAGACACAATAAACTTAAGGGTATGGGACAGATAGTTACTTGGTCAGTAAGAGATGAAACTCTTCATTGCAATTCAATGATCAGAATTTTTAAAGAGTTTATAAAAGAAAATCCTGAAATCTGGACACCAAAACTTAAAAAAGAAATTTACGATGCATGCAGAACAATTGTAGAGCATGAGGACGCATTTATTGACTTAGCTTTTGAAATGGGACCAATGAAAGGTCTTACAGCTCAAGAGGTTAAAGACTATATTAGATTTATTGGAAACAGAAGATTAGTTCAGTTAGGTCTTGAGCCAATTTATGATGTAGAAAAAAATCCGCTTACTTGGCTTGATACTATGTTGAATGCTGTCGAGCACATGAACTTCTTTGAAGGAAGAGCAACAGAATATTCAAAAGCATCTACACAAGGTAATTGGACTGAAGCTTTTTCGTAAAATTGAAATATAAAAAGTATTTTAGAAAAACAAGCCTTAAACAGAAAAATATTGGGGATCTCTTCTTAGAAGAGATCCAAAAAAATAACCCTAAATCTTTTTTAGAGATTGGTGTATTCCATGGTGTGACAGCTAGAAATGTCTGTGAGCTTATGAACAAAAATCATGGAGCAGATTTTAGTTATACGGGTATAGATATTTTCGATGAGGGAGATGAATTTAAAGATGAAGTTGCTCCAGTGAAAACTTTTAATAATCCCCTTAAAAATTTTTATTTTAAATATATAAAAAAACAAAACCCTTATAGCTTAGAAGCTGTAGAAGACTTACTTTCTAAATTTAAAAAAAATATAACTCTCTTGAAAGGAAACTCAAACGAAGTACTAAAAAATATTGAATTAGAAAAAGTTGATTTTATATTTATTGATGGTGGTCATGAATATAATACTGTTAAAAATGATTTAGCTCATAGTCATAGACTTTTGAAAAATAAAGGAACAATACTTTGTGATGATCTTAACCTGAGCCAGGCTCTAGGAGTAAGACAAGCAATTAAAGAATTTTCTGATGAAAATAAAATAAAATATGAAATCGTCCATGAACGATTTGCAAAATTTAATTTTAATTAGTTATCTTTGATTTATAGGAACAACTTTACGATAGCTACTTCCTTTATAGCTAGCAAGTGGTCTTATTAATTTATTTGCTGCATGTTGCTCAAGAATATGAGCAGACCAGCCAGTTATTCTAGAAATTACAAAAATCGGTGTAAAAAAGTCGGTGTCAAATCCCATTAAATGGTAAGTTGGTCCAGTAGGATAATCAACATTTGGATGAATATTTTTCCTCTCAATCATCACTTTTTCAACAATGTCATAAATTTTTTCAAACTTTTTATCTTTTTTTACTTTTGCGACTTTAGAAAAATATTCTCTCATGGTTGGAACTCTAGAGTCACCACTTTTATAAACTCTATGACCAAAGCCCATTACAACAGCTTTTTGATCTAAAGCATTATTTATCCAATTTAATGCATTTTCAGGTTTTTTAATTTTATTCATCATATGCATCACTTCCTCGTTGGCACCACCGTGTAACGGTCCCTTTAAACTTGCAATAGCACCAGTAATTGCACCATGAATATCCGACAAGCTGCTAGTGATTGTTCTTGCAGTAAATGTAGAAACATTAAAACTATGTTCAGCATATAATATTAGAGATACATCAAACGCTTTAACAATTTCTTTTTCAGGAACTTTTCCAAAACACATATAAAAAAAGTTTTCTGAGAAAGATAAATTACTCTTTGGTTTAATGATTTTTTTTCCTTTCCTAATTCTATAGAAGGCTGCTAATGCAACAGGTGTTTTTGCAAAAATTCGCATTACCTTTCTCAAGTTTGCTTCTCGAGAATTATCTTTTGTCTCTTTATCTTCTAGCCCCATTATACTTACTGCTGTTCTAGCTACATCCATAGGATGTGATTTTTTAGGGAAATTCTTTATACTTTCTAATAATGTTTTTGATAGGTTTCGCTCTTTTCTCTCAACTTTTTCAAAATTTTTTAACTGTTTTGCAGAAGGTAACTCTCCATTGAGAATAAGATATGCAACTTCTTCAAACTTACATTTTGCACAAAGGTCTTGTGCAGCATATCCTCTATACGTAAGAGAGTTTATTTCTGGCATTACTTTTGAAACTTCCGTCTCATCAACCACAATTCCAAGTAAACCTTTTTTAATATCCTCAGTCATTAATCGTGTCCATCTGTGCTAAAATTATAAATTTTCTTATCAAGAGCATTGTATTTTTCATAATCTACCAAGTCATACAATCTACTTCTAGTTTGCATTTTATCAACAAGGTTTTTTTGATGTCCCTCTTCAAAAATTACTTTCAAACCTTCCTCCACACTTTTCATTGCCAATCTTTGAGTTGTTACTGGATAGATAACAATATTATAACCTAAATTTTCTAATTCTTTATAATCTAAAAGATCTGATTTTCCAAACTCTGTCATGTTTGCAAGTAAATAAGAACTTAGACTTTTCCTTACTTTTTCAAATTCAGCTTTATCTTTTAAAGCTTCAGGAAAAACTATCTCAGCGCCTGCGTCGATATATGCTTTACATCTATCAATCATTTTATCAATTCCCTCCACGCTTTTTGCATCAGATCTAGCAATTATCTTAAAATTTTTATCTTTCCTAGCTTTTACACACTCTTGAATTTTTTTTACCATTTTTTTTACAGAAATAAGTTCTTTGTTATCAAGGTGACCACATCTTTTTCTTTCAACTTGGTCTTCTATATGTACTGCTGTAACACCAAATTTTTCGAAAGTTTTAATAGTTTTTTTGCAAGACTTAAAACCTGTATCAATATCTACAATTGTAGGTAAATTTGTAACTCTTGCTATTTGTTTTGATCTATTACTCACATCTTCAAGTGTGGTAAGACCTATATCTGGGTAACCAAGGTCATTAGACATAACACCACCCGAAACATAAACAGCATCATAACCGATTTCTTCAATTACCTTAGCGGTTAATGGATTGTATGCACCAGGAACTCTTAAAATTTTTCCACTTTTTAATTTATCAACAAAGTCTTTTCTTTTTTCTTTTATTTTTTTTTTAATAAAGTGCATTAAAAAATACCAATTTTTTTATTTTTTTTAATATTTCTACTATTAATTTCAATATTTAATTTGTGTAACTGATTTGACTTTAACCTTCTTAAGTTTTGAATATCCCTAAGAAATCTATCTGACTCTTTTTTGGGTATAATATCTTTTGTAAGTGTTAAAAACTTTTTTATGTAATTAGCTCTTTTAAATGGCCTTAAACCATAAGGATGGGCGTCTGCTACACCTTGTTCTTCAACAATTTTTTTATTATTTTTTAACGTAACTATCACTTTAGCCCCAAAAGCTTTATTTTTTGGGTTTGGATCATGATAACGTTTCGTCCATTTTTTATCCTCATGAGTTTTAATAGATCTCCATATCTTTATAGTACTTTTCTTTCTTGCTCTTGATTTGCTATATGATTTTACGTGATGCCAATCAGCGTCCTCTAAAGCAACAGCAAATATATACATTATTGAGTGATCTAAAGTTTCTCTACTAGCATTAGGATCCATTTTTTGTGGATCATTTGCGCCTGTTCCAATCACATAATGAGTATGATGACTAGTATATATATCTATTTTTTTTATTTCATTTAAATTATCTATTTTTTTATTTAATTTTTTCGCAAGGTCTATAAGCGCTTGCGCTTGATATTCTGCTGAATATTCTTTTGTGTAAGTTTCAAGAATAGCTTTTTTTTCCTGATTTTTTTTTGGAAGAGGAACTTTATATAATGCTTTTTTTCCATCCAATATTCTTGCAATCACACTGTCTTCTCCCTCATAAATTGGGCTTGGTGCTCCTTCACCTCTCATTGCTCTGTCGACCGCCTCTATACCAAGTTTTCCAGCATGCGCAGGAGCAAAAGCTTTCCAACTAGAAATTTCTCCTTTTCTAGATTGTCTTGTTGAGACAGTTACATGCAATGCTTGTTGAACAGCTTGATATATTGTTTCAGTTTTAAGGTTTAGCATTGTTCCTAGACCTGCAGCAACACTTGGACCTAAGTGAGCGATATGATCTACTTTATGTTTATGAAGACAGATACCTTTTACAAGATTTACTTGCACCTCATATGCAGTAATTATTCCCTTAATGAGGTTTAAACCGGAGACTTTCTTTTGTTGCGCAACAGCAATTAATGCAGGAATATTGTCTCCTGGATGACTATAGTCTGCTGCTAAAAAAGTATCATGAAAATCTAATTCTCTTACAGCGGTTCCATTGGACCAAGCCGCCCATTCACAGTCGAATTTCTTTTTTGAGTTAATTCCAAATAAAGTAGCACCATTAGATCTTGGATGTTTCATTGCCATTTCTCTTGAGGTAATTACAGCTTTTCTGTTTAATGAAGCGATAGCAACAGATGCATTATCAATCACCCTGTTTATCACCATATCAACTGAGTTTTTATTTAGTTTAGAATTGTCACTTGCAATTTCTGCAATTTTCCATGCAAGTTGATTTTTTTTACTTAACTTATCTTTTGATGCGAAAACTTTTACTTTATGTATTTTCAATTTATTCCTTTTTGAGTTTAGTACTTCATTTATTTTAAGTATTCAAATATTTTGAAACTATTTTCTCAATACCCTGAAAGTTTGTTACCAAGTGATCATGAGGTATTTCATTTACTTTTTTATCAGTATATCCGTCCTCGAGCAATATAAATGGTAAGTTTGCAGAGTTAGCTGCAGCAGAATCTGTTTCACTATCACCAATCATTAAAGATTTTTTTATATCTCCTTGAAGAATTTCAATCACAGAAGTTAAATGCCTAGGATCAGGTTTGCAATAATCAAAAGTATTACTACCTGCAACATATTCAAAATAATCAAAAATTTTTATTTTTTTTAACAAATCAATTGCCAAATGTTCTTGTTTGTTAGTACAAACTGCTAGCGAAATACCGTTTTGTTTAGACCACTTCAAAAATTCTAAAACACCATCAATAATTTTACTTTCATTGACAATATTCTTTCCATAATAATCTATAAAATCTTTTACCATTTCATCTTTAATTTTTTTATCTGATATTTTTCCAAACTCTTTTTTGGCTGTTCCCCAAATAGATCTTCCAATCAAAGCGCCAGCACCTTTACCAACAAGGTTTCTAATTTCTTCTGTTGTCTTTGTTTCGTACCCAAACTTTTTCATTACATAATTGTGAGCATTCATTAGATCTGGAGCTGTATCTACTATGGTTCCATCTAAATCTACTAAAACTGTGAATTTTTGACTCATTTTAAAAAGTATTATTAAGAAATATTTTGTGAATTTTTTATCATAAATACTTATCTATAAGAAAAAATCAATGAAACAAACTGATATTCAAAATAAATTTAGAAAAAAATTTTTAAATCAGGGTGTAAAAATGACTGCACCTGAGACTGTTTTTTTTTCAAATGATACTAAAATTGGAAAGAATGTAACAATCGAACCATATGTTGTTTTTGGATCGAAGGTAAAAATCAAAAATAATGTTAAGATATTAGCATTTTCTCACCTTGAAGGTGTAAGTGTTGATAATAATGTTTCAATTGGTCCATACGCACGTTTAAGACCTGGAACTGTTTTGGAAGAAGGTTCAAAAGTTGGTAACTTTGTTGAAATTAAAAAATCTCGATTAAAAAAGAATTCAAAAGCAAATCACCTTACTTATATTGGTGATGCAACAATAGGAAAAAAATCTAATATAGGCGCAGGTACAATTACTTGCAATTACGATGGGGTTAAAAAAAGCAAAACAATAATTGAAGATGGTGCCTTTATAGGATCAAACACCTCATTAGTTGCCCCAGTTAAAATTGGAAAAAAAGCGATTGTTGGTGCTAGTTCTGTAATAACTCAAAATGTTAAAAGTGGTTCTTTAGCACTTACAAGGACAAAGCAAACTGAAGTAAAAAACTATAAAAGAAAAAAATAAAATATGTGTGGAATTATTGGAATAACAAGCAACAAATTGGTTTCATCACCAATTATAAATTCGCTCAAAAAGTTAGAATATAGAGGTTACGATTCAGCAGGAATTGCTACAATTGACTCTGGCTTTATTAAAGAAGTTAAATGTGAGGGTAGAGTTGAAAGTTTGGAGGAAGCTGTTTCAAAATCAAAGTTAACAGGAAATGTTGGAATTGGTCATGTAAGATGGGCAACTCACGGAATTCCAAATACAATTAATGCTCATCCACATTCATCAGAAAATGTATCAGTTGTTCACAATGGGATAATTGAAAACTCAACGTTGCTAAAAAAATTTTTAATAAATAAAGGACATAAGTTTAAGTCCCAAACAGATACTGAAGTTATTGTTCATCTTATTACTGAATATCTAAAAAAAGATAATCTTAAAGATGCAATTATTAAAGTTTTAAAAAAACTTCATGGAAGTTTTGCTTTAGGGATAATTTTTAAAGATAATCCGAATTTAATAATTGGCGCAAGAAGAGGCTCACCTTTGGCTGTTGGTTATGGTCCTGGTGAGAACTATTTAGGATCAGATTCTTACGCCTTAAAATCCATGACAAATAAAATTTCATATCTGAACGATGGGGAGTTTTGTGTAATTAAAAAAGATAATGTTGAGTTTTTTAATCAGAGTGGAAAAAAGATTAATAAAAAAATATTACATTTATCATCAAACGAACAAAATTATGAAAAAGGTGACTACAAACATTTCATGGCTAAAGAAATTGATGAACAGCCAAATACTATCAAAAATTGTGTTAATGAGTACATCGACAAAATCAATAATGACATAAATATTTTCAATTTTCCATTTAAAGAAAAGGAAATTAACTCTATAAAATTAATTGGATGCGGTACAGCTTATCACTCATGTCTTATTGCAAAATATTGGTTTGAACAATTAACATCATTCGATGTTAGTATCGATATTGCTTCAGAGTTTCGTTATAGAAAAAATAAATTTAAGAAGGATTGTCTTTATATTTTTGTTTCTCAGTCAGGCGAAACTGCTGATACTTATGCAGCTTTAGACCTTTGTAACAAAAATAAAATGAAAACATGCTCAGTTGTAAATGTTATTGAAAGTTCAATAGCAAGAGACTCCAAATTCGTTTTACCTATTCATTGTGGTCCAGAAATAGGTGTTGCATCTACTAAAGCTTTCTTAGGACAAATGCTTGTTTTATATATACTTTGCTTAAAATTAGCTCAAAAAAGGAAAGATATTAGTAAAAAAGATTATTTAAAGAAGATCAAAAATTTATTTAATCTCGCAAAATTAGTTAAACATTCTTTAGAAACTGAAAATAAGATACAATCAATATGCAGTTCATTTGTTGATGCAAAAGGCTCAATGTTTTTAGGTAGAGGATATTCATTTCCAATAGCATTAGAAGGAGCTTTAAAATTGAAAGAATTAGCTTACGTGCATGCAGAGGGTTATCCTGCAGGTGAAATGAAACATGGACCACTAGCTCTCATAGAAGATGGAATGCCTGTTGTGGTGATTGCTCCAAGAGATCAACATTATAAAAAAACTATTTCAAATATGCAGGAAGTCATAGCTAGAGGAGCAAAAGTTTTGCTAGTTACAAATAAAAGTAAAGATGAAGTATATTCAGAAAACATATGGGAGACTATTGAAGTCGAGAATACTGAAGATGACTTATTCCCTTTTTTGATAACAATTCCTTTACAAAAGCTTGCATATTATTCTGCGCTTAAAAAAGGTTATGACATTGATAAACCAAGAAATTTAGCTAAATCAGTTACAGTAGAATAATAAAAAATAACTATTCTCTTTTGTCATAATTTAGTTATATATTCATCTTAAGGTTGAATTATGAAAAATTGGAAACCAAACAGTTGGAGAAAATATCCTGTCAAACATGTTCCTTCTTATGAAAGTGAAAAGGAGCTTAATCAGGTATTAAGTAAAATTAAATCTTTTCCTCCACTAGTATTCGCTGGTGAGACAAGACATCTTAAAGATCAACTTTCACAAGTTGTTGATGGAAAAGCTTTTCTTTTACAAGGAGGAGACTGTGCAGAAAGTTTTGCTGAGTTTAACCCTGACAATATAAGAGATACATTTAAAGTAATTCTTCAAATGTCATTGGTACTTACATACTCAGCTTCGCTTCCAATTATAAAACTCGGAAGAATAGCAGGACAGTTCGCAAAACCTAGAAGTGCACCAACTGAAAAACAGGGTGATAAAGAATTACCAAGTTACTTAGGTGACAATGTGAATGGAATTGATTTTACTGAAAAATCTAGAAGACATGATCCAAAAAGATTATTTAAGGCATACTCTCAGTCTGCTTCAACATTAAATCTTTTAAGAGCATTTTCTAATGGGGGTTTTGCTGATTTAAAAAATGTACACTTATGGAATTTAGGTTACATTAAGAAAAGTCCTCAAGCTAAAAAATTTAAAGACCTTGAAGATAAAATTGCAGATGCTTTGGCATTTATGGATGCTTGTGGAATAAATTCAGATTTCAATAGAAGATTAAAAACAGTAAATTTCTGGACATCCCATGAGGCTTTGCACTTACCATTTGAAGAAAGTATGGCTAGAGTTGACTCAACTACAGGGGAATACCATGCTACGTCAGCACACTTTGTCTGGATTGGTGATAGAACAAGACAATTAGATGGAGGACATGTTGAATTTTGCAAAGGTATTGAAAACCCAATTGGTATAAAATGTGGACCGACATCTAAACCAGAAGAGATTGCAAAAATTTGCGAGGTAATTAACCCAAAAAATGAAAAAGGTAAAATTACTTTAATATCTAGGTTTGGTCACGATCAAGTTGAAAAATTCTTACCTAAGTTGATAAGAAGAATTAAAAAAGAAGGTTTAAATGTAATTTGGTCATGTGATCCAATGCATGGAAATACAATTAAATCAACAACAGGTTTTAAAACAAGACCGTTTAATAAAGTATTAAATGAAGTTAAGAATGTTTTTGCAGTACATCAAAGTGAGAGTTCTTATGCTGGTGGATTACATATAGAAATGACCGGTCAGAATGTGACAGAATGTACAGGTGGTGCAAAAAATATTTCAGAACAAGATTTATCAAGTAGATATCACACTCATTGTGACCCTAGATTGAATGCAGATCAAGCTTTAGAATTGGCTTTCTTAATCTCAGATGAGATCAAAAAGAATTCCAACTATGCAAGAAATGCAATTAAAGCGGCATCTTAGACATTTAAAAATTTAAATTTTGTCTTATATTTGAATCATGGAACCTTCTAAAAAAGTAATATTTATTAAAGATTGGATTTTAAATTACGTAAATTCAATGCCAGTAAAGGCTAAATCATTAGTTATTGGTATATCAGGAGGAATTGATTCTTCGGTTTCAAGTACACTTAGTGCCATGACTGGATTAAGAACAATCGTATTATCGATGCCAATAAAACAAAATGGTTCACAACATGATTTAAGCTTAAGGCACCAAGAATGGTTAAAGAAAAATTTTAAGAATGTTGAAGGGCATACAGTTGAATTAGACTCTTTATTTAAAACATTCGAAAGCACTCTGAAAGATTTTAGCAGTGAACATGGTATGGCTAATTCAAGAGCAAGACTGAGAATGTCAACACTTTATCAAGTTGCAGCGGCTAACAATGGAATAGTTGTTGGAACAGGAAATAAAGTTGAAGACTTTGGAGTTGGTTTTTATACAAAATATGGTGATGGTGGTGTAGATATATCTCCGATAGCTGATTGTAATAAAACTGAAGTTTGGGAACTTGGAAGAGAACTGAAAATACTTGATGATATTATTAATGCAGCTCCAACAGATGGTCTTTGGGATGATGGTAGAACTGACGAGGGTCAACTAGGATTATCATACAAGGAAATAGAAGAGGCTATGGATAACGAGAATTCAAAAAACCGAGATAAATATATTCAAATCAGAAAAGCAAATTTGCATAAAATGGAGCCAATTCCAATATGCAAGATTCCTAATTAATCAAATAGATTCACAAATCTAAATTAAAGGTATATTCCTAATATAATGAACAAAGATATATATTTAACTAATAGTCTTGGCGGTAAAAAAGAAATATTTAAACCGATAGATCCAAAAAAAGTAAAAATGTATGTATGCGGACCAACAGTTTACGATGATCCCCATATAGGTAATGCAAGACCATTGGTGGTTTTTGATATTTTGTTCAAGGTTTTAAAATGCAAGTATGGAAATAAATCAGTTACTTATGTTCGAAACATAACTGATATAGACGATAAAATTATTGAAAGCGCAAAACAAAAAAAAATATCAATAGATGTTTTAACTAAAAATATTACCAATAGTTTTCACAATGATTGTGATTATTTAAATTGTGAAAAACCATCCTTTGAGCCCAAGGCGACAGAGAATATTTCTTTAATGGTTGAAATGATCAATGTTCTTCTTAAAAATAAAAATGCTTATGAAAAAAATTCTCATGTTTATTTTGATGTTTCTAGTTTTAAAGATTATGGAAAATTATCAAATAAAAATATAGACGAGTTAAAAGCAGGAGCTAGAGTTGAGGTCTCAGAAAATAAAAAAAATCCCGAAGATTTTGTATTGTGGAAGCCATCTGATAAAGATGAGCCAAGTTGGGACTCACCTTGGGGCAAAGGAAGACCAGGCTGGCATTTAGAGTGTTCTGCTATGTCAAAAAAATTTCTTGGTGATACTTTTGATATTCATGGTGGAGGAAGGGATTTAATATTTCCTCATCACGAAAATGAAATTGCACAGTCAAGATGCGCTAATAATAATAAATCCTTTTCAAACTATTGGATACATAATGGATTTATTACAATAGCAAATGAGAAAATGGCAAAATCACAAGGAAACATTTTTAAAATAAAAGATTTCTTTCAAAAATATAACGGTCAAGTTTTGAGACTGGCTTTAATTTCAACTCACTACAAACAAGCTATGGATTGGAGTGAGGATTTATTAATACAATCAAAAAAAACTTTGGATAAATGGTATGAATGTCAAAAAAAACCAGAAGGTAAAGTGTTAATACCGGATGATGATTTAGCTCCTCTCTATGATGATTTAAATACACCTGGATATATTAGTAACATTCATAAATTATATGATAAAGCTGCCAAAGGATCTGACAAAGACAAAGAAATTTTTACAACAGCATGTAATTTTATTGGTCTTCTAAATGAGCCAAAATTAAAATGGCAAGAGTTTAAAAAGAATATTCTAGAAATTTCAGAGGAAGAGATTTTACAAAAGATAAAAGATAGAAATACAGCTAGAGATAACAAAAATTACCAATTAGCTGATGAAATTAGAAACGAACTTTTAGACAAAGGTATTTTAATTGAAGACAAAGATGATAAAACAACTTGGAAAATAAAATGAGTAAAGAACGATTATACATATTTGATACAACATTGAGAGACGGAGCTCAAACCCAGGGTGTGCATTTTTCAATTGATGAAAAAACAAAAATTGCCCATGCTTTAGATGATCTTGGTGTAGATTATATAGAAGGAGGTTGGCCAGGTGCCAATCCATCTGATACAGAATTTTTTCAGAAAGGTTTAGATTTAAAAAACTCCACCTTCACTGCTTTTGGAATGACAAAGAAAGCTGGACGAAGTGCTGAAAATGATCCAGGTTTGTCAGCAATTTTAAATTCAAATACCAAATCTGTTTGTCTAGTTGGAAAGTCATGGGATTTCCATGTTGATGTCGCATTAGGAATAACCAAAGAAGAAAATTTAGAAAATATTAAAGAGACAACAAAACATTTTGTAAAAAATAATAAAGAATTCATGTTTGATGCAGAACATTTCTTTGATGGTTACAAAGCAAATCCGAAATATGCTTTAGCTTGCATTAAAGCTGCATTTGATAATGGTGCTAAATGGATAGTTCTTTGTGATACTAATGGTGGAACACTTCCTCACGAAGTTACAAAAATAGTTAAAGAAGTTTCAGAACATATTCCTGGTGAAAACTTAGGTATTCATGCACATAATGATACTGGTAATGCTGTTGCAAATTCAATCGCAGCCGTTTTATCAGGAGCAAGACAAATACAAGGAACAATAAATGGCTTAGGTGAGAGATGTGGAAACGCTAACTTAATGTCAATTATCCCAACTTTTCATCTTAAAAAAGAATTATCAGATAAATTTGAAATAAGTATTAAAGAAAAAAATATCAAACACATTACACAATGTTCAAGGTTACTTGACGAAATACTTAATAGAAAACCCAATAAACATTTGCCATATGTAGGTGCTGCAGCATTTTCACACAAAGGCGGTTTACATGTATCTGCTGTTCAAAAGGATCCTAAAACTTATGAGCACATAAATCCAGAAGATGTTGGTAATAATAGAAATATAGTTGTTTCTGATCAGTCTGGTAAATCAAATATTTTATCCAGACTTAAAACAATTGGAATAGAAATTGAAGAAAACGATCCAAAAGTTAAAAAACTTTTGGAAGAAGTAAAAGACAGAGAATTTATTGGTTACAGTTACGATGGAGCTGATGCTTCTTTTGAATTACTAGCTAGAAGAGTAATAGGAGAAATTCCAAGATATATCTCAATTAAAGAATATGACGTTTCAGTTTCAAAAAATGATCAAGATAAAATTGTTTCTAGAGCAAAAGCAAAATTAGAAGTTGATGGTGAACAAATAGTCTGTGAAGGTGAGGGTAATGGACCGGTTCATGCTTTAGATAACGCTATAAGAAAAAATGTTACAAAGTTAGAAAAATATTCTGAATATTTGAAAGATTTAAAACTAGTTGACTATAAGGTCAGAATTTTAAACACAGGAACTGAAGCTACCACAAGAGTGTCTATTGAAAGTACAGACTCCCAAGGAAAAAATTGGTTTACTATTGGTGTTTCACCAAACATAATTGATGCATCATTTAAAGCTCTTATCGATAGTTTAGATTTCAAATTATTTAAGGATAAAGCTCCCGCAAGTAAATAAATGAAAATCAAGAAGTTCTCTAAGAAACCTACTGATATTAAAAGCAGAGTAGGAGCAGATCCTGTTGTTTGTTACCCCAATGAAAGCATAAATAATAATCTTGAAATATTACATGAAGCAAGAAAACATATAAAACAAGTCGATGAAGTCATTATCCCACCAAGAGATGCTAAAACTTTTAATGTTAAATCAGGTAATTTTTTTAGAATAGAAAGTGTTGAAGGACCCCAAGTTGGAGATTTAAATTTATTTCAGGCTGATAATTTAAATGAAAAGTTTTATTCTGGAAAAACTAGAGCTCTCTATGGAACACATATTTCAGTTGGAGACAAAATGTTTAGCAGTTTCCCATATTTAAGATCATTAGCTACAATTACTTGGGATACATTAGATTGGTATGGTTACGACAAAGATGGGGGGTCAGTCCATGATGTTATTGGTACTAGATGTGATCCTTACACGTATAAACTAACATCAAACAACGATTATCATTATTGTTGTCATTCAAACTTAACTAGAGCCTTGGTTAAAGAGAAAAATATCAAATTAGATGACGCAGAAAAAATTGTACACGATGTATTAAATGTATTTATGCTTACTGGCTTTACTAACGACACTAAGCAATATTTTATGAAGTCAAGTCCTGTAAGACCTGGTGATTATTTGGAATTTTTTGCTGAAACAGATTTATTAGGGGCTTTATCTGCTTGCCCTGGTGGAGACTGTGGATCAGAACATTCGTCTGATGTTGCAAAGTGCTATCCATTAAAGGTTTCTATATGGGATGTTGATCAAAAATATCTTAGAGGAATTAATCCTTCAACATTATCTAACTACAATAGAAATCATGGCATCAAATAAATGAACAAGAATAAAGTTACATTTATTTTACATAAACCGCAGCTATCAGAAAATATTGGCGCATGTGCAAGAGCAATAAAAAATTTTAATTTTCAAAAACTTTATTTGATTGATCCAAAACCTATTTTTCCTAATGATAAGATATTAGCAACATCTGTTGGAGCGAAAGACATTATAAAAAAAGGTAAAGTATTTAATAATTTAGAAAGTTCCTTAGGAGATATTGATATATTAATTGCTACATCTGCAAGATTTAGAAACAAAAATGTAAAACATATTAATCTTGAGGGTTTAAAAAAAATAGATTTTAGAAAAAAAATTGGATTTTTATTTGGTTCAGAAGCATCAGGTTTATCAAATAAAGAAGTAAGTTATGCAAATTATACTTTACAAATACCTACAAACATAAATTTTAAATCTTTAAATCTATCCCATAGCCTTATAATTATTGCGCAATTCATCTCAGGTTTACTAAATTCCAAATCTAGTCAATTTAAAAAGTCAAAAAAGGTAAAGAAAGCGTCTAAAAAGGAAATTCAAGCGATGATTAATTTATGCCTAAACAACCTAAATGAAATTAATTTTTTCAAACATAAAGAAAAAAAACCTATAATGCTTGAAAATTTGAGAAACATTTTTTATAGAATGGAACTTTCAGATAAAGAAACACGTATTTTATCAAGTGTATTTGCAAGTTTAGGAAAAAAACGTTGATTGACAAATAAGATGTTAAGTTTATAACCCACTTCACTAAATGACAAAAAGATTAAATTCTAAACACAAAATTGATAGAAGACTGAAGGTTAACCTTTGGGGAAGACCAAAAAGCCCTTTCAATAAAAGAGCATACCCTCCAGGACAACATGGACAATCTAAAAATGCAAAACTATCAGACTACGGAACTCAACTTCAAGCTAAGCAAAAATTAAAATCATATTATGGAAACATAAATGAGCGACAATTCAGAAACGTTTACAGAAAAGCCATTATGAAAAAAGGAGATACTGCGGAAAATTTAATAGGATTACTAGAAAGAAGATTAGACTCAGTTATCTATAGAGCAAAATTTTCTAGTACGATTTTTTCATCAAGACAGTTTATTAATCATGGACATGTAAAAGTGAATGGTAAAAAAGTAAACATATCAAGCTACCTTTTAAGTGAAGAAGACACTATCGAGATTAAAGATAAATCAAAACAATTAGCTATCATTGATATAGCATTAGCTAACAAAGAAAGAGATATTCCTGAATATTTGCAAGTAGATGAAAAGAAAAGAACAATTAAATTTGTGAGAACACCAAAGTTTGAAGAAGTTCCCTATCCTGTTGTTATGGAGCCAAATCTAGTAATCGAATATTACTCTAGATAATATTATTTTTTATATCCAATACCTTTTTCGTCAAAAACTTTTTTAAGTTCACCGTTCTCAAACATTTCTTTGATGATATCACATCCACCAATGAATTCTTTTTTAATATAAAGTTGAGGGATCGTTGGCCACTCACTATATATCTTAATACCTTCACGAATTTTTTGATCTTTTAATACATCAACACTTTGATATTTAACTTCCAAAATTTTTAAGATGTTAGAGACAGCCATTGAGAAACCACACTGTGGAGCATCTGGACTACCTTTCATAAATAAGCAAACATCGCTGTTGTTTATCGAATTTTCTATTTGTTCTTTAACTTGTTGATCCATTAATTTTCCTTTGTCTTAAGCGCTAGAGCATGAAGCTCATTTCCCATTTTTCCTTTTAAAGCATCATACACCATTTTATGTTGTTGCACTTTATTTTTACCTTTAAATTGAGACGAAGTCACTGTGGCGGAATAGTGGTTCCCATCTCCAGCTAGATCTTGAATATCAATCAAAGCATCAGGAAATGCTTCCTTAATCATTTTTTCAATTTCTTTTAAATCCATTGCCATAATCAACTCATATATTTATATAGCCAACCTTTATAAAATTCTGTCACCTTGTCCACTGTAAAAGTTGGCTCATTATTTATGATAATCTCTTTATCTGTTGTTTCTCCTAATAAATCAAAATGCACAGAGTTTTTCTTTAAAATACTTTCTACTTTTTTAAGATTATTTTTCTCTACTTCAATAATATATCTTCCCTGATCCTCAGAAAAAAAATATTGATAAATATTTGTTAAATTTTTAAACTTATAAAATTTAATTCCCATATTGCCTGCTATACACATCTTTAAGGCGCCAATCATTATTCCACCAAGAGATACATCGTGAACTGACAAAGGTAGTTTTTCTTTAATAAGTTTAAGAACTGTTTCTCCGTTGTTTTTTTCGTTGAATAGATTTATTTCAGGAGGAGGACCTTTTTTTTCATCTAAAATTACATTTGCAAAGATACTTTGATCTAAATTTCCTTCTGTTTTTCCAATAACTAAAACTAAATTCCCCTTTGATTTAAAACTCATACTCATTAAATTTTTATAATCTTTAATTAAACCAACGCCTCCAATTGTTGGAGTAGGTTTGATACCTTTATCTTTTGTTTCGTTGTAAAAAGATACATTTCCTGAAACAACAGGGAAATTTAGATACTTACTTGCTTCATTAATTCCATCTATACATTCAACAAATTCCCCCATATTTTCTTTTTTCTCCGGATTTCCAAAGTTTAAACAATTTGTTATTGCTATAGGTTCAGCACCGACTGAAACTAAATTTCTCCACGCTTCACAAACAACTTGTTTTCCTCCTGTAAATGGATGCGCATAACAATATGAAGCAGATGAATCAACTGAAGAGGCTACTGCTTTTTTAGTACCATGTACTCTAACAACACCTGCATCACCGCCAGGTTTTTGTATTGTATCACCCATTACAGTGTGATCATATTGTTCCCATATCCATTGCTTTGAACAAACGTTTGGATTAGATATCATTTTTTTTATTACATCACTAAATTTGAGTTTTTTAAAATCACTGTTTGAAAATTTGATTTTTTGAGGGAGCTTTGTTTTTTTCCAAGGTCTATCATACATAGGAGCTTCATTTGCTAAAAATTTAATTGGGACATTTGCTACTTTTTCTTTTTCAAAATAAAGTTCAATATTTTTTGTGTTAGTAGTTTTTCCTATTACTGCAAAATCTAGGTTCCATTTATCAAATATTTTTTTTGCACTATCTTCCTTCCCATTTTCTAAAACTATCAACATTCTTTCTTGGCTCTCAGACAACATAATTTCGTATGGTGTCATTTTTTCTTCTCTGCAAGGAACTTTATCTAAATGTAATTCAATTCCTAAATTTCCTTTTGATGCCATTTCAATACTTGAGGATGTTAATCCTGCTGCACCCATATCTTGAATTGCAATAATCGATTTATCAGACATTAATTCTAAGCAAGCTTCTAAAAGAAGTTTTTCGGTAAATGGATCTCCAACTTGAACGGTTGGTTTTTTTTCCTCTATTTTGTCATCAAATATTGCTGATGCCATACTTGCTCCATGAATACCATCTCTGCCAGTTTTCGATCCAACATATATAACCGGTTTGTTTATCCCTGCAGCTTTTGAGTAAAAAATTTTATTTTTATTTACCAAACCCAAAGTCATTGCATTTACCAAGATATTTCCATTATAAGATTGATCAAAACAGGTTTGACCAGCTATTGTTGGAACTCCAATACAATTTCCATAGCCTCCAATCCCTTTAACAACACCTCTTAATAAATTTTTAGTTTTTTTATGCTGTGTTGAACCAAAATGAATTGAATTTAGGTTTGCAATTGGTCTAGCACCCATTGTAAAAACATCTCTCATTATTCCACCAACACCTGTTGCAGCACCTTGGTAAGGCTCTATGAATGAGGGATGGTTATGACTTTCAATTTTAAAAACTATTGCATCGTCATCTCCAATATCAATCACGCCAGCATTTTCACCTGGTCCCTGAATTACCTTTTTACCCTTAGTATTTAATTTCTTTAAATGTAATCTTGAAGATTTATAAGAACAATGCTCATTCCACATTGCTGAAAAAATTCCAAGTTCTGTTAAATTTGGTACACGCTTTAACAAGTCACAAATTTTTTTGTATTCATCAGGTTTTAAACCGTGATCTACTGCAATTTTTTCATTTACTTCCATTATTTCAAATTCTTTAATAAATTTTCAAAAAATATTGAACCATCTTCACCAGATAAACTTTGATCTATCATTCTCTCTGGATGAGGCATCATTCCTAAAATATTTTTCTTTTCATTGAATATTCCAGCAATATTCTTTATTGCACCGTTTGGATTTGACTTATCATCTACTTTTCCATCAGAGCTACAGTAGTAAGCTGCAATTTGATTGTTATCTTCTAAAGACTTTAATTCATCTTCAGTGCAAAAATAGTTACCTTCATTATGAGCTATATGAAGTTCTAAAACATCTTTGTCAATATTTTCAAAAAATTTGTTTTCACTGTTATTAACTTTGACAAATATATTTTTACAAATAAATTCAATATTTTTATTTTGCTGCAGAACACCTTTTAATAGACCAGTTTCTGTTAAGATTTGAAATCCATTACAAATACCTAAAACTAAACCTCCAGAATTTGCAAAATCAATAACTGATTGAATAATTTTAGACTTTCCAGCTATACTCCCGCATCTAAGATAATCTCCGTAAGAAAAACCACCTGGTAAAACAATCAAGTCACTTTTGGGTAATTCATCATCATTATGCCAAACCATTTTATTTTTAAAACCAAACTTTTTTAAGGCAACGTCCATATCCCTATCACAATTAGATCCTGGGAATATAATTACCGATGAATTCATTAAATGATTTTAAAATCCTCAATGACTTGATTTGCTAGAAGTTTTTTACAAATTTCCTCTGCAGAGAGTTTTGCTTTTTGTTCATCATTTTCGTCAATATCGATATCAAAATATTTTCCTTGTCTTACTTCTTTAACGTTTGCAAAGCCCATTCCATTTAATGTTTGTTGTATAGCTTTACCTTGAGGATCAAGAACTCCAGATTTAAGAGTAACAATTACCTTTATCTTCATTTATTTTTTGTTTTTTACCGCTTTTGGTTTTTCAAAGTTGACAGCTTGTATATTGGATTGTTCGTGAAGAATACCTAATCTTTTTGCTACTTCTTGATATGCATTAATTAAATTTCCAAGATTATTTCTAAATCTATCTTTATCTAATTTTTTATCAGTTTTATTGTCCCATAATCTACATGTGTCAGGACTTATTTCATCTGCTAGCAATACATCTGTTTTGCCATTGTTTTTAATTCTTCCAAACTCAACTTTAAAATCTACAAGTTTAATACCAACACCTCTAAACATTCCTACCATGAAGTCATTTATCCTTAATAGTTGTTTATCTATTTTCTCTATTTCTTTTTTATTTGCCCATTTAAAAGTATAGATGTGTTCTTTAGATATAAGAGGATCTCCTAGTTCATCGTTTTTTAAACAATATTCAATTAATGGATCTTCTAAAATGGTACCGTCCTCTATCCCAAGTCTTTTTGTAAGAGAACCAGTTGCAATATTTCTAACAATAAATTCGATCGGAATAATTTCTACATGTTTGATAAGTTGCTCTCTCATATTAAGCCTTTTTACTAAATGATTTTTTATTCCAACTTGATCAAGGTTCATTAATATATGTTCAGAAATTCTATTATTTAGAACACCTTTGCCTTCAATCTTTGCTCTTTTTTGATTATTAAAAGCTGTTGCATCATCCTTAAAGTGCTGAATTACAAAGTCTTTATTATCAGTAGCAAAAATAACTTTTGCCTTTCCTTCGTATAATTTTTTTCCCTTTTTCATTATTATTTAAAAACTCTTCTAAAAATATAATTTACATTTTTTAAATGTTTGGAATATGTAAATACTTTATCAATTTTTTTCTCAGAAATTAGGGATGTGATTGATTTATCCTTTTTAACCAGTTCAATTAGATTGGTATTCTTATTAAAGCTATTAATCGCATGCATTTGAATTTTTTTATAAGCCTTTTCTCTTGAAAGACCAACTTTTGTAAGTTCTAACATCATCTCTTGTGAAAAAATTACTCCTTTAGTTATATTAAGATTTTTCATCATATTTTTTGGATAAATAATCATATTATCCACAAGATTTGTAAGTCTAAATAAAGCAAAATCTAAAGTAATATTAGCATCAGGACCTATATTTCTCTCTACGCTAGAGTGAGATATATCTCGCTCATGCCAAAGAGCAATATTTTCAAGTGCAGGGATTACACTACTTCTTACAAGTCTTGCAAGACCTGTTAAATTTTCACTTAATATTGGATTTTTTTTATGAGGCATTGCCGAAGATCCTTTTTGACCTTTTGAAAAAAATTCTTGTAACTCATAAACTTCAGATCTTTGCAAATGTCTAATCTCTGTTGCAAACCTTTCAATAGATCCAGCTATAATTCCTAAAACAGAAAAATAATAAGCATGTCTATCCCTTGGAATAATCTGAGTTGAGATTGGTTCAGGCTTAAGTTTTAATTTTTTTGATACAAAAACCTCAACTCTTGGATCTATATTTGCAAATGTTCCAACTGCTCCAGAAATAGCACATGTTGAAACTTCATTTATAGCATTTTCTAATCTTTTTTTATTTCTTTTAAACTCTTCATAATAAGTTGCTAGCTTTAAACCAAATGTAATTGGCTCCGCGTGAATACCGTGACTTCTTCCGATACATGGGGTCATTTTATGCTTTAAAGCTTTTTTTTTTATTACAGATAATAATTTTTCTATATCTTTCATTAAAATTTTACCTGATTGGACTAATTGAATGTTGAAACTCGTATCAAGCACATCTGATGATGTCATTCCCTGGTGAAGGTATCTTGCTTTAATTCCCGCTTTTTCAGTTATGGAAGTTAGAAAAGCAATAATATCATGTTTTACTTTACCTTCAATTTGATGAATTCTTTTAACATTTATTTTTCCTCTTCGTCTAACTACAGAAGCTACACCCTTAGGAATAATCTTAAATTTTTCCATTGCTTGAGCTGCAGCAATTTCAACATCAAGCCAAATTTTATATTTATTTTCCTCTGACCAAATTTCCGTAAGTTCTTTTCTTGAATATCTCGATATCATTAATTGTAAGGAGGCTCCTTGTAACCTTTAGCAGATTCTGTAAAAATTTCATAACCATTTTCAGTAATTCCTACAGTATGCTCAAATTGCGCAGATAATGTTTTATCTTTTGTAACTGCTGTCCAACCATCATTTAAAACTTTAGTGTGATACTTTCCAGCATTTATCATTGGCTCAATGGTAAAAGTCATTCCTGGTTTTAATTCGTCCCCAGTATCCTTTGATCCATAGTGAAGTATGTTTGGTTCCTGATGAAAATTTGTACCTATTCCGTGACCACAAAAATCTCTTACTACTGAAAAACCATTTTTTTCTACAAATGATTGTATCTCGTAACCAATATCACCAATTCTTTTTCCAGGCTTTAATATCTTAATTGCTCTGTTAAGAGACTCATGAGTAACGTTAATAAGTTTTTTTGACTTTACAGAGATATCACCAACAGTATACATTCGACTCGTGTCCCCGTAGTGATCATTAATTATAGCTGTTACATCTATATTAACAATATCTCCATCTTGAAGTAATCTGTCACCAGGTATACCGTGACAAACAACGTGATTAAGCGAGGTGCAAATTGATTTTTCAAATCCTCTATAGAATTGAGGAGCAGAATATCCACCGTTATCTCTTATAAATTCATAACAAAGTTTATCAATATGATTTGTTGCTGTTCCTTCTTTTACATAATCTGTAATCATGTCTAAAGTTTTAGATGCCAATGAACCAGCAATTCTCATTTTTTCAAATTTTTCCAAATAGTTACTCATCAATAATATCTATTTTTTTTTCTATTCTGATTTCTTTGTCGTTTAATTTACATCTATAAGCTAAAAATTTAACACCATCTTTTTTAACTTTTAAATAATTCTTATAATATTCAGGATCAATGTCTTTAGCTATTTTAAATTTATTTATACCTTCAATTTGAGTTAAAAATAAGACAAACGGTTTAAAGCCTTTTTTTATTGATTCAGCTAACTTAATTAAATGTTTTGAGCCTCTCGTAGTTATAGCATCTGGAAACTCTGCAAAATCTTTATTCCTTAAAAGAGTTACATTTTTTACTTCGAGTAAATTTTTATCTAATAAGAAATCAAACCTTGTATCATCTGAATATTTAAATTCTGGTTTAATTTCTTTAACATTTTTCATTTCCTTAATTAATTTTTTATTAAGACCGTCCAATACTATTTTGTTTGCTCTGTGAGTATTTACACCAATCATACAATTATTTGATTTAATCATTTCTAATGTAAATTTAAGTTTTCTTTTTGGATCATTATTTCTGGAAACAAAAACTGTGTTTCCTGGATCTAAAAGACCCATCATTGAGCCAGTGTTGGGACAGTGTGCAGTAATCTTTGAATTATTTACTTTGATATCGATAAAAAATCTTTTATACCGCTTGATTAGTTTGCCTTTGATTAAAGTATTGGTAAATTTCATATTTATTAATTTATATTTGTATATGAAAAATAAAAAAGAAATAAATGCAGGCATAATAATAATTGGAAATGAAGTTCTTTCTGGAAGAACTAAAGATATCAACACAAGTACTTTATCACTATGGTTGAATTCCTTAGGTGTACAAGTAAAGGAAGTAAGAATAATCCCTGATATTGAAAAAGATATTATCGAAACAATAAATACTTTTAAAAATAAATTTTCTTATGTTTTTACAACAGGTGGAATAGGTCCAACACACGATGACATTACTGCCGAGTCAGTATCTAAAGCTTTTAATATAGAATATGGTTATCATAAAGAGGCTTTTTCTATTTTGGAAAAATATTATAAACCAAGTGAATTTAGTGAAGGCAGAAAAAAAATGGCTATGATGCCTGTAACTGCTAAACTTATATTAAATCCAACAAGTGGTGCACCAGGATTTTATGTCGAAAATGTTTTTTCTCTTCCAGGAGTTCCTTCTATTCTAAAGTCAATGCTTGGAGGTTTTGATCATTTGATTACAGGCGGTGCTCCAATTTTGAGTCACACAATAAATTTAAGAACTGTAGAGAGTGAAATTGCAAAATCTTTAACCCAAGTTCAGAACAATAATCAAGATGTTGAAATAGGGAGCTATCCATTTTTTCGAGCAGGAAAGTTGGGTGTTTCAATTGTTGTTAGGTCTACCGATAAAGCTAAAATCAATACTTGTAATAATGAAATTTTGAAATTTGTTGAAGAACAAAAAATTCAAATAGTAAAAGAGGTATAATGTTGTATTTTGCTTATGGTAGTAATCTTCATCATGAACAGATGAAAAAAAGATGTTCTGGATGCAAGTATTTAAAAAAATATATTCTTCAAGATTATCGATTAACTTTTAGAAGTGAGTTATGTGTAGCAGACATTGAGTATAAAAAAGGATCTATTGTTCAAGGAGCTTTGTTTGAAATTACTGAAAAAGATGAAACTTGTCTCGATAAATATGAGGACTTTCCAATCTTGTACAAAAAAATATTTTTTAAATATGAGGGTAGGGATGTGATGGCATATTCGATGGAAAAAAAGACCCCTTTTAAATATCCAAGTACAAGATATTTGAATATCATTAAGCAAGGTTATAAAGACTGCGATTTAGATTCAAAATTTTTAGTTGAAGCCTTAAAAGGTTAGAATGTTATCAAAATTTCAAATCTTTAAGATAGGCTTTTTTGATGTGGCTCCACATTTGCTCTCTGTCATTCCATTTGGAATAATATTTGGTGCAATTGGTATTGAGTTGGGTTTTGATCCAATCATGACTTATGCCACATCATTAATAATATTTGGAGGAGCTTCACAAATCGTTTTTTTACAATTATTATCAGGTGGAGCATCATCCCTTGTCGCTATTACTTCAGTTGGAGTGATAAACTCAAGACATTTATTGTATGGAGCTGTTTTATCTGAATACTTAAATAAGTTATCATTAATAAAAAAACTTTTTATTTCTTATTTCATAGTAGATCAGGGTTTTGCAGTTTCAAATATCTATTTTAAAAAAAACAAAGGACAAAACTTTAATCATTATCATTTGATGGGCTCTGGCATAACCCTTTGGCTTTGTTGGCAAATTTCTACAATTATTGGAATATTTTTAGGATCTATTCTTCCAGAAGCATTAGGGTTAAAATTTGCAATCCCTTTAACTTTTATAGCAATTATCATTAATGAACTTAGAAAAATAGATCATTTAATTGTGATGGTAGTTTCAGGGTTAGCTGCAACTTTTTTTTATAATGCCCCCTTTAAATCATATATTCTAATCTCACCACTAATTGGTTTATTTACAGCTTATTTAATATTCAAATTTAAAAAATGACCTGGACTTCAATATTCATTGCAGGATTAATTACTTATTTTACCAGAATGGGAATGATTGCATTAATAGATAAAGATGTTTTTAATGAAAATTTTAGAAAAATTTTAAATTATGTCCCCTCCGTTGTGTTTCCATCTATAATCTTTCCTAGCGTCCTGCTAAATGATTATGGAACATTAGTAGCTATCACAGATCCAAAAATTTATGGTGCTCTTACAGCAATAATTATTGGATTTTTTTCAAGAAATGTAATTATTACTATTGCATCAGGTTTAACATCGTATTGGTTTGTAATATTTGTATTTTGAAAATGAAAAAATTTTACTTATTTATCTTGTTCAATTATAAATATTGGCATAAACATTAATGAAAAAAACAGATGCCCTCGTGGTGAAATTGGTAGACACAAAGGACTTAAAATCCTTGCCCTTTTGGGAGTGCCAGTTCGAGTCTGGCCGAGGGCACCACACCTAAAAATGTTAATTAACAGAACTAAGGCCAGTTACTTTATCATACTATCTGGCGTCATATTTTTTTTAATCAGATGGCATCAGCCCTTCTTAATGTTTAATGAAAATATAGATGTCAAAATTATATTTGAGGGGATAACAGATGCTTATAAATATTTTCCAATATTTAAATCATTTATAGATCTAAATTTAAGTAATTCTTATGATGCTGAAATTACAAACCTAAACAATTTAACAGTTCCTTTTGGTAGTTTTTATTTACATTATATTTTGTATTTATTTATTAAATCCTGGGCTTTCATAGTTTTAGAATTAGTATGTATTATTATATTTCTTGGGATTTTTTACAAAATTTCTAGGTTTTTAGATTTTACAAGAGAGGTGTCTTTATTAATTTCGGTATTCCTATACAACCTTCCATTATTTTTAGATTTAACAACTTTATCCAGTTATAGCTATGTTAATGTAATAACTTTTGATTTGTATTCTTTAAGATTTCCTAGACCATTAATAACAAACCTCTTTCTTTATTATTTTATGTTAATAATTTTATCGGGACTCAAAAAGGGGGAATTCATAAAAAGAAAAAAATTTATATTATTAGGAATTATATCTAGTCTTTCTCTTACTTCTTTTATTTATCATTTTTTGCTAATACAGATTACATTTTTATTTACACTAATCTATTTATACAAAACAAGATTAATATCATATTTAGTTAAAAATTATGTTTCATTCAGTGTATTAATTCTTTTTTTATTAGTATTTTCCTCACCAATGATACTTAATTATATTTCTTCTGAGAAAGAATTTTTAGAAAGAATGGGGGCTTTAGATCTTGATTTTGAAAAAAGAAGAATTCTTTTAAATTATACTTTTGAAAAATTTTTAGATATGAAATTTATTTTTGTTTTAATAATTAGCGTTGGCATAACCTATTTAATAAATTGTCAAAAATACAAAAAAATTTTGTCAAAAAATAATCTTTTTTTATTTATGTTTTATTCAAGCATTATATCTCCAATAATATTTATCCTCCTTTCACCTAGTTTTTTTTCACATTTTTATTTTTTTAATAATTTAACTGTAATAATATTTTTTCTTTTAATATTTTTCGTCTTTTCAAAATTTATTCAGGAGAATTTGATTAAAAGTATATCCAGTAAAATTTCGAACACACTTGTTGTAATTTTAGTGATAACTATTTTTTTCGCTAACTATACCGGTGTTAGAAACAATTATATTTCAAACAAAATTAGCAGTGATAATTTTAATTTAAGGACTGAGTTCAACAATATAATTGATATTGTTCAAAAGAAAGAAATAAACTTAAAGAAAAGCACCCTTCTTACATTTGATAATAAATTTATAGTTTGGTTTATACTCAACGAAATTAAATATCTTAAAGTTGTTAATGGTATATTTGTATCAAAAAAAAATGAAATGATCGAAAATGATTTAATAAAAAGTTTTAATTTTTTGAATTTAAATAAAAGTGATTTTAAAAAATTTATAATGAATAAAAAAAAAGGATGGAGATATAGAAATGACAATATTATGAATTTATTTTGGCATCGTTACCAAGCAAATTCACTGACCACATTTAAAGACTCTAAAGATTTTGATGAAGAAATATTGGATTTTATTAACAATAGTTCTCCTATAATGTCCCAACAACTTATAATTCCAAACTTTGAAACGGATAGGTTGTTACTAAAATTTGATAATAACATGAAATTTAATTCGGACCCTGATTTAATTATTGTCAATAAAAAAGATCCAGTCTTAAATAAATCAAAAATTGATCTTAACAAATTTTGTAAAGTTTTTGATGGTGAGTATTATGTATTTTATCAGATTATGAAAAATGATAAATGTAATTAAGAAAATGTTGTTAAAATGAAACTTTTAATAATTATACCTGTTCTTAATGAAGAAAAAAATATAAATTTAATTTGGAAAAAAATTAGTAAATTAAAAAATATTAAAAAAGATATTTTATTTATTGATGACAACTCAGCAGACAGTACACGTCCCAGAATTGAAAATTTAAAGAAAAAAAATAAAAATATTTTCTTAATAAAAAGAGATAAAAAAAAGGGAATTGGTTCTGCTCATAAGGTGGGAATTACTTGGGGGTATAAAAAGAAATATTCAATAATTGTTACAATGGACTGTGATGGTACTCATGATCCTATTCATATAAAAAAAATGATAAAATTAATCAAAAATAAGAATTATGAGTTGATTTCTACCAATCGGTTTTTAAAAAAAAATTCCTTAAATGATTGGAGTTATTGGAGAATATTCTTAACCACTTTAAGACACTTTTTGATAAAGAATATTTTAAATATTAAATATGACAGTTCGGGTGCTTTTAGGTGTTATAATATCAAAAAAATAAAACTTAAAGATATTTTAATAGCAGAAAACAACTCTTACTCTTTTTTTTGGGAAAGCATATTTTTTTTATCAAAAAAATATAATATAGCGGAGATACCAATTTCTTTACCAGGAAGAGTTTCTGGATCTTCTAAAATGCAAATTAATGACATAATATTCGCTTTATATTATCTTCTATTGATTTTTTTTAAACACAGAGTTAAGTGAAGCTTATTTAATTGTTTTACTGCTACAAATATATTTTTTTTTAATTTCCAATTTAACAATTTTTGAGTGAATGAACTATCTCCTAAGGATGATGATTTTCTTTTTGTTAATTTAAAATTAGTTATATTATTTAATTTGTTAGCTTTAAGTAGATATTTTATAATATCGTTAATGAAAGTTCTTTTATGTGATGAAAAAATTAGTTTATCGGGATTTTTTTTGGTTTTTATCAATTTAAAAAGACCATTACAAATGTCTTCTGCATGAGAAAAATCTCCTGAAATATTCTCATTATATATTTCTTGTAATTCTTTTAAATTTCTTTCTCTTATTAATTTTATTAACCTTGGAATTAAAAATTTTTTATTTCTATAAATCGAGTCATGGTTGAATAAAATTGCCATTGTCATATTTGAATTAAATTTCCTTTTTTTATAAATCATGTAATTAAAAGTATTTATTCTAAATTTTGTATATGGTGTTGTTTCGGTAAATTTAGTCCTTAAATTAACTTTTGATTTTCCACTTCTATACATTTGTGATGATCCAATTAATATTAATTTTGATTTCTTTAAAGGGGCAAAAATATTTATAAGATTTTTTGCCTCTTTAAAATTTTTAATATAAAAATCTTTATTTAACTTTTTATTTTCATAAAAACTTGGATTATCAGATCCAAAATGAATTAAAGCTTGGGGATTTAAATTTTTAATTATTTTTGAGATTGAGCTGAAATTTGATAGATTCAACTTTACGTATTTTACATTTTTAATTTTTATTTTTTTTAAATGCCTTACAAGACCAATTATTTTGTAATTTTTTTTACTAAGCAATTTACTTAAAATGATTCCATCCTGTCCATAAGCACCCGTAATTATTATATTCTTTTTTCTTTGTTTTTTTTTCAACATAAAATATTTATTAGTCTAATTATTTATTATTATCTTTATATTTAAATATTAACAACTATGTTAGAAACAAAATACAATGAAAATAAAAAAATGTAGAATTTGCAAGTCAAAAAATTTTTTTGATCTATTTAGTTTAGGAAAGTTAAGTTTTACGGGTAAATTTCCAAAGAGCTTAAATGATAAAATTCCTCAAGATTTTATTAATTTGATAATGTGTAAAAAATGTAGGCTTGTCCAACTTGATAGGAATTTTAATCCGAATTATTTATATTCCCAAGATTATGGATATAGAACTGGAATAAATTCAACGATGACAAAACATGTTCATAACGTTGCAAGGGAAGCGATAAGATTATCTAAATTAAAAAAAGATGAACATGTTTTAGATATTGCTAGTAATGATGGAACTTTATTAAATTTTTATGATAAAAAATTTATTACAGTCGGCATAGATCCAATAATAAAAAAATATACAAAATATTACAAAAAAATTGATTATAAGGTTTCTAATTTTTTCTCATATAACATTTTAAAAAAAAGGGGGCTTAATTTCAAATACAAGATTATTTCTGCTCTTTCCATGTTTTACGACCTGAAAAACCCAAATTTATTTGTAAACGATATAAAAAAAATTCTTCATAAAGATGGTATTTTTGTTTTAGAACATGCAGATCTTTTATCATTATTTAAATATAGTTTATTCGATACTATTTGTCATGAGCATCTGGAATATTATTCATCAAAAATTATTATCAGTTTAATGAAAAAAAATAAATTGAAAGTTTTCGATATAAAAAATAACGATATAAATGGAGGTAGTTCAAGATATCTAATTTGTCATGAAAATGCGAAATTTAAAGTTAATAAAAAAAAAATCAATAAAATTTTAAGACAAGAAAAGAGACTAAAATTAGAGGATAAAAAATCCTATTTAAATTTTTTTAAAAAAATTAATTTAATAAAGAAAAGAACTAAAGACCTTATAGATTATTTAATTAGTAACGGCAAAATAATTCATGGATATGGAGCTTCAACAAAAGGAAATGTCTTTTTACAATACCTTGAAATTTCCTCTAACAAAATACCTTTTATAGCCGAGAGAAATCCGCTAAAATTTAATAAATATACACCAGGTAATTATATAAAAATAATTTCAGAAAAAGATTCCAGGGTAAAAAAACCTAACTATTATTTAGTTTTACCCTGGCATTTTAAAAATGAAATTTTAAAAAGAGAAATAAAAATTAGAAAG